>JALYHV010000229.1 GCA_030776205.1 Myxococcota bacterium | reverse complement strand
TTGAGAGCAAAGGGTCGGGAGTGAAAGCCAGGTTGACCTGCGCCGCCCTGAGCATACGTGCGAACCACGATGCGGCGGATGGCTGACGCCGGATGATCGAGCAGGAGGACGACCTGCCCGATGTCCTGGGAGAACAGCACGCTGGCAACCAGCAGGGCTAGATGACGATAGGTGATTTTGTCCGCGTGAAGGTGAAGGGCATCGCGCCGGAAGAAGCTGTCGTACGCGTGGTACGTCTTCTCGATCACTAGCCGGTCTGTCCTCATGGAGGCCGGGAACGTCGGCACTGTATCCGCCGAAAACGTGAACTCCCCGTCCTCAGCCTCCGGCACGCGCGTGGCAAGGTCCGTAAAGATCCGGTCGAGATCACACATCATGCTGTCCCAATCGTTTCATCGGGTGCGTCGTAATGCGCATAGTTTCGGTGGGAGGCAATCACGCCCACTGGGCAGCGCGAAGCGCAGCACGGTGAGGGTCTCGTCGAGGCCCTCACGCAGCGAGGCGGCGGCCGACGGGTACTTCTTGTCGAGTTGCCGTGCGAGTCCGAGCAGCATCCGCTTCGCGCGCTCGAAGTGGCCGCAGCGGTATGCGGTCGTCATCATGCGGCCCACCTGCTTCTTCATCGTCTCGGGCAGGTGGTCCTCGACGTTGCGGCGCTTGTGCACCTGGCAACGCTGCACGAGCGCCCGCCGGCCGAAGGTCTTGCGGATCGCCGCGGCCAGGGCCTTGCCGCCGTCAATGACGAAGAGCCGCGAGCGGTCGCTGCGTACGCCACGGGCGACCAGGTCTTCGATGAGCGCCGTGCACGTGCTCTCGTTTTCCGTCGCGCCCTCGTGCAGCCCCAGCACGTGCTTTTCCCCCTGCTCGTCGATCCCCAGGGCGATGACGACGAGGTGGTCGCCCATGTGAATGCCGTCGATGATGAGCGCACAGATCGCCAGTCCGCTCAGGTCCCGGCCCATCATCTCGGTCAGCGTCTGCGTCGTCGCGCCGACGAAGCGACGGCTGACCGCGCTCCTTGCTCGCCCCGCGCGACGTGATGCCCGACGGCGTCGGCTTTAGCGACCGCTCGTAGCTGCGCGTCGAGACGCCGAGCACCATCTGCTCGACCGCGCGCGGCGTGAGCGGGTCGGCCCCGGCAAAGTGCTGCCACGTTGGCAGCGGCACCTCGTGCCCCTCGCTGCTTCGAACGTGCGGGCGACGCACCAGAACGCGGCGGCCTCCGAAGGGCAGCTCGCCCTCGGTGTGCCCTCCGCGCACGGCTTGGCGACCCCGGTCGTGCTCGTAGCGTCGACCGCACAGTCGCGTGCGATCCTCCTCCAGCCTCGCCGCCAGCACGCCCATCCCTGCGTGCACTACCGTCTCGTACAGCGTCGCGCGGGCCTCGAACATCGCCGCCAGCGCGAGCTGGCCCACGTGCGGCGTCTCTTGGCTACGGTCCCTCTTCCTGGCGGTGTCCTTCATTGGCGGTTCCTTTCCGGTAAGCACCCCGATCATCCGATCGGGGCGGGTGGAACCGCCACCTCAACTTTCAGCAACACGCGAGACTACGCCTCCGCGATGGCCCAAGCGACGGTCAGACGATCGCTGCCGCGGGCCCATCGTTATCGGCGACTTGCCCACCCGGTCCCCGAGAGTATGATACACGGTATGACCGCTTCCAAAATTGCCGTAAGCCTCCCCGCCCCACTGGTGGCGCGCGCGCGACGCGCGGTCCGCACGGGCAGCGCTCGAAGCGTCAGCGCCTACGTCGCCGCAGCTCTTGAACAGAAGGCGCGGCTCGACGATCTGGCCGGGCTGCTGGTCGAATTGCTGGCCGATACTGGCGGGCCCCTGACCGGAGCAGAGCAACGCGCCGCCGACGACGCGCTGGGGCTGGTGCCCGATCGCCGCCGATGAGTGGCGCCGTCTTCGATGCGGGAGCACTTATCGCGTTCGAGAAGGGCGACCGACGCGTCGTGGCCATCGTCGCTCGCGCCCTTGAACGAGGTGCATCCATTGCCATTCCTGCGGGCGTCGTCGGTCAAGTCTGGCGCGATGGTCGACGGCAGGTGCGGCTTGTTCGCTTGCTTAGTTCGCACGTCGTAACTGTCGAGGCGCTCGATGACACGCGCGCACGCGCTGCCGGCCAGCTCTGCGGTGTCGCGCGGACCGCAGACGTGATCGATGCTTCCGTCGTGCTCATCGCTCAAGCCCGCCAAGCGACAGTCGTAACCTCCGACTCGCAGGATCTTCGCCGGCTCGATGCAAAACTGCCTATGGTGATAGTGTGACAACCTGCGCGTCGAGTTCACAAATCACATACTTCAATAAGCGCGCCGGGCGCCCACGATTTCCGCTACTGGCGCTCACGAAGACGCTCACAAGCAAGTATCCAGAGACTGGTATACAGATTTCCGCGTCAAGGGGCTCGCTGCAGCTGCGAATGTATCGTTGTCGCGAATCAAGAGCCCAGCGAACCAGGCAGCGGCGATCCGCTCTTACCTCCACAAGGTCGTAGTGTGCATACAGGCACAGACCGTGGACGGCATCAATCCGCCCAGCTGCCCCGCCACATTTACGGGGGAATGATCGCCACGTGACTACAACTGAGTGCCGTGGTACAAGACGCATAACACGGGAGGCCGGTCATCTGCTTGCCGCTGTCACGGCGTGTTTTTGGTCATTGCTCGGGTGCCGGCAACCGACATCAAACTCGCCACTAACCAGCTCACCATCACCCGCTTGCGGATTCAATGAAGTGTGCATCTCGGCGTACCTCGCCCACCCGCCCACGCGGGACGGCATCCAGGTCGTAGTCGTGAACGTTAGCAACGGGACGACACACAACGTGCTGCTGGCAGCCTCGTACTTGGCGGACGATTGGATCCCGTCCTACCAGGTGAACGGTCCATCGAGTGGTGAGGGACATGATGTCATGAACTCCCACGAGTTCAGGCAAGGAGAGGTCGTGTGCCCTACGCCAGAACGTTCGGTGCTCGTCATTCCGCCGGGGGGTACCGTTGGAAGAACTCAGCGCGTCGATCTGTCATCTTTAAGGGACCGCTTTGTAGATGTGTTACTAACAGTCCACATAGTGCAATTTGCAGACAATTACGGCTGCGGGCCTGTTCGTGTAATCGACCGCGATCTTCGGGTTCGGCACCTCACTGCTGCTGTATCGGTGGAACCACGCGCGAACTGAATCTATCGGCCAGCAACGAAGTAGGGGCAAAGCGCGGAAGTTGACAACGGGGCCCGTGGCGGTAGGCTTGACTCACCTAAGTACTCGAATTAGTTCACATAATAGACATTATCGGCGACAAAAACTGTAGGCACAAAAGAAAAATGTCGGGTTTCTGCAAGTGAATCTGTCGGGTTCGGGTACCGCCCCCCGGCATGTCGCTTGGATGCCTGACGATGAGCAAACGGGAGCTGGATCGCGCGCAGTTGTTGTTGCTGGTCCGGGAGCGGCGACGGACGCTTGCCCAGGTCGCAGAGCAGCTCGGAATTGAGCGTGCGCCAGGTCGAGCGGCTGTACCGGGTCTTCAAGGCCGGTGGCCCCTCAGCGTTGGTGTCCAGAAAGCGCGGGCGGCCAAGCCCCAGGCGCCTGCCAGAAACGCGTTGGGAGACCGTCCTGAAGCTCGTACGGGGCCGGTATAGCGACTTTGGGCCGACCCTGGCCCTGGAAAAGCTCCGGGAGCTGCACGGCACCCGGCTGTCGCGCGAGACGTTGCGCCAATGGATGGTCGGCGCAGGCCTCTGGGTCCCGCGCGCCCAGCGCCGGCAGCGGCCGCACCCGCCACGCTACCGGCGGCCCTGCCTGGGCGAGCTCGTCCAGATCGACGGCTGCGACCACGAGTGGTTCGAAGACCGCCGACCACGCTGCGTGTTGCTCGTCTTCGTCGACGACGCGACGAGCCGGATCATGCACCTGCGCTTCGTGGCGTCGGAGTCGACCTTCGACTACTTCGCAGCGGTCCGCCGGTACATCGAGCGGCACGGCAAGCCGGTCGCCTTCTACAGCGACAAGGCCAGCATCTTCCGGGTCAACGCCCGGGCACCCCGGTGCGGCCCCAACGCCACCCAGTTCGCCCGTGCCATGGGAGAGCTCAACATCGACGTCCTGTGCGCGAACTCCCCGCAGGCCAAGGGCCGGGTCGAGCGCACCCACCAGACCTTGCAGGACCGCCTGGTCAAGGAACTGCGCCTTCGCGGCATCGACAACCCGGACCACGCAAACGGGTTCGCCCCCGAGTTCATGGCCGACTACAATCGGCGATTCGGTCGCGAGCCAGCCGACGCACGTGACGCGCACCGGACGTTGCGGAGCGACGAGGACCTCGACGAGATCCTGCGCTGGAAGGAGCACCGAACGCTCACCCACAACCTGACGGTCCACTATAGGCGGCACCTGTACGTCGTCGATGACTCGCCCGCAGCCCGGGCCGCCCGCGGCAAGGTCGTCGAGGTTCACGAGCTCGAGGACGGCACCGTGACCATCCGGCATCGCGCCGCCGTCCTGTCGGCTCGGGTCTTCCGCAAGGACGGCGCCGTCCGCCAGCAGGACGTCGCCGACAACAAGTACCTGGCCTCCACGCTCGAGCGCGTGCGGCAAGCTCAAATCGCCAACGACGTCCGGCAGCTTCAGGACGGCAAGCTGACCAAGCGGCAGAAGGTCACCTTGCGGGCCTCGCTCGCGCAGAGGGCGTCCGCCGACGAGCTGGCGGCTGTTGCCACGCAGCCGCCCCCGACTCCGCCCCTGAGGCCAGCACATGCGACCTCCCCGGCGACCCCCAACCGGTATCTCGCTTCGGTCCTCGAGCGCATCGAGCAAAGCGGCTGGAAGGAGCACATCGAGCGAGCGACCCCTCCGAGGCGCCGCTCGCGCACGTCCTGAGACATGTGCCGCGCGCCGACTCGTGCCCCGAGTCTTGGTTCGGGTGGTCGCCGTGGCCGGCTGCGAGCGCCCACTAGCGCTTTGGGAGTGCCAGAGCGGATGTAACGCCGACATTTTCACTCCGCGTTGACAGGCCGGCAAGCCCGTCCTGATTCTTGACCTCGACCGGGCGGGACCCCGACGGAGACTGCAGGTGCCGAGCCAATTCCGAGGTCCGTCGGTTCGTGACAGAGGTGGAACACCGACCCCAGCGCCTATTCCGTCGATGTGTTGTGCCGTTCGTCGATCACTCGGTCTTTTCGACGGATCGACGGCTCACGCGGCCATACTGTGCTCGTGAGGCGGCTACTTCTTCTCTTTCTTCTCGTGCCTTCGCCCGGGTTTCTCGCCCTCATTTCGTGTGGCGGCGCTGTAGCGCAAACTTCAAACGATGCGTCGATGCCTGACGACGGCTCTATGAGCTTTGGTCAGGTGGCCCCAACAATCGGCGCGCCGGGGCCCCCGGGTACGTCCAGCGGTCCGCTCGACGGTGGCCTTAGCGATTCGGCACCCCTCGGATATGTCACCGATGGATCCTGCGGCCCCACGACGTGTCCACACGGTTGCTGTAATGGCGATACGCTTTGCGTGTCACCGATGCCACCGACATATTGTGGCGGTCACGGTAACCAGTGCGTTACCTGCGCGGGCGGAGGCTATTTTCCCGACGCGGCGTGCAGCCCCGCAAACTGCCCGGCCGGCTGCTGCAACGGTAACGGCTTCTGCGTCGATCCACCGACCGCACAGCAGTGTGGAGTGCAAGGAAGTGTCTGTTCGGCGTGCCCGGCCGGCGGAGATTGCATCGGCGGTTACACGTGCATCTGGCCGGTTTCCAATTGCGGGCCTTCGAACTGCAGCGGCTGTTGCAACACCCTTCCCAACGGGCAGGACCAATGCATCATGGGCACGTTTGCCCTTCTTTGCGGCCATGGCGGTGGCAGCTGCATGACATGCGGGCCCAACGAGCAGTGTCGTGCGTTCGGCTTCGACGGCGGGGGCTATTGCCAGGCAAATGCGACTTGCGATCAGAGCAGTTGCACGGGCTGCTGCGTCGGCGACATCTGTGCGCAGGGGACGCAAGGGCAGGCTTGCGGATATGGCGGCGTGGCGTGCGTCAACTGCGGGTGCATGGGGTCGTGTTACAATGGCACTTGCACCGTCGGCGGGCCCCGCGTGCAAGACGCCTCGTGCGATTGAGCAGATAGGCAGCGCGGCGCCCCGGGTTATCGACACCGCCCCCAAGCGCTGCAGCACGGTGTGCCATGGGCTGACGCCTGCCCCGAGTCCTACCGGCGTCTTGGTTCGGGTCGGTCGCCGTGGCGGGCAGCGAGCGCCCGGGAGCGCCCACCTGCGCTTTGGGAGTGCCAGATCCGATGTAACCCCGACATTTTCACGTTGCGGGGTGACCCGACATTTCTACTTTGCGTTGACACTCTTGTGTAGGCCCCAGATTGTAATGTCGGGTTTCTCCCAGATAGAAATGTCGGGTTCCGGTACGGGCCTGCAGGCATGTCGCTGGGCTGCCTGACTATGAGCAAACGGGAACTGAATCGCGCACAGTTGATGTTGCTGATTGGCGAGCGCCGAAGGACGCAGGTTCAGGTCGCCGAGCAGCTCGGGCTGACGCTCCGCCAGGTCGAGCGGGCAACGTCCCGCTGAGTGTTGAAAGTTGAGGTGGCGGTTCCACCCGCCCCGATCGGAAGATCGGGGTGCTTACCGGAAAGGAACCGCCGATGAAGGACAGTGCCAGGAGACGGACAAAGATCCAAGAGACGACGACCGAGCAAGTCGTGTTCGCCGCGATGCGCGACGCCCGGGCGACGCTGCACGAAGCCGTGGTAGCCGCGGGGATGTCGGTGCTCAGCGCGATGCTCGAAGAGGACCGCACGAAACTGTGTGGCCCACGCTACGTGCACGACGGCGACCGACGGGCGTCGCGCGCTGGACACGCCGAGGGAGAGCTGGCGATGGGAGGCCGTCGCATCCGTGTGCGTCGTCCGCGGGTGCGTGGCGCCGATGGGCGGGAGGTGCCGCTGGAGACGTGGGAACGCTTTGCTGAAGCCGATCCGCGCCTCGTCGAACGGGCGGATCGG
>JALYHV010000228.1 GCA_030776205.1 Myxococcota bacterium | reverse complement strand
GCCCCGGACGCCGGACGGCGCCGGGCTCGCGCGGAGCAGCGGGGATCGTGGGCCCAGGCACGAGGCGGCCATTATGGACGCCCGGCTGCCGCATACAACCGCGTTATGCTCCCGGCCGTGTCGCTCGCCGCCCTCACGTGGCTCCTTCCGCCGGTGCTCTCACCGGGCGACCTCGTTGCGGTAGTGGCTCCGTCGAGCCCGCTTTCGGGAGCAGAGCTCTGGCCCGGCCTGGCGTGGCTTCGCGCGCGTTACCGGATCCGCATGGGGTCCGGTGTCCTCGCGCATGACGGGTTCCTCGCGGGCGACGACCGCCGACGCGCCTTCGAGCTTTCGCAGGCGATCGGGGATCGCGAGGTGAAGGCCATCGTGGCTGCGCGGGGCGGCTATGGTGCACTGCGGCTCCTCGACCAAATTCCTTGGGAGGCCTTGTCTCGCCATCCGAAGTGGATCGTCGGATTCAGCGACGTCACCGCGCTTCATGCGATGGCGTGGCGGGCCGGCGTCGCGTCCATCCATGCTCCCAATGTGGCGGGGCTCGGAGGGGCGTCGGTCGCCGTGCGCGCGGCGTGGCTCACAGCTCTCGAGCGTTCTCCAGCGAAGCGCGAGTGGCCGGCCTTGCGGGTCTTGCACCGAGGGCACGCGCGCAGCGACGCG
This sequence comes from Myxococcota bacterium, assembly GCA_030776205.1. Lineage (GTDB taxonomy): Bacteria > Myxococcota_A > Polyangia > Polyangiales > Polyangiaceae > Palsa-1150. The sequence continues at coordinate 3,192 of JALYHV010000228.1, read as the reverse complement.
GCGGGGCGCCTCGTCGGCGGCAACCTGTCTCTCGTTCACGCCCTGGCGGCAGCCGGTCGGCTCACCGTCCCTGCCGGGGCCGTTCTGGCGCTCGAAGACGTCGGCGAAGCGCCTTACCGCGTCGATCGGATGTTTACGTCGCTGCTGCTGGGCGGTCACCTAGCGCGCCTTTCCGCGATCGTCTTGGGTGGGTTCGATCGCAGTCCGCCCGGCGTGGACGGGCGCTCGGTCGACGACGTGCTGCAAGAGCGCACGCGCGGCTTGGGCATCCCGGTGCTCGCGGGCGCCCCCTTCGGTCACGGAACGAACAACGCGGCCTTCCTATTGGGTACCGTCGTGCACGTCCGTAACGACACGATTGTTTGGGGTTAGCGGCGCTTCGCTCATGCCAGCCGTTCCGCCGTGAGCTCCGTGCTTGCCATGCAAGGGGGCGGTGAATCACTCCCGCGGCAAAGGCGGGGGTACGGAGCGCTTGCGCCGCTTGGGGGGCGTGGTCGGGGCGGGCTTCGGAGGGGGGGGTTCGCTGATTACCTTGGCCCGCTCGTCGTCGTCGATCATCTCGGCCACGTCGTCGGCCACCAGGACCTCGTCTTCGGCCGCGCGCTCTCCCAACCCAGCTTGGTCCGCTTTGGCGGCAGCATCTTGCGAGACCGCCCCGATCGGAGTCGCCGGGCGGGCCGCCTGCGCAACGACCGGAGACTCGTCGCCGTCGGGCGGCAGCGTGGCCATCATCTCCCGCGCTCCGTCTGCGCTCGATGAGTCGTGGCTCGCGGCCGGGGGCACTGGGGAAAACGAGGTCGGGTCGCCGGACTGCGGAGGGAGCGGCGTCGCCGAAGCCGGTGCGCTGGCAGACGGTCGGTCGCTTGCCTCGCGCCGGCGCAGCATGTTGGATTTAGCGCGTTCGAGCCCGGCCGTCGCTTCGCCGTCGCCCGGTTTCATTCGCAGTACGCGCCGCCACGCGTCCGCGGCTTCGCGCGGATCGTCGAGTTGCTCTTCCCACATTCGCGCGACCTTGCGCGCGAGATCCGTCCGGATGGTCAGGTCCTTACCGCGCAGGATCAAGTCCTCGTAAAGCTGCACCATCGCTGGGTAGTCGCCGAGAAGACCCAGCACCGCCGACAGCTCGTCGGCGACGCCCTGGTCCGTGGGAGAAAGCTCGTGAAGCTTCTTGAGGTCGGTCGCGGCTCCAGCGGGATCGTTCAGATCGTCGCGGCGAATCTTTGCGCGGCGCGCCAAGAGCTGGCGCACGAGCGGGCCGTCGAACACCTCGCCGAGCGCCCGCGACAGGGTAGCTTCGGCGCGGCGCGGATCACTGACCTCGATGGACAGCGCCTCGAGCGCATCGAGCGTCGCCGGCTCGACGTGCGCAATGAGCGCCTCGCCCAGCCAGACGAACGCCTGTTCTACGTCGCCCAGCTCGGCGTGAATGATCGCCGCCGCGCGCCGAATCAGCGATCCGCGCATGCGGCCACCGTCGCGAGAGCCTTGCCCGCCTGCTGCCAGCGCAGCGCAAAGGGCACGGCGCAAGCGGTCATCTCCACTCTCTGCGTCGGCGGTCCGGGCCGCCTCCTCCAGGGTCGAAAGCGCGTCGGGCGTCGGCGTGCCGGCGAGTGCCAGATCGAAGAAGCCGCGGGCGCGGGCGACGTCATCGTGCAGCGAGCCGACCTGCGCGGCTCGAGCGAGGGCCCTCACTCGGTCGACGGGAGCCTTCGCGCGCCCGATCTGGCGCTCATAGAGATCGATGATTTCGGCAGGATGTCCCGCCAGCTCGGCCAGCCGCAGCAAGATCTCTTCGGCGTCCGACGGAGGCACGCCGGTGAGACCGGACTCGCCGTGCTGAAGAGCCTCGGCGGCTGTGGCTCCTGCCTTCACACGCGTCTCTGCCTGACGCGCGAGCTCCCGCGCCCGATCCATGCCGGTGAGCTCGCGCGCGAGCAGGTCGTGCGCGATGGCGAGCGAGTCGAGGTTCTTCGTCTTCACGGAGAGCTGTTCCAGGCGCTCAGCCAGCTCATGGTCACCGCCCTTGCTGCGGACGACCTCGCACGCCACGTGCACCGCGTCCTGCTCGCGACCCACCTCGGCGAAGCGCTCGAAAGCTCCGCGCAAGCTGGCCGTGCGCTCGGGGCCCGGCTTGGCTTCGAACCACCACTCCACCAGCTTGGTCGCCACGATGCCGCGCCAACCAAGGCGATCGCCAAGCTCGACGTACGCGGCGCGGACCGCCTGGTTGCCGGCGTCGGCCAGCTCCGTCAGCGCCGCCAGCGCCTCGTCGCCTCGATCGAGCTCGTCGGCGAGGATCCGCGCGAGCTTCCGGGTAAGCACGCCTGCCTCTGCTTCGTCGCCCTCGACCTCGATACGTTGGGCCAAGAGCTCGGCGGCCCTCTCCCAGCTCCTCGTCTTTTCGCAGAGGTCGTACAACCGAACGAGTGCGTCGAGATCGTCGGGATCGGACGTGCGGACCAGCTCGAGCGCCCGAATGGCGCTCGCGGGATCCTCGAGCTGCTCGTAAAGGCGCGCGAGACGGCTGGCGATTGGCGCCCGCTCCGCAGGGTCGGTGACCAGCTTCAACTCGCGCTCGAGCGCGTTCGCCGCCGCGGCAGGCTGGTCACGCGCCTCCTGGAGATCGGCTACCGCCTGCAGCGCAGGCCGACAGGCGGGCTCTAGCTCGTCGAGGATGTACTCGTAACGTGCGATCGCCGCGTCCACGTCGCCGAGCCCCTCTGCCAGGATCTCCGCCTCACGAAGCGCGATCGCCGCGCGCTCGGCGGGGTCGCGGGCTACGTCGCCAAGCCTGCGCAGGAGGGTCGCAGCGGCGGCCGGATCCTGCCGTTCTACCGCGTCGGCCGCGAGATGCTCTAGGGCCTCTTTGTCATCGCCGTCATCGAGGACATTGAGCCAGTTCGCGCGCGCCTGGTCCTTGTCCTGCAGCTTCGACGAAAACAGGATCGCCGCTTCCCGCCGCGCCGCCACGCGTTTGGCCCGATCCGTCAGGCGTTCCGCGCGGCGCACGAGTAGCTGCGCGACATCTATCCACCTGCCCGCGGCCCCGAAGCGCTCGACGAGCCGCGCCGTGTGCTCGTCGGCCGTGGGATCGACGTCTGCGGCGCGGATGAGGCTCTCGAGAACGGCGTCGTCGTCGCCCGCCCGCTCGAAATGCGCGGCGGCCCGTGCGAAGTGAGCTCCCTGCTGACG
>JALYHV010000227.1 GCA_030776205.1 Myxococcota bacterium | reverse complement strand
CGCTCGTCGCGCGGTTGACACCTGCCGCCGAGGCCCCGCTTGCGGACGGCAGCGGCGTGAGCACGCCGAGCAGCGCCGGCATGGCGAGCGAGGCGAGCGCCGCCGCCCCGCCTTCCCAGTCCGCCTCGATTACTTATGATCAGCTCGCGAGCATCGATCTGCGCGTCGGCATCGTGCGGACGTGCGACCGGGTTCCGAAGAAGGACAAGCTGCTGCGGCTTGGTGTCGACCTCGGTGAGCCTGCGCTGCGGACGATTGTGGCGGGGCTCGCGCTGTCGTTCACGCCCGAGCAGCTCGTCGGGCGGCGGGTCGTCGTCGTCGCGAACCTTACGCCCCGTGATTTCGGAAAGGGGCTCGTGTCGCACGGGATGCTGCTGGCTTCCGGCCCCAGCGAGAAACTCTCGCTCGCGACGGCGGACGACAGCGTCGCGCCGGGCGCAAAGCTCAAGTGAGGCGCTGCGCTTCGCAGGCGGGCCGAGCTCCTGAGGCGGGCGGCTCGGCGGGCGATGCTCAGAGGCACTGCTCCTTGCAGCTCGCCTCGAGACAGAGCGCGCGCGCCGCAGCGATTTGTCCCGCCGCCCGGAACGCAGCGTAGCAACGAGCAACGGGTTGACCGGCTTTGGAAGAGCGCGCTTCGCATGCGTCGAGCTCGTCGTCGGCGGCTTCGCACGCGGAGTCCGCCGCGCATTCCGTTTGCTCGGCGCAACACTTTTGCGCCTCGCACACGTCGCACGGATCGTCACCCGGCGAGACGCTGCAAACGAGCGTCCCCTTGCGCGCATGCGAGCTCTGCATCGCCGCTCCGCATGCGGTGGACCACACGGCCGAGAGCGCGACCACGGTAGCGATCGGCATCGCAGTGCCAGCGGCGCGCGCCAGGCAACCAATTCTCCTCATGGCCCGGACCGTACCACCGGGCCTCCATGCCACAAGAACGCTGCTGCTTTCGCGTGCTCGCGTAAGATGGCAACCAAAGAGAGGTACCCATGCGAGCGGTGACCGTCGTCCCGAAGCAAAAGGGGAGCGCGCGCCTCGAGGAGGTTCCCGAGCCGCCCCTGTCCGATGGTCCCGTCGTCGTGGAGGCGATCGCCCTCGGAATATGTGGGACCGATTTCGAGATCGTGCACGGAGCGTACGGGTGGGCGCCGCCCGGGGAGGCGCGGCTCGTCATCGGACACGAGTCGCTCGGAAGGGTCATCGAGGCCCCCTCGGACAGCGGATTCAAGACGGGAGATCACGTCGTCGGGATCGTTCGCCGTCCCGACCCAGTGCCGTGCCCCAATTGCGCGGTGGGCGAATGGGACATGTGCCGCAACGGGAAATACACCGAACGAGGCATCAAAGAGCGCCATGGCTACGGTTCGGAGCGATACCGCATCCACCCGGAGCACCTCGTCGCCGTGTCGCCGGGCCTTGGAATGGCCGGAGCTCTCCTCGAGCCCGCGAGCGTCGTCGCCAAAGCTTGGGAGCACATCGAACGCATCGGCCAGCGCGCGCGGTGGGCTCCGGCGCGTGTCCTCGTTACAGGGGCCGGGCCGATCGGCCTCCTGGCGGCGCTGCTCGGCGTGCAGCGTGGCCTCGACGTACACGTGCTCGATGAGGTGAAAGACGGTCCCAAGCCGGAGCTCGTCCGCGCCCTCGGCGCCACCTACCATGCGACCAACGTGGAGGAGGCGGGAAGGGGCTCCGACGTCGTGCTGGAGTGCACGGGCGTGCCGCGGCTTGTCATCGATGCGATGAGCCTCGCCGAGCCAGGGGGCATCGTTTGCCTGACAGGCGTGTCCTCGGGAGGCCACGACCTCGGCGTGGACATCTCCACGCTGAACCGCAACATGGTGCTAGACAACGAGGTGGTCTTCGGTTCGGTGAACGCCAACCGTCGGCACTACGAAGCCGGGGCCGAGGCGCTGGCGCGGGCCGATGGCGACTGGCTCGCGCGAATGATCTCGCGCAGGGTCCCGCTGGACCGCTTCGAGGAGGCGCTGGTTCGTCAGCCGGGAGACGTGAAGGTGATCCTCGAGATGGGGTCGGCATCGGCCAGCTGAGACCGCGGCTCTCGTTGCAGCAGCGGGGTCGCGGCACGCGGGTGCCGCTCGGCGGGTATAGTCTGGGACGTGGCCCACTCGCGCGACTCCGACGCGCCCGTGCGAACGGGGGGCCTTCTCGCCGTGCTTGCCGCCTTCAGCTTCGGCGTGACGACTCCGCTCGTGCAGAGGCTCGGGCACGGTGCGGGGCCGGTGCCGACCGCGACGCTCCTCTACGCGGGTGCGGCCCTGGCATCGATTCATCGCGTTGGCGGCAACGCGGCGGAGGCGCCGTTGCTGCGGCCGCGCCATATCGGGCGGCTCGTCGCCGTCGCGTTCGCGGGCGCCCTCTTCGCGCCGGCGTGTCTCGCGTGGGGGCTTCAGCATACGAGCGGGGTGGGAGCCTCCTTGCTCCTGAACTTCGAGGGCGTGCTGACCGTGGTGCTTGCCTGGCTCGTCTTCGGCGAGCCAGTCGGGTCGCGCGTGGTTGTCGCGATGCTCCTCATGGTGGTCGGCGGGGCGCTCCTCGTCCTCGGCGGGAGCGCCGGGTCGGTGCGCCTCGGCTTCGGTGCTGGTGCGGTCGTGCTGGCTACGCTCGGATGGGCGGTAGACAACACGTTGACCCGGCCACTCGCCCACCTGGACGCGAGCCAGGTCGTGCGTTGGAAAGCCACATTGGGCGCGTGCTTCGGCCTGGCACTGTCCTGGGCGTTGGAGCAGCCCTTCCCGGGGCGCGGCGCGACGCTCGGCTTGCTCGTCTGCGGCGCCACGGGATACGGCATTAGCCTGCGCCTCTATCTGCTCGCGCAGCGCCAGATCGGCGCGGGCCGCACGGGCTCGATCTTCGCGACGGCCCCGTTCATTGGGGCGCTCGCCGCGTCCGCGTTCGGGGATCGCACGGCGGGGCCCGCCACGTGGACTGCAGGCGTCCTCTTCGGTTCGGCCGTCGTGCTGCACCTGACGGAGCGCCACCGGCACGCCCACCTTCACGCGGCCATGGTCCACGAACATTTGCACCGGCACGATGACGGCCACCACCACCACGATCACCGGGTCACAATCACCGGGGCTCACGGCCATGTCCATCAGCACGAGAGCCTCGCTCACGATCACGCGCACTGTCCCGATCTGCATCACGC
>JALYHV010000226.1 GCA_030776205.1 Myxococcota bacterium | reverse complement strand
GTACCGAAGGAGGGACTCGAACCCTCACGCCCTTTCGGACGGCGGATTTTGAGTCCGCTGCGTCTGCCATTCCGCCACTTCGGCTCGGTCACGCGTTGCGAGATGTCGTTGGTCTCCGCAACGCCCTTTTCGACGTACCGAGACGTGCGCAAGAATGCAAGCGACGCACGAAGTGCGCAGCGTCGCACGTGGAGCAAGCGAGGGACGGGACGCGCCGTGGCTTCGTAGCGTCATAACGAACCGCGAAGTCTTTCCCGGCTTGGCGAGCGTCTTGGCATCGTGGTACACCGCGCGCCTTGCGCCGGTACGCAAGTGCCGGTAGCTTGGAGACAAAATCGATGCCCAGCGAAGCCATTCAGTGCAAGCCTCTCGAAGTGATCGTCAGCGATCGAGGAATCGAGCGTGCGATCAAGATGCTCAAGCGAAAGCTTGCGTCCGAGGGGGTGCTTCGCGAGTTGAAGATGCGCCGTCATTACATGAAACCGAGCATAAAGCGGCGTAAGAAGCAGGCGGAAGCCGCCCGGCGGCGCCGTAAGCGCGCGAAGGTCGAGGCTACCGCCGCGCTGAAGCCGTAGCGTCGAGGGGGGCCTATGCCCCCGATTGCGCCGGGGCCAGTGTTGCCGTCCCGGCAGTCCGCTACCGAGCGGCGTCAATGGCCTCATGCAAGGTGAATGTGCCGTCGTAGAGGGCGCGTCCGACAATGCATGCCGCAATCCCCCGAGCAGCGAGCGCGCGGAGATCGGCCAGTGAGCCAACGCCTCCAGAGGCGATGACAGGGAGGGCGGTGCACGCCACGAGCTCCGCCGTGGCGTCGATGTTCGGGCCGCCGCCGGTCCCATCCCGTGCCACGTCGGTGTAGAGTACGCCTCCCAAGGGGGCATCGGCGAATTGGCGGGCGAGGTCCACCGCACGAATCCGTGTGCTCTGGGTCCATCCATCTACGGCAACCAGCCCTTCCTTGGCGTCGACGGCAAGGATGACGCGGCCTGGGTTTTCGATCGCGAGGGCGCGGACGAGCGCTTCGTCCCGGATGGCGGCGGATCCCAGCACGAGGCGTGACGCCCCGAGAGCCAGGTAGGCTTCGAAGCTCTCGCGCGTCCGGATGCCGCCCCCGACTTGCACGCCGGGGCCAAACGCCTCCACGATGGCGCTTACGACCCCTTTTTGTATCGGGCGCCCTGCACGAGCACCCTCCAAGTCGACGACGTGGAGCCACGGAACCATGCCACGCCACGCGCGCGCCTGCGCCGGGGGGTCATCGGCATATACCGTCACAGCATCGTAACGGCCCTGGTGTAGGCGCACGACTCTGCCTTCGAACAGATCGATGGCCGGTACGACAATCACGAGGCGATGTACCTCTCGAGGAGCGCGAGCCCCGTGCGTTGGCTCTTCTCAGGATGGAATTGACACGCGAAGACATTGCCGAACGCCACGGCGCTCACGAAACGGTCGCCGTATTCAGTCGTGGCGGCCACAATGCTCTGGTCGCCGGGCACCACCGCGTAGCTGTGTACGAAGTAATAGTGCGCACCCGGGCCGTCGCCGAGGAGACCTCGGCTGCGTCCAGGCTCGGCGGCGTTCCAACCTACATGGGGAATCTTACGAGGGACTCCCGTTTCCGGATCTATGCCGGGACGCAGCTTCACGACCGCGCCCTCCAGCAGCCCCAGGCCGGCGCACCCAGGCGCCTCTTCGCTTGCGCCGAAAAGCATCTGCAGGCCCATACAAATACCCAGGTAAGGGCGCGCCGAATGCCAATGGTCGCGAAGCGCGTCGCCGAGGTTACCCGACAGCGCACGCGCGTAGTCGCCGAACGCCGCCTGTCCGGGCATCACGAGTTTGTCGGCCGCGCGCACACGAGCGGCGTCGCTGGTGACCTCGATGTCGACCCGTCGACCACGCGCGGCTTCACGGAGCGCCCGCTCCACGCTTCGCAAATTGCCAAGACCAAGGTCGCATACGACAATGCGCACAAGGTCTGCATATCATGAAGTCGGAGCGCTCGCGTCACCGTCGGCAACGGGGAGGGGCACAGCGCCGCAGCGGGTCGACGCATAAGCGAACACTGGCGTAGATTCCTTGACCGCAAGCGTGGTAAGCGACTGTCGCGTCGAGCGCGCTGGGCGCCTGAGCGAGGCACGACCTGCGCAAAGGCACCTCATCGTGCCGCCCAGTCAACCAGCCGCATCTATCGATTGTCCGTAGCACCCGGCGTTTGGCGCCGGACGAGCAGCGAAATCGGGGCGGTTCGTGAGAGCCTCCCCAAGGAGCAAGACCATGATCACTCGCAAATTCTGGCGCAACGTTTCTTGGCCCATCCTGTTCGCAGGCGTGGGCGCGCCGTTCGTTGCCAATTGCGGCGGCGGGATGCCGGGCGTCCCGAGCATGCCCACCTCGGGCGTCATGCCGGCCGTGCCTTCCGCGGGCAGCTGTCCCGACATGGGCAAGGCGGACGCCATCGACGCGTTCGATTTCGAGAAGGAGTTCAAGCTCAGGACGGAGGTCGCTGCGAAAATCAAAGCGGGGGCAGGCGCCGCCGCCGAGATGACGGCGCTCAGCGAAAAGATTGACGGCGACCTGAAGGTGGCTTGTGGCACGCTCGCGCGCGATCTCGGCGCCGCCGGAGAATTCAAGGACGGTCAAGACGCGTGCAAGGGCGCCATCAAAGCCATCGGTGACGTCAAGGCGCGAATGGGTGCGCGCGCGGAGATCAAGGTAGACGTGACCGAGCCGCATTGTGGCGTCGACCTGAACGCGTATGCCGACTGTGCGGGTCACTGCGACGCGACCGTCAAAGGCGGCAAAGCGGAGGTCAAGTGCGAGCCGGGCAAGCTCCAGGGCCAGTGCACCGGGAAATGCCAGGGGCAATGCGAGGTGAGCGGAGGCGCTCAGTGCACGGGCGAATGCGACGGAACGTGCGACGCCGACGTCAAAGGCAGCTGTGGCGGCAAGTGTGCCGGCAAATGCGACGGAAAGGTTCTCGACGCCAAGGCGAACGGCAAGTGCGCAGGCGTGTGCGAGGGGAAGTGCGACGCTACCGTCAAGGGCGAGTGCCATGGCAAATGCGGAGGCGATTGCAAGATCAACGGACAGGCGGAGTGCAAGGGAACGTGCACCGGGTCTTGCTCCGCCGAGATGCAATCTCCCAAGTGCACGGGCGCGGTTCAGCCTCCCCAGGTGAGCGCCGAGTGCAAGGCCAAGTGCGACGCACACATGGAGGCGAAGGCCCAATGCACGGCCCCGCACGTGGTAGTGCGCATCGCGGGCTCGGCGGACGACAAGGCGGAGGAGACCTTTCGCAAAGCGATCGAGAACGATCTCGGCTCGGTGCTCAAGGTATCGGCGGGCGTCGGCAAGAACGCGTCCCGCATCGCAAGCAACGTGAAGGTAGTGGTCCAGGCGGCAGAGGCGGGTGTTCAGGGGGCGGGCGATGCAGTGAACGTCGCCAGGCTGACGGCTTGCGTAGCGGCGCCATTCAGGGGCGCCCTGGAAGCCGCCGCAAGCGTGCAGGCGAACGTGAGCGTCTCCGTGAACGTGCAGGCGAGTGCGACCGCCAGCGGAAGCGCGAAGTCCGGCTGAGCGCTGCGATCGTGCGGGGTCCTCTCGTCAGCCGTCGAGGGGACCCCACGCTCGTAGTCTCACGCAACGAGGACCGTTCCCACGCTTCCCGGCTCGGTGACCTCGCGCGTGAGCTGGCCAGGGCCGAGCCTTCCGACCACGTGCACGGCGCGGACTCCCGCAATGATGGCCGAGAACGACTCTTCGAGCTTTGGGATCATGCCTCGAGTCACGATCCCGTCCGCGATTGCCTTTCTTCCCTCTGAAACGGTGAGGCGCGCGATCCGCGAGTCGGGATTCGTGACGTCCCGGAGCACTCCCGGTACATCGCTGACCATGACGAGGGATTTCGCCCGGAGCTCGACCGCGAAACGATTCGCGACCACATCGGCGTTGATGTTGAAGCAACGGCCTCGCTCGTCTGCCCCGAGGCTGGCTACCACCGGAACGTACCCTGCCTCGATCAGCAACGTGAAGAGCGCTTCGTTGATCCCATCCACGTCGCCGACTTGGCCAAGGTCGATCGGCTCGGGGCCAGCGCCGGTCAAAACAGCGGCCGGTCGCTTCACCGCCCGGACGGCCAGGGCGCTCGCGCCGTGGAGTCCGACCGGACTCGCTCCGGCTGCGAGGAGCGCAGCGCACGCATCGACGTTGACCTTGCCGGCAACGACCATCTTCACCGCCTCGAGCGTCTCCGCGTCGGTGACGCGTCGTCCAGCGATGATCCGCGGGGATTGCCCCAGCCTCTGCTGCAGCTCCGACGTCTGCGGCCCTCCACCGTGTACGATGACCAGGCGTGCTGCGCGCCGACGCAGCTCGGCGATGTCGTCGGCGATAACGCGCATCGCTTCCGACGCGACGACTTCTCCGCCCAGTTTGATCACGACGAAGTCGCCCGTCACGGCCAAGCCCCCGGATCCGTCAGGGTGGCCCGTTCGTCCACGCCGAGCATGAGGTTCATCGACTGAATCGCCTGGCCGGCGCCCCCCTTGATGAGATTGTCGATCGCCGCGAAGCAGGCGACGACGCGCAACGCGTCTCGCACGTCGCCCGGCTCGATGCCCACCTCCGCGTAATTGGTGCCTTTCACCGCAACGACCTCGGGAAGGCGTCGGGCGGGGACCCGGACGAAAGGTTCGTGAGCGTAAGCATCTGTATAGAGCGCGCGAAGCGCGGCCGCCCCCGCCCGCTCCGGAACGTGCGCGAAGCACGTCGCGAAGATGCCGCGGACGAGCGGAGCGCTCACTGGGACGAAGCGCAACGTCACGTCGTGCGCCCCGGCATCAGTCAGGGTCTGGATGATTTCCGGCGCGTGCTGGTGCTCGAGCGGCTTGTACGTACGCAGATTGTTCGCCCGCACGGGATGGTGCGTTCCCGCGCTTGGCGCCACGCCGCTGCCGCTCGAGCCGGTGATCGCGACGACTTCTATGGGGCCGCTCAGCAGCCCCGCCCGGGCGAGAGGGAGCAGCGCGAGCTCGACGGCAGTGGCAAAGCAACCCGGAGACGCGACACAACGGGCGGCACGGATGGCCTCCCGGTGGAGCTCGGGAAGACCGTAAACGAACCTGCCGCTCGTGAGCACGTCCGGATGCGGGTGAGTGGCCCCGTAGTACTGCTCGTACTGGAGCGGATTGCGCAGGCGAAAGTCACCCGACAAATCGATGACGCGCGCGCCGGTCTCCATGACCTCGTGAACGCGGCCAGCGCTCACCTTGTGCGGCAATCCAAGGAGGACGACGTCCATCCCGCGCGCTGCCCCGGCCGGGCTCAAGCCCTCGAACTTCAGATCGGTCTGCCCCTCCAACGTGGGGTGGGCCGCCGCGAGCGGCTCGCCTACGTGGTCGATCGAAACGACGCGGACGAGCTCGACGTCCGGGTGGACGAGTAGCCTTCGGACGAGCTCGGCCCCACCGTACCCGCTGCCGCCTATCACCGCGGCTCGGAACCGGTTGTTCGGCATGTGCTCAGCGAGCCTAATCTGGCGCAACGTTCGCGCCAACGCTTGGCCGCGTGCGAGGCGCGGCGTGATACTTTCTCGTGCGATGACGAACCTTTCAGCGCGCGCCATCGGCTGGCTCTCTGACAAGCAGCGGGCCATGGAAGACGAGCTTGCGGTGCTCGTCGACCAGAACTCGTACACCGAGAACGCGGAGGGCGGGCGAAAGGTGGGGACGCTGCTGCGCGCTCTTTTTGCGATCGAGGGGATCGAGGCAGCGGTCCACCCGAGCGAGCGCTTTGCCGACCACCTCGTCTTCCGCTCGCGCCGCGAGCTCCCAAATCGCGAGGCGATCGCGCTGGTCGGGCACCTCGATACGGTCTTCCCGCCTGGCGCCTTTGAAGGCTACCGTCGCGACGGAGCGCTCGCGCGCGGTCCCGGCGTCCTCGACATGAAAGGCGGCCTCGTTGTGCTGGCGTTCGCGTTGCGCGCGCTTGCGGTTGCGGGCGGCCTCGCGGCAGTGCCGCCGCTCCGAGTCATCATCGTCAGCGACGAAGAGGTCGGTTCGCCGGAAGGACAGGGGGTGATTGCTGCGGGTATCAGCGGTTCGAGCGCGTGCCTCGTCTTCGAAGCCGGCCGGCAGGGCGATGCGATCATCACCCGTCGGAAGGGTACAGGCGGTATGACAGCAGCGGCTCACGGCCGCGCGGCGCATTCCGGCAATGCATACAAGCAGGGTGCGAATGCCATCTGGGCGCTCGCTCGATTCGTCGATGCGGTGCAACGCCTAGCCGACGACAGTCGTGGCGTGACGATCAACGTGGGGCGGATCAGCGGCGGACACAGCAAGAACACCGTGCCCGATCGTGCCGAGGCGCAGCTCGATCTGCGTTTTTGTACGCAGGCCGATGGCGAGCAGATAGTCGCCGCGATACGGAGCGCCGCCGAGCAGGCCGCCGCGTCGGTGCCCGGAACGCGGATCGAGCTGCATGGCGGAATCTCGCGTGCGCCGCTCGAGCGAACGGAGGCTAGCGTCCGCCTCCTCGAGGAGTATGCCGCGTGTGCTCGCGCGAATGGGCTCGGAGCGGAGGAGGCGCCCCTGATAGGCGGGGCCAGCGACGCGAGCACTGCGGCGGCGATCGGGATTCCGGCCATCGACGGGCTCGGCCCGAGGGGGTCGGGATTTCATACCCAGGACGAGCAGATCGAGCTGGCGTCTTTGGTGCCCAAGGCACAGGCACTGGCGCAGCTTCTCGCCGGGCGCTCGAACATTTGACCGGGCGGCGCGTCACTGGGTCCGTCGCTGCTATCGCGCACAGAGTGGCGTGCGAAGTGCGAAGTCCTGCAGAGGAGTCGCGCGTTCGTAACGGGCCTCTTGCCTCGAGGCGGGAGGGAAGGACGGCGCTCGCTGCCTCAGTGAACGTGCGGCGGTGCGCTGCGAACCGCCGCTACGAACGCGTGCACGCGGTCCAGGTCCTTCCGCCCCGGCGTGCTCTCGACGCCGCTCGCCACATCGACGCACCACGGGTGCACCTCGTCGATGGCGCGGCCCACGTTCTCCGGCGTGAGGCCGCCCGCCAGAACGAGCCGGCGGCTGCGCGCAAGGCCGACCACGAGAGTCCAGTCCATCAGGTGCCCCGTTCCCCCGAGGGCGCCGCGCACCTTGGCGTCGACCATCACGTAGTCGCCCGGCATGGTCTCCGCGCGGCATACGTCGGCTTCGTTGCCGACCCGGACCGCCTTGTACGCATGGGGCAGGAGCGCCGAGACCGCATCGGCTGTCTCGTCGCCGTGCAGCTGGAGGCAACCGACGCGGGTCGCGCAACGGAGGGCACTCATCGCCTCGATCGTCATCCCCGCAACGACCCCGACGACCAGGGCGCGGTCGCCGACGGCGGAAACGATTGCCCTTGCGGTGTCTTCGTCGACGCGTCGTGGGCTCGACCGAACGAAGTTCACGCCAATCGCGTCGGCCCCCGCCTTGGCGCACTCAAGCGCCTGCTCCGGCGACGTCACACCGCAAATCTTCACCAAGGTCACGGCTCGATTTTGAGCAACTCTTTGACTTTTGCAATGACTTGCGGCGCCTGAATCGGTTTGGTGATGTAGGCGCTCGCGCCGAGCTGCATGGCGCGCTGGCGATCCTCACTGGAGCCCTCGGTCGTGATGACGATGATGGGCACGTCCTTGTGGGCCGGATCCGTGCGAACACGCTTGACCAGCTTCAGCCCGTCCATAATGGGCATGTTGATATCTGTGAGAATGATGTCGAAACGACCGAGCGCGAGCTTGCGCAAGCCGTCCACGCCGTCATCGGCCTCCGTGACGTGAAGGCTCTTCACCCGCGAGAGGGCGAGCACGAGGAGCTGCCGCATCATCGGCGAGTCCTCGACAACCAGACAAGAGTATTGGGCCCTCATCTCCTGCGCATTCCAGTCTCTGCCGTCATAGCGGTAGCGTGGTCGTGGCAATAAATCATGCGCACATGGCGCGCAGCGCGTCGGGGCTGGGCAGGCGACCGCCCGCCTCGTTGTAGGAGTACGACGCGACGAACGCACCACCAGCGTGTGCGCCGAGGAGCTTGAAGAGCTCCCGATCGACGGAGACGAACTGGCGCTTCTGCTCGAGCAGCGCGTAAACGACGATAGCCCCAACGACGCGGTCATCGAGTCGCATCGGAATGCAGGCGGCTGGCGACGACGTCACCTCTCCCTCTGCCACGACGGGCACTCCCGTCAGGAACGTGCGCTCCACCACGTCCGCGATAGGCTCCCTTCCGCCGGCTTCGTGCAGGACGATCTCGGGAGCGCCGAAGTCATCCACCCCTTCGGTCGCGATGGGGACGAGTCGCTTTCCGCCCTCGTCCAGAAAGTAGATGGCGAGAGCACGAGCGCCGACCAACTGAAGCAAAAGCTCTTTCACGTTGCGCATCACGATCGGGGCACGAAGGCTCGCGTGCAGCTGGAAGCTCGCGACGTAGAGGTTGGCGAAGCTCTCGAGCTCCGACTCGATTTCGACGAAACGATTTTCGACCCGGCTCGTCATTGCCTCCTGCTGGCGCACGGTCGACAACAAGCGCGATTTCTCGCGCTCCAGCTCGTGGATCTTGGCCAGCGGGTCGTGCATGGCGTGGTCGCTGGCCAGCTGTGTCTTGAGCGATGCGTTTTCGTCTTCGACTGCCGCGAGCTGGTCGCGCAGTCGCTTGTTGTCGCTCACCAATTCGTTGGTGAGCTCCGCGCCACGCCGGAAGAATGTCTGCAGGAATGCGTCGCGCTTTTCCTTGAGATCCGAGGTCGCGTCGCCGTCGCGCCCCTCGCTACCTCCAGAGGCTCGACCCTGCTTTTCGATCATTCGAGGAGCGTATCACCATTGATCATCGCTGCGGCCGAGCTGCGTAAGCCACTCCATCAATTCTCCGCGGACGACGCGTGGCGCGCGGCGGAGCGAATCGAGAGTGCGGCTCCCGGTGAGCAGCATCGCTGCCATCAGCTCACCCTCGACCCTGTCCAGGAGTGCCATCACACCCTCTCTCCCCGCGGCGGACAGCGCCCGCAGGACGGGCCGCGCAATCCCTGCGGCGGTTGCCCCCAGGGCGATTGCCCGCGCCACATCCAGGCCCGTGGCGATTCCGCCGGTCGCGATGAGAGTGTCGAAGCCGAGCGGGGCGAGGAGCGCCACCGACGCAGCCGTGGGCACCCCCCAGTCCCAGAACGCTTCGCCCAGAGCGCGAGCCGCATCATTGCCTGCGGCCGACGCGCGCTTCGTCTCTACACCCACCCACGACGTGCCTCCGGCGCCGGAGACATCCACGTGACGGACCCCGATATCGTGGAGCTTCTTGGCGACTCCGCGCGAAATACCACACCCCGTCTCTTTCACAACGACGGGCACGCCGAGCCCGTGCACGAGGCGCGCGAGGGTGTCGGCGCCCTGCGAAAAATCACGATCGCCTCCCGGCTGCACGAGCTCCATGGCGACGTTGAGATGCACGCACAAGGCGTCACAACCGACCTCGTCCACGAGCCTGCGCGTCTCGCTCGTGGTCATCGCCCGGGCTTGCACGATGCCCACGTTGCCAAGCAGCAGGGCGCTTGGTGCGACGAGACGGACCCGGTACGTGTCACCGCTGTCCGGACGAACGTGCATGGCGCGCTGGCTGCCGAGCCCGAAGCCGTAGCCGCGTTCTTCCGCGATGCTCGCGAGCTCCCGATTGATGCGGCCGGCCTCCTCCGTTCCCCCGGTCATGGCGGCGATTAGGAGCGGCGCGCGTAGCTTCTTGCCGAGCATGGTCAGCGACATGTCGACGTCCGAAAATGCCATGTCGGGCAGTGCATCGTGGACGAGCTGTACGCATTCGAACAACGTCGAAGCCCGCCGAAAACCGACATCCTCCGAAGCGCACAGTGCAAGGTGCTCGTCTTTGCGTGCGCCTATCGTGGTCATGAGAGCTTCGCGCAGAGCGTAGCATCGTCGTCGCCGCGATCTGCAGTGCCGGCCGGCGCTTCAATGAAATATGAAACCATGCGGACTTGCGTCAAAATCGGGCGACGACGCGTTGACGACGCCCCCCCGCGCCCCTAGGCTCGCTGCGCCCCATGACGCGAACGGGTAGAGCGTTCTCTTTTGCGGCCCGCGGGACGCGGAATGCATGTGTGGGGCGGCATCGGGCGAACAGAGGAGCGGAGTCGCGCAGGGCTGCCGGTCGCTTCCCGGACGACATGCGCGAGGGGCGAACGTCTGGGCAAGCGTCGGATCGGGAGCGGTTTATCGATTTCGTAGGCCGCGTCCGTACCGGGGTCGAATCCCTCCTCACCGAGTGGCTGGAAGCTCGTGTAGCGGATGCGCGGATTCGGGGCGCCGAGGTAGGCGCCATGGCCGATGCCATTCGGCACCTGGCGCTTCGGGGCGGCAAGCGAATGCGCGCTATCCTTCTCGCAGCCGCGTATGAGGGGTGTGGCGGAGAAGCGGGGGCTGAGCGGGTCGTTCGGGCGGGCGCTGCGCTCGAGCTTCTGCAGGTCTATCTACTCATCCACGACGACTGGATGGACGGTGACGAGGTGCGGCGCGGCGGGCCGAGTATCCCCGCTGTCATGCGGGATCTTTTCGGGGGGCACGCCGATGCGGCGAGCATACTCGCGGGGGATCTCGCGGCGGCCTGGGCGCACCGCGCGATGCTGGAAGTGCCTTTGCCGGCAGAGCGCGTGGTGCGCTCGATGCGCGAGCTGGCCCGCATCGAGGAAGACGTCGTGCAGGGGCAGCTCCTCGACGTACGGGGATGTGCCCGCAACGAGCAAGAGGTCGAAGCCGTCCACGCGCTCAAGACCGCGAGCTACTCCGTGCGCGGCCCGGTGATCGTGGGGGGTGTTCTGGCGGGTGCCGCGGACGACCAGTTGGCTCGGTTGGCTGCCTTCGCCGAGCCGCTCGGAATCGCCTTCCAACTGCGCGATGACGTGCTCGGGACCTTTGGCGATGAGCTCACCACGGGCAAGCGCTCGGGGGGTGATCTTCGGGAGGGAAAGCGGACCGCGCTGATCGTCGATGCGCTCCGCTATCCTCACGCGGCCAAAGCTCTTGACGAGGTCCTCGGTCACGCTGGCGCCAGCGAGGCGGAAGTGCGAGCGGCCGCTGAATGCATCGAGGCGGCTGGGTCGCGCCGGCGGGTCGAAGAGCGCATCACGGTGCTCGTCGCGGAATCGCTCGCCGCGCTCGAACACGCAGGCATGACCGAACCTGGGCGCCGCCTTCTGGCGCACGCCGCGCTCGCCATAACCGCGAGGCAACAATGATTCGGCGCCTGGGACGCGAGCGGCGCGAAGCCTCTGTGCCCACCGAGCGCCGTGGTGAACGGCCCGAGCCGGTGAGCGATGGGCTCGATAACCGTCCGTGGGCCGGTCAAGCTTGCGGCAAGGTCATCCTGCTCGGCGAGCACGCCGTCGTCTACGGCATTCCGGCCATCGCGGTCGGCATCGATCGCGGTGCTCGCGCCCGCGCCGCTCCCATCGACGACAGCTTCAGCCGCTTGCACGTTCGGGGGTGGAACATCAGCGTCGACGAGCGCGAGGAGGAGACCCCCCCCGGTCACGATCTAGGCAAGGCCTTTCGCGCTCTCCTCAATGAAGTTCGGGCCGATTCGCCGGAATTCGCCACGCATTCAATAGAGGTGGAGGCGAACCTCCCGCCAGGCGGCGGGCTGGGATGCTCGGCCGCTGTCGGGGTCGCCATTGCACGTGCCATCGATCCGGGCGCGTCCCAAGACGCGGTGCAGAGGCGTGCGATGGCTTGGGAACGCGTTTTCCACGGCAATCCCAGTGGTGTCGATGCGGCGGTCGCCGCCCGGGGCGGGTGCGTTTTCTTCAAGCGCGGCGAGGCACTCGAGCGCGTGTTCGCCAGGGGCGCGCTCCATTTGTGCATTGGAAGCTCTGGATGCGCGTCGAGCACCAAAACGATGGTTGATGCAGTGGCCGCGATGCGCGCGCGGTGCCCCGAGGTGGTGACCAGGGCGTTTGACGGTATCGGCGCCCTGGTCGACGACGCTCGAGCCGCGATAGAGCAAGGCGATCGCTTCGCCCTCGGTCGGCTCATGGACCTGAACCAGCTCTTGCTCGGGCGCCTTTTCGTGTCGACGCCCGAGATCGAGCGCATGTGCGCGCTGGCACGCGGCGCAGGCGCGTTCGGCGCCAAGCTGACGGGCGCGGGAGGCGGCGGCAGCGTAGTCGCCCTGGTCTCCTCCGAGCTGGTTTCGGACGCGGTGTTGACTGCGTGGTCTCTTGAGGGGTTCGATGGCTTTGCGACGTCGGTCGCACTCGAGATGCGACCTCGGGTGCAGGAGAACGAGAAGCTCATCGAGACCAATCTCGAGAGTGCGCCGTGAGCGAAGCCATCGCGGAGGCTCACCCCAACGTTGCTCTCTCGAAATACTGGGGGAAGCGCCCCGGCGGAGGAAACTACCCCGCGGTGCCGAGTCTTTCGGTCACGCTGGCTGGGCTGACGACTCGGACGCGCGTACGCTTCGATGAGTCTCTGGTAGAGGACTGTCTGTGCTTGCATCCAGATGGCGCCCTTGAAAACGCCGAAGATCGCGCGGAAAGGGCAGCGGGAAAGGAGACAGTCGGCGAGCCTCGTCGTCGAGTCGTCGAGCTGCTGGACCGCGTGCGCCACGCCGCCGGCGAGCGACGCCGGGCGGAGATTCAATCGCAGAACGATTTCCCGACGGCGAGCGGCCTGGCCTCCAGCGCATCGGGCTTCGCCGCGCTTGCGCTCGCCGCCGTCCGTGCCGCCGGGCTCGACTGGGATGCGACACGCGTGAGCGATCTCGCGCGCCGAAGCTCGGCCAGCGCCGCCCGCAGTCTTTTTGGCGGGTTCGTCGAGCTGCCCGCCGCAGCCGAAGCGCCGTCCGTCGATTGCGTGCTGGCGGCGGAGCCGTTGGCGCCGTGTAGTCACCTTCCGCTGGCGATCATTGTGGGTGTCACGACCGCCGGCCATAAATCCATTGGCTCGACAGAGGGTATGCGGAGAACGCTCGACCAGAGTCCTTACGCCCGCGCATGGTTACGGGAGGCGCCCAGGCTGCATCGTCGTCTGCGCGAGGCGCTCCTGGCTGGTGATTTCCAGACCGTCGGGGAGCTTTCGGAGGCAAGCGCGCTTGCCATGCACGCGAGTGCGATCGCCGCGGGCGTGATGTACTGGAACGGCGGGACGCTCGAGGCTCTCAAGACCGTCGCGGCATTGCGCCGCTCGGGCACGCTGGCATATGCGACGATAGATGCCGGTCCGCACGTCAAAGTCCTGACTCGCCCGGACGATTCCGCGGTCGTTGGGGCTGCGCTGAAGACGACGCGCGGCGTCATGCGGGTCATCGAGGCGTTCCCGGGCGAAGGCGCGCGCCTAGCGGCCGCCGGCGATCGGGAGGTCGCTTCATGAAGGCCAAGGCGGTCGCGCCGGGAAAGCTGCTTTTGACGGGGGCGTACGCTGTGCTGGAGGGTGCGCCGGCCGTCGTCCTCGCTGTGGATCGCTGTGCGATCGCCGACTGCTCACGCCCAAACGACGCGCCGTCGGCGGAGGTGCGAGCCGCATTCGGGGACGAGCCGGCTCCGTACGTCGATACCCGCGCGCTGCATGACTCGTCAGGACGCAAGCTAGGGCTCGGTTCCAGCGCCGCCGGAGTGGTTGCCGCGCTCGCAGCCCGCAGCATGGCGCGAGGCCAAGATCCTCGGACGCCGCTGGTTAGGGCGCAGATATTCCGTACCGCACGCTTGGCACACGCGCTCGTGCAGGACGGCGGCAGCGGTGTCGATGTCGCTGCCAGCGTGCACGGGGGGCTCCTCCGGTACAGGATTGGCGCCGGCGGCCTTGAGTCGTCGGTGAGTCCCCTCGACCTCGCGCCTGGCCTGGTCTGGATGGCATACGACTCAGGCGCGAGCGCGCGCACCAGCGACATGCGCGGTCGCGTGGCAGCCTTCCGGGCGAAAAATGGCTCATCGATTTATTTCGGGCCGGTCCTAGAGCTCGCGTGGGCCGCCTGCGCAGCGCTCGAAGCCGGCGAGGCGCGTGCGTTCGTGAGGACCGCACGCGCCTTCGGTGACGCGCTCGCTGCGCTCGGTCGCGCGGCCGACGTCCCCGTCGTGTTGCCGAGTTTCGCCGAGCTCGCCTTGGCCGCAGAGCACGAAGACGCAGCGTTCCTGCCCTCGGGGGCGGGCGGGGGCGACGTTGGAGTGTGGCTTTCTACGGCGTCGCCTTCCGCCGCGTTCGTCGAGCGGGCGAAGGCGCTTTCCATGCGGCCCCTCGTGCTTTCAATGGACGCGACCGGCGTCCGTCCTCAACCCGGGTAGGGCCTGTACTTCGTCTTCTTCATGGTAAGGAGCACCGACATGGCTCGAACTTCTCGACTTCCGGGCTTTTACAAGGTCACAGTGCAGGAGCGGCGAGCGCTAGTCAGCGAGGCCACCGGCGCGGATCCCAATGAGATCGGGCGGGCGCTCGACGGCGGGGGTCTCGACGCCGAGACCGCCGACAAGTTCGTCGAGAACGTGCTCGGGACGTATGCGCTGCCGTACGGCGTCGCGTTGAACGTGCGGATCAATGGCCGCGACTACGTGGTTCCCATGGTGATCGAGGAGCCCAGCGTCGTTGCCGCCGCTTCCAATGCCGCGAAGATGGTGCGCGCTGGGGACGGCTTTACGGCGGAAGCAGACCCGCCCCATATGATCGCGCAGGTCCAGGTCTTGGATGTGCCGAACGCGGAGCTCGCGGTGAGCCGAATCCTCGAGCAATCTGCGGATATTCTGAGGCTGGCCGACCGCGCCGCCGGGGGTCTGGTCGCCCGGGGTGGGGGCGCACGGGCTGTCGAGGCGCGCGTCTTGGCGGCGGACGTCGTCGTCGCCCACGTGATCGTCGACTGCCAAAATGCGATGGGCGCCAATCTGGTCAATGCCGTGGCCGAGGCGGTAGCCGACCTAATCGCCTCGATCGCGGGGGGCCGCGTCGGTCTCCGGATCCTTTCCAACCTCTCGGACAAGCGGTGTGTCCGCGTGCGATGTCGAATCCCGCAGACTGCGGTCGCCACTGACGACATGAACGGCAGCGACGTCGTCGATGGAATCGTGAATGCCTCGCGCTTTGCCGAGCTCGATCCGTACCGCGCGGCAACGCACAACAAGGGCATCATGAACGGGGTCGACGCCGTCGTCATCGCGACCGGCAACGACTGGCGTGCCGTCGAGGCGGGGGCGCATGCGTTTGCGGCGCGCTCCGGCAAGTACCTGCCGCTGGCGACTTGGCGTCGAGACAGCGAGCACCTGCTAGGGCGACTGGAAATGCCGCTCGCCTTGGGCAGTGTGGGTGGGACGCTTCGCGTTCAGCCGGCGGCGCGACTCTCGCTGCGGATGTTGGGTATCTGCAACGCACAGGAGCTAGCGTGCATCGCTGCGTCGGTCGGCCTCGCCTCCAACTTGGCGGCCGTGCGCGCGCTTGCTACCGATGGGATCCAGCGCGGACACATGGGTCTCCATGCGCGCTCCGTCGCCCTGGCGGCGGGGGCGACCGGGAACTACGTCGAGAGAATTGCGGCGATGATCGTCGAGGCCAGAGACATCACGCTCGAAGGCGCGCGGAAGGCGCTGGGGGTGCTTGCCGCGGAAGCGGGCGACGCTGCTAGCGCCGTCGATGACTGACGCGACGCAACAGTCCGAGTGCTGCGCCGTGACCCGTCTCCAGAATCGCGCTGGGCCGTTCATTGTCGTGTCTCTCGCAGGAACGTGACCGAGCCGGATAGATGTCGTAGCTTCCCTCGGGTGCCGCGAGATGCAGACGAGTCGCGCCCCTCGATGCGCTGGAGCGAACCTCCGGCCGCCGACCCTCACCGCGACGTCACGGGCGCACTGCACGACGTTTCGAATGCCCTTACGGTCCTGTTGGGCTGGATCGCCGAAGCTCATACGGCACGGGATTCGGCCGACCAGCTCGAGCGGGCGCTCGCCATCATCGAGGACCGCGCCCGCACCGCGCGCGACCTTGCCCGCCGAGCGATCGGGGCTCATATCACGGTCGCCGACCGCGAAGAGTCGCTCGACGGGATCGTCGACGACGTCATCGAGGCGCTGTCGGTGGAAGCTCAGCGAGCCGGTGTTGCCGTCACGGTAGCCGCCCGCGCGCCGGGTGTGCGCATACCGCTCGCGGGTGACGCATCGCAGATCCTCACCAACGTCGTCCTGAACGCGCTCGCCTGGGCTCCGCGCAACAGCCAGGTCTGGGTAGAGGCTCATGGGGACTTGTCCTCGGCGGCTATCGTCGTTCAGGACGAGGGGCCTGGAGTTCCTCCCGCCCAGGCAGGCCGCATTTTCGAAGGATCGAAAGAACGTGAGGGTGGCGCCGGGGTGGGTCTGCGTCACGCTCGCGCTCTGGCCCGTGCGGCGGGGGGAGATCTGGAGCTGATGCCGCCGCAGACGGGTTGTGGCGCGCGCTTTCGCCTACGGTGGCCGCGCATCGAGCCCGTTGTCCCTAGACCGCCCCTCTCAGCACCCCGTCCTCCGGTTCTTGCTGGGACACGGCTGCTCCTCGTGGAGGACGATGGTCACGTGGCAACCCTCCTCGAGGCAGCGCTCGGCGCGCGCGGCGCGGAGGTCGTCGTTGCGCGAACTGCAAGCGAGTTGGCCCAGCACGCATCATCGCGGTTCGACGCAGCTCTGGTGGATCTGTCCCCCATCGCTCACGACGTGCAAGGCGCAATCGACGCGCTGAGGCGGGGCTCGCCAGACGCGCTGATCGTGTTCATCAGCGGGAGCGCGGTTGGACTGCCCGAGGAACTGACCGATGACAACGTTCGATGGGTCAGAAAGCCGTTCGAGGTAGGCGAAATCGTCATGGTCCTGGCGGAAGCGCGCGCGCCTCCTACTTCGACGAGCGGCGGGCGTTCGGGCGGAGTGTGACGAAGATCGAAGCATGGAAGACGTTGGCAGTGGCCGCTTGGCTGTCGGTCGCGGTCGGGTGCCGTCGTTCGCATGCGAATTCCCCGGATGCCGCTGCGACCAGAGGAGACTCCGCGGATCATACGCACCGCACCGCCATCGAATGCGTTCGCGACGACGGCTTTCCATCTCCGTGGAACGTGCCAGAGGCATCAGCGGCTGCCGAGGTGCAACTTCGTTCCGGAGAACGCGAGATTCTCGTCATCTCTGATTCGCAGCGGATGGGTGCGGCGATGGCGTGGCACGCGGGCGCGGCACCGCGCAAGGTCGTCTTGCCGCTCGACACGGCCGCTTCCGACGATCTGGAAGGGATGGCATGGCTTTCGGACGCATCCGGGCCGCATCTCTACACGCTCACGTCCTCGGGGGCGGTGCGTCGCTTCGTCCCTGACGGGGCAGGCGGCTTACGACGCGATGGGGACGCGTATCGAATCGGGGCGCCACCCCTTTCCTGCGCGGACCTGCGATCCATCAATTGCGGCAAGAACTGGGAAGGGCTCTGCCTACGTCACCCGGACGGAATCGGCCGCTGCGCAGGGTATGCCGCGAGCAAGGCGGAGACAGCGCTGTATTGCGTCACACGCAACGCGGCGGGCCGACTCGCCGTCGATCCCGATCATGCGCCGATACACCTCACGCTCGAGGGAGTTCTCGGGCACCGAGACGTCTTGAGCGACTGCGCATTTGGCGCAGCAGGCGGTCCGGCCGAGGACATTCTTCTCATCACGACCAACGTCTATGGTGGATCGGCCACGTACCTCGTCGACGAAGTGACCGGGCGCGCGGAACCGCTCGACGTCGTGACGACGCCGAGCAACGAAGCGATCACCGTGGACTCTCGCGGCGCGCTGTACGCCTTCATGGATGACAACGGCGAAACGAGCATCGCCGCGCGCTTCGACTGCAGCGGCTGGCGCAGCCCGGACTCGGTGCAGTCGGCGACGCGCTTGGTCCCGTCCGCCCCCCGCTGACGTTCACGTCGTAAGCCGGGATTGCCCGCGGCGGTTTTTGTCAGGAGTGCCGGTGCCCCGCCATGCATTTTCCGATCTCCGCAACGTCGGCGCGCCCGATCGAGGTCTCGTGGACGATAACGCCTTCACTCATCACGAGCACGCGGTCCGCAAGGGCAAACACCTCGTCGAGGTCTGCGCTCACGAGGAGAATGGCAACCCCTCGGTTTCGGGCGTCCAACAGTCGCGCCCGGATCTCCGCCACGGCGGCAAAGTCGAGTCCGAAGCAGGGATTGGCGACGACGAGCACGCGTATGTTTCCTTCCAGCTCGCGAGCGAGGACTGCTCGCTGCACGTTTCCGCCGGAGAGGGCCGCGATAGGAACGTCCACCGACGGCGTATCGATACGAAAAGCCCCCACGGACTTGGAAGCCAGTCTGCGGAGCGCCCCCCGGCGCACGATCCACCGCCAGCGCGTGAAGGCCGGCGTGTCGTACAATCGAAGGCCAATGTTTTCGGCGACGGTCATGGCCGCGACACATGCATTACGCAGAGGTTCTTCGGGCAGGCAGCGCAAACCGCGTGTCCGCGCCTCCTCGCGCGTGCAACCGTAGTGCACCCCGTCCACACGGACGTAACCCGTCACGGGTCTGCGCTGTCCGGCGAGGACCTCCACGAGCTCGTCCTGCCCGTTGCCCGATACCCCCGCTATGCCGGCGATCTCCCCCTGTCGCACGGTGAGAGAGACGCCGTTCAGCACCCCGACACCGTCGTCATCGAGAGCGCAAAGGCCGTACACCTCCAGCCGGACCGCACCGGGGGCTTTTTCAACGCGATCGGCGGTGGCCTTGGGGCGAGCGCCGCCCACCATCATCGAGGCCATCTCGGCGACGGAGAGCTCCGAGATCGTGCCCTGCCCGGCCATGCGTCCACGCCGGAGGACAGTCACTTCGTCCGCGAACCGCGTGACCTCACGGAGCTTGTGCGTGATCATCAACACGCTCAGCCGCCCGGCATGGCTCGTGTCGCGCAGCATTCCGAGCACCTGATCGGCCTCCGACGGCGTAAGCACGGACGTCGGCTCGTCCAGGATCAAGATGCGGTTACCGAGGTACAGCTGCTTTAGGATTTCGAGCTTTTGCCGCTCCCCCGTAGCCAGCGAGCTCACCTTGCGGGTCGGCTCGATGGAAAAGGGCATGCGCTGCATGAAGCTGCGGAGATCGGCGTGGTGTCGCGCCCAGTCGATGACGAGTGGCACGCGGGCGCGGGCAAGCATGAAGTTCTCCGCGACCGTCATGTTCGGCACGACGGTGAAGTGCTGGTACACCATCCCGATGCCGTGCGCTTGCGCTTCGCGCGGATTGCGAATCGTAACGTCGACGTCATCGAGCTGGATTGTTCCGGAGTCGGCCGGGTAGTAGCCCATGATGCATTTGACGAGCGTGCTCTTTCCGGCGCCGTTCTCGCCGAGGAGCGCGTGCACGGTGCCCGGCTGGATCGTCAGAGACACGCCGTCCAGGACGGCCAATGAGCCGAATCGCTTCGACACTCGCTTCGCGCGCAGCCTAGGCGGCGTCGCGAAGGCTTCGGGCGCAAGCACCAATGCGTGCGTCGTTGCCGCTGCATTCACGCGAGCGCCTCGAGCAAGGCGCGTGAGTCGGAGACTGCGCCGAAGACGCCGTTTTGCATGGTGACCATCTTGAGCGCGGCGTCGTGATTGCCGCGATCGGTCGCGGCGCAGCAATCACTCAAAATCACGCACTCGAAGCCACGGTCGTTCGCTTCGCGCATCGTCGTATGGACGCATACGTCAGTGGTGATCCCCGTAAGCACGATGTTCCGAATCCCGCGCTGGCGCAGCAGCAGCTCGAAGTCAGTAGCGCAAAAGCTGCCCTTGCCAGGCTTATCCACGATCGGCTCACCGGGGCGGGGTACGAGCTCCGGGATGATTTCCCAGCCCGGCTCACCACGAACGAGGACGCGACCGCATGGTCCCTGGTCGCCGATTCCGACGCCGGAGGGGGTGCGGCGCGATCTCCAGCGCTTGTTCGCCGGTAGATCCGATAAGTCCGGACGGTGCCCCTCCCGCGTGTGGAACACCGGAAACCCCATCTCCCGAAAGGCGGCGAGCACGCCCTGGATCGGCTGGATACAAGCGCGAGTCAGCGAAATGTCGTAGCCGAGCAGATCGATGTAACCGCCTTTGCCGCAAAAATCGGTCTGCATGTCGATGACTACCAACGCGGTGTTCTCGCTTCGGAGGTCTTCGTCGAAGGGCCATCGGTAGGGGATTGCTTCGATGTATGCCATGGGAACGCCTCGAGGTTGTGAGCGTCAACGCGCCAGTGTGAGCTCGGCGGGCTGGCCGGGCACGCTGCGGGTTGCAGAGCTGGTCGCGATCATGATCGCGAGCGTGACGACATAGGGCGCGGCATTGAAGAGCTGATAGCCGGCAGTCATCCCCACCGACTGGAGCGCAGGGCCGAGCGCGCTCGCCGCGCCGAAGAGGAGGGCGGCCCAAAGGCAGCGGAGCGGGCTCCATCGCGCGAAGATGACAAGAGCCACGGCGATGAGACCCTGACCGCTCGATAGCCGTTCGTTCCAGCTGCCGGGATAGAAAAGAGAAAGGAACGATCCCCCGACGCCGGCGAACAGCCCTCCAGCCATCGTCGCGGACAGGCGCACCAAGTTCACGTGGTAGCCCATTGCCCGCGCAGAATTCGCGCTCTCGCCAACGAGCCGCAACACCAGGCCATAGCGGGTCCTCGTCAGAACGAAGGCGATAACGGGGGCGACGATTAACCCCAGCAGAAACAGCGCGTTCACCCGCAGCGCCGAACGGACTTCCGTCGACCGACTCCAGAATCCGAGGTCGATGGCTGGGAGCAAGTTTGCCGCGGGCTTGATGAACGGCTTCCCCAGAAAGAACGCGAGTCCTGTCCCGAGCAGCATCAGCGCAATTCCAATGGCGATGTCATTCACCCGATCGAGGCTGCACAGCCAGGCGTGGAGCGCGCCCAACCCGGCGCCGACCAGCCCCGCGACCACTACCCCCGCCCACGCGGATCCCGTCAAGCACGACGTGCCGTAAGCGCTCATCGCACCCATGACGAGCGTGCCCTCCAGGCCGAGGTTAACCCTTCCGCTCTTCTCCGTGATGCATTCCCCCAGGCTCACGAATAAAAAAGGGGTGCTGATTCGGACCGCGCCAGCCGCTACGGCGAGCGGTAGTCCCCAGAGACCGATTCCCACCGCATCGTCGGGCATCATCCGAGGACCTCCGCGGTGGCCACCTCGGGGGCAGGCGGCGCGCGTTCCGCCGATCCCCTCGGCACGAAGAGCGGCATGCGGCCATAAAGCGTTTCGCTTCCGAGGATAACGACGAAAAGAATCCCCTGAAGGACACCGACCGTTGCGTCGGGGAGGTGATCGACGCGCTGGAGCAGCCCATTGCTCGCGCCAATTCCTCCGAGGAGAACGGCGACGACGACAATGCCAAGCGGATTGTGGCGAGCCATGAACGAGACGAGGATCCCGGTGTAACCATATCCCGCCACGAGCGACTCGTTGGCACGGCCGTGCACCGCGGCGACCTCCAGCATTCCGGCAGCGCCGGCGGCGCCTCCTCCGAGGAGACACGACACGAGGATCATTCGCCGCACGGGCAGGCCGCACAGTAAGCCGGCCCGCTGATTCCCACCGACGATTGACGAGCCAAATCCGAAGACCGACCGCATCATCAGGACGTAGGCAGCGAAGCAGGCGACGACCCCATAAACGAGTCCCCAATGAACTTCGAGCCCCGGCATCGAGTGGACCATGTCCGCGGGCGCGATGGGCAGCGTCGACGGCTTGTTGAGGCTCGCGGGGTCACGCATGGGCCCCTCCACCAGATAGCTCAGAACGGCTACGGCAATGTACGTGAACAGCAAGCTCGAGATGGTTTCGTTGACTCCCCGGTAGGCGCGAAGGGCGCCGGAAAGACCCACCCAAAGAGCTCCTGCAATAATCCCCGCCACGGCCATCGAGGTGGCGACTAGCCAGGGCGAAAGGCCGTGCAGCCACAACCCGCACGCCGTGGCCGCGAGGCCGCCAACAACCAGGGCTCCCTCTCCGCCGATGACGATGAGCCCGAGCCTGGCGGGAATGGCAGTGCAGAGTGCCGTCAGCATCAGCGGCGCTGCGCGGAGCAAGGTGTTTTGAATGGAGAAGCTCGAGCCAAACGATCCCCGAGCCATCTGATAAAAGACGTCGAGTGGGTCGGCTCCTGCCATGCCCACGAACGCTCCGAACAGCAGCAGCGACAACAGCAGGGCGCCCGTTCGGATGAACACGGTTTCGGCGACCGCATTCGCAGTCGGCCCAACCCGAAGGAAACTCCATCGGGCTACGCGACGCGCCGCCAAAGCGGTCTTCGGCGCGATCGTCGGCCCGTCGGCGCTCATGTCACTGGACCCTGCCTTTTACGCCCTGCACCAGGTACGCCATCTTCTCGAGGGCGATGTCCGTTTGCGCTTCGGTGCCGCCCGACGGGATGACCTCCTTGCCGGTGTTGTCGGCGAGCGGCCCGCGAAAAATAACCATCGACCCGGCCATGAACTTTGCCTTCACGTCCTCGGCCTTCTGCTTAGCCTCGTCGGAAACGGCGACACCATACGGTGACATTTTGATGAAGCCGTCCTTGAAACCGCCACGCAGGAGGTGCGGAAATGGCTTTGAGTCACGTATCCAGCTGATGTACTGAGTGTATATCTTGCCCCAATTCCATTCCGCACCCGTCAGGTACCCCTTTGGGGCCAGAGCGGCCTGACTCGCATGATATCCGCAGCTGAAAATGCCGCGCCTTTCGGCTAGTTCCACGATGACCTTCGGCGAGTCTACGTGCGCCGTTAGGACGTCGATTCCCTGATCGATAAGGCTGTTTGCCGCCTCCGCCTCGCGGACGGGCAAGGACCAATCGCCCGTGAACACGACCGTCGTCGTGACCTTCGGATTGACCGACTGCGCGCCTAGCGTGAACGCATTGATGTTGCGGAGCACCTGTGGAATCGGCTTTGCGGCGATAAATCCCAGTTTGCTCGTCTTGGTCGTGAGACCGGCGACGACTCCGGAGACGTATTCGGCCTCGTCGATATACCCGAAGTAGCTGCCGACGTTCTTGGGATGCTTGTCCGGATCGTACAGACCCCCGCAATGAAGAAATGTCGTATCCGGGAATTTTACTGCGGTTGCGAGGATGTGAGGATCGAAGTAGCCGAAGGAGGTCGGGAAGAGGACCTTGGCTCCGTCGAGATTGATCATACTCTCCATAGTCTTCTGCACGGCGACGGTCTCGGGCACGTTCTCCTCTTCGCGAACGCGAACGCCCTGCACCATCGAGAGCTCGCGCGCGCCTTCGGCATGCGCCTGGTTGTACCCATAATCGTCCTTCGGCCCGACGTAGATGAAACCGACGGTGAGCACCGCACCCCCGGTGCTCGGCTTTGCTTCGTCGTCGGGTTTCTGCTTGGCTTTGCACGCCGCGAGGGACGCCCCCGTCAGCGCAATGGCGAGACAGGCACGGAACATCGGAACAGAGCCATGAGGTGCTTTCTTCGTCGCCATCATGTTGCCTCGTCGAAGACCTGGGTAAGCGAGCGGCTGCTTCATCGCCGCTTCCTTCACGTGAGCGCTTGGTTTGCGTCCAATTGCGAGCTGGGCTGCGAATCGCACGCCTGCGGCCCTCCCCGACAGCCGCCGTTCGCGCACCCAACGCGGCTACATCTGCGCTTGCGCGCCGAATTGGATGGCGTTTCCGATGAAGCCGTTCGCGTCGGTGTGCTGGTAATTTGCAATCAGCTTCAGGAAGTAGGCTTTCATGATGTAGCCGAGCTGCACGTCGACGACCGTCCAGCCCGGGTCGGCGGTCTGCTGCAATCGCACGAGCGGCTGAAGCTTTCCTGCGCCGATGTTCTCCGGCGTGAGGTACGACGCGAGCACGTAAAAGGCTTCCTTCGGACTGTATAGCGGCGCAGTGGCGGTCCCGCCGACCCGCTCCCCCGCGTTGAACGCGTAGAACTGTCCTTCCAAGGAGAACGTG
>JALYHV010000225.1 GCA_030776205.1 Myxococcota bacterium | reverse complement strand
CTCGGAGGGGCCGCGGCTGTCGGCAGCCGATGCCGTGCCGTGGGCTCCGAGGGTCAGCCCGTCCCCTCGCAGATGGTCCCACGCGACGCGCGTGACGCTCGCGCCCGTACGCATCGTGACCTCGACGGCCGCACCCCCGGCCGAATAGCCGCCCGCTCGCAAATCAAACCCGCGGTCGACGTCACCTTCCTGCCACGGAAGGTGCAGCCCAGCGCCTGCGAATAGCCCGTCGGCGCCGCGCCACGCGAGCTCCGGGGGAAGGAGACCGGTCCGGCCCGGCGAGCGCAGCCAGAGGACCGGCGCCCACGCCACCGGCAACCCGAACACCTCGAGCACCGGGCTATGCATGATCACGTCGTGAGGAGGCGCCACGGTGGCGCTCCGGAAACGAACCGCGAGCGGTGTACCCAGACAGCGGCAGAACGACAGCTTCCCTTCGCCCTCCAGCTCGGCCCCGATCGCGACGCGGCGCAACCGCAACGCGTCGCTCGTGAGGTGGAACGGTAACTCGTCTACGTGCACGTGGCCCGACGCGTCGATGGCCTTCGAGCGCGCATCGAGGTGGACCTCGTCGGCTCCAAAGACGAGCGGAACGCTGTCGGCCGGTTCCTGGGCTTTCGCGACGAGCGGGGTGCCGAAGACGGCCGCCGTCACCGTCGCAGCGGCGAGGAACGCCTGCGAGGGTCGCCCAGGCAGGCTCACACGCGCGCGGGCTGCATCAGTGGCTGGCGGGGGGTGCCGGCGAGCCTTCCTCGGCGGGCGCGACCGGCGCCGTGCGCTCTCCTGCGGGAAGGTACTCACCCTTGGGAAACTCGACGCGCAACGTACACGATCCGTCCTTGACCGTGTCCATGCTCACGTGGGTCGTCGCCGTCCGGGCATTCTCCCGCAGCGTCACGACGAACCATAGGTCCTTGCCGTGCGGCACGAGCCGCGCGCTGGTGACGGGAGTGTTGAAGTGCACTGTCACGAGTGGATTGTAGTTGTTGCGGCGGTCTACGTGGGCCCCTCTGAGAACGTAGGCAATCGTCCCGGGCCCGACCTTCGTGTCGTAAGGGACCAACCGGGAGAGCTCGACGAAGACCCGTGTCGAACCATCGGCGAGCGTCTCGAAGCCGGACATGGTCACGTCCGGTGTGCGCGACTTCGAGTGAGCCGTCGTCTTCTGGCCGGGCGTCACGCGGTCCGAAGGCTCCGCCTGCGCCGACGCGCTCGCCGGAACGGCAGCCGACGAGACGAGAAGGACGGCCGCGCGCACGAGGAGCCGCATCATCCGAAGTAAAGCACGGCGAGCTCGCGTACACCAAGGCGTCGACCGACTCTCAGTCCCACTCACCGCCCGACCGCCGACCGCCGACCGCCGACGCTCGGGTCCTCGGCTTGTATCGCGGCGCCAGATCCTCAAAAATTTTGTCTAGATTCAATGTGACATCTAGATACACGCGAGCGTCCGGGCTCCAGAACAGGTTCTCCTGCCCCGCCGAAAACGGGCCTCGGGGCCTGCCGTCCGGGGCGAGGGCGTTCGTGAGGTTGTAGTACCCTAGCCCCAGCGTCACCTCGTCCAGCAAACGGTAATCGCCCTCTGCAACGACCCAAACGAGCTGCGTTGTTTGCTGGTCGCCAGTCCGGGGCACGCGCACCGCGCCAGTGGAGGTCGCGATGGCCGTGTCCGTCGGCGAGTAGTGCCACTCGTCGATCCAGATGAAATCGAGCGCGAGCCCAAACTTTGGGGTGACCTGGAGGCCGGATTCGAACAAGCCGTACAGCTTGTGATTGACGAGCGTCTGCCCGGTCACTTGGTCGCTCCGAAACGAACGGAGATCGACGTCCTCCCTCACGTACGCGAACCCCCCATACTGGGTCGGGGTCGTGGCGGCCGAGAACGGATGCAGGTACGCCGCGAGGACGCTGACGTACGCCGAATTGAGCCATCGCGCCTCTTCTCCGCGAAGCGAGAACGTTTGCTTCACGCCCGCCGTGCCTCCCAGCGTGACGTAGATGCCCTCCGCTTGGCTCTGCTTCGACGTGGGCCAGAGAGCCCGGGCGCCGAGGGTCACCCTCGTATTTCTCCAGAGACCCGCTTCGGCGAGAGGGGTCGAATAAATTACGTCCGTCCAGATGTCATCGAAGACGTCCTCTCGCAAATAGGTCGTATTTTGGCTGTTCGTGAGCTCCTTGTAGTAATCGAGGCGGGCCTGCACCCGCAGCTTGTCGCTGAAGCTCCACCGCGGTCGCAAGGAGAGCCAAAAGCCGTACGACGGCACGTTCGACTGCTGCGGCGACGGCTCGAGCCGCGCCGTCTGCGTCGACATGTTTTGGTCGATGAGCAGCGTCGAGCCGCGGAGGGGGTCCTTCTCGACTTCGCCGTCTTTGCTGCTTGCGTCTTCGTGAGGCTCGTCCCGAACACGCTCCGACTGTGCGAGGACGGACCCGGCCTCCGCAACGACCGCCGCAGCGATTGCCATCGCGATCGCTCGCTCGGGGAGAAAGACCAGGGCAGGACTCCTTCGCAAGGAGTAAGAAGGATGCAACCCCATGAGATCCGGCGTCAAATGAAACCGCTTCGGGCTGCCGTGCGCGTGGTCGGCGCCGCCTTCCCGCACGGCGTACTGGCGGCGGCGTCGAAGACGACCGTCTCCGACGAGTTGCCCACCCACCCCGGCGCCTGATAGGCCCACCGATCATGGACCAGCAGCTTCCGTCCACCGAAATCACTGCGCTTCTCGGGCGAGGCACGAGCTTCGAAGGAAAGCTCCAGTTCGAAGGGCGCGTGCGCATCGATGGCGTCTTCAAGGGGGAGATTCAAAGCGACGACACGCTCGTCATCGGAGATGGCGCCGAAATCCACGCCGAGATAGACGTGGCCACCGTTATCGTGCGCGGGGGTGTCGTCCACGGCAACATTCGCGCTCGCAACGCGATCGAAATCCACGCCCCGGGCAAAATGGTGGGGAACCTGCACTCGCCGTCGCTGTTCATCGACCGCGGAGTCGAGTTCCAGGGGACGTGCCGCATGGACCCGCAGGATGCCAAAGCACCCGCCAAGCCCCCTAACCCTGCTTCTGCCCGCGCGCCGGGTGCGTGAGGCAGCCGCATTTCTGGTTTTGGTCTGCGCTTGCGGCGCGGCGGTGAGGCACGCGGCGGAAGCAAGGCGCGGAGCGGGCGTCCGTGTCGCGTCCGGTCGTTCGGATGGCGGCGCGCCTCCAGCAGCGTTTGACTTCGATGGTCTCGCGGCCAGCGCGCCGACTGTGGCAGCAGGCACGCGCGAGATCGTTCGCAGCGAGGGGGCCTCCGATCGCGTCCTCCTCCTTCACACCGAGCGGCGCGACGCCTGTCTGCGAGCAGCCTTCGACGCGAGCGCGCCGATTACCGCGCGGCTCGTCGATGCCGCAGGGAACGTCCTCGCGACGACGAACGCGCCGGCTAGGCAGGGTGTCCTTGGGGCACGGGGTCCCGTTTGCGTACGCAAGGGCGACACCGTAAGCGCGCTCGTCGAACCGGCAGGGACACAGGTGCGGTGGATGGCGTGGGCAACCGGCAGCTGATCCCGAGGCGGACCCGCCATCGCCCAGGCGTTCGCCTCAACGGCCGATCGCCTTTTTTGGCGGCCTCGAGACATGGGAGCTGTTCGCGTCCAAAAAACGCCAAGGGCGATCGGCCCACTCCCCAGAATAGGCGACGCCCACACGCGCAGTGACGCGTACGCGGGGACGGGCTTCTCGCGAGCATACGTAGAGCGGAGGCTCGGTGATGTCTTGCCCGTCGAGCGCCGTCGTAATCTGCATCGCGCGTGCAAAGCGGGCTGGACCATCGAGCCGGAGACCGGGGTCGAAGCCAGCGGTCGGCTCACCGGCGCGAATGAGCACGGCGTGACCGCGTCCTTCTCCAAGGCAGGTCACGTTGAAACAGTCGTGCATTCCGTAGACGAAAAATACGTACGCGTGACCTTCCTCACCGAGAAGCGACCGCGTGCGCCGCGTCAGGCCAACGCGGGCGTGGCAGGCAAGGTCCTTCGGGCCCCGATAGGCTTCCGTTTCGACGATGCGCGACAAAAGCGATCGTCCGCCGGGCAGCTCCCGCACGAGAAAGCAGCCCAAAAGCGCACGAGCTACGACGAGCGCGTCGCGAGCGTACCAGGTACGCCCGAGGCGTGCGGCGCGTAGGATTTGCCTCGCGGGAGGCGACGGGCAATCCATGGCTGCGTTCCCTCGCTTGCGCAAGAAGCTCGACTCCAAGAACCACGCTACAAACCCCGGCCCTGCGCGACCTGATGCCGAACGGCCTATGAGGGCAGCCCTGGAAGGAAACGTCGCGCGGCATTAAATCGCTACCGGCCCTACTGATGCTCGGTCCACGAGCGTAGTCTGGCATCCCAGAGACCAAGACATGTTCGAAGAGTTCGGAATCAACGCAGGGTACGTCGAAGAGCTGCACGGCCGGTGGCTGCAAAGCCCTCAATCGGTCGAGGAGCGCTGGCGAGCGTTCTTCGAAGATCGCACCGTGGACAGCCGCAACGGCAGCGGAGCAGCTGCCATCGTCGCCGCGGGCCGAAATGGTCCGCGCGACGGTAGCAACGGCAACGGCTGGGCCGCCCCGGCGGCGGCAAACGGCAACGGGGTGTCGTACCGCGAGGCGGTCCGTGAGACGGTCATCGCGGCCACCGAGCTCCAGAGCCGTGTGGCCCAGCTCGTCAACGGCTACCGCGTCCGCGGCCACCTGTTTGCCGACGTCGATCCTTTGGGCAACGCTCCAGAGGCCCACCCCGAGCTCGAGCTCTCGAACTTCGCGTTGTCGCCCGCGGATCTGGACAAGACGTTCTCGACCGCCGGAATGAGCGGCCTGCCCGAACGCTCGACGCTGAGGCAGATCGTCGCGCATCTCAGCGAGACGTACTGCTCCTCGATCGGCGTCGAGTTCACCCAGATCGAAGAACCGGAGCCCCGCCTGTGGCTTCAGGAGCGAATGGAGTCGACGCGCAACCATGCCTCGCTCGACCGCAACGAGCTCCTGCGCATATTGACGAAGCTCACCGAGGCCGAGATCTTCGAGCAGTTCATCCACAAGAATTACGTCGGGGCACGCCGCTTTTCGCTCGAGGGAGCGGAGAGCATGATCCCGATGATCGACCTTCTCATCGAGGCCGCCGGGCAGCACGGCATCGAAGAGCTGGTCATCGGAATGGCCCATCGCGGGCGCCTCAATGTTCTCGTCAACGTGATGGGCAAGAACGTTCGGGAGATTTTCGCGGCATTCGACGACAAGCGCCCGGAGCGATTTTTCGGGGCCGGAGACGTGAAGTACCATCTCGGCTACTCGAGCGACGTCATCACCCAGTCGGGAAACGCGATGCACCTCTCGATGGCATTCAATCCGAGCCATCTCGAGTTCGTCAACCCGGTCGTCGAGGGCCGGGTGCGTGCGAAGATCGATCGCAGGAAGCGGAAGAGCACGATGCCGCTGCTCGTGCACGGCGACGCCGCGTTCATGGGCGAGGGCGTCGTAGCCGAGACGCTCAATCTGGCGCAGCTGGAGGGATACACGACTGGCGGCACGATCCATCTCGTCGTCAACAACCAGGTCGGATTCACCACGGTCCCCAAAGATTCCCGCTCGACGCGCTACTGCACCGATATCGCACGGATGCTGCGCGTGCCCGTCTTTCACGTAAACGGCGAGGACCCCCAAGCGGTCATCCAGGTGGCGCGCTTGGCGATCGAGTTCCGCCATCGGTTCAAGCAGGACGTCGTCATCGACATGTACTGCTACCGAAAATATGGCCACAACGAAGGGGACGAACCGCGCTTCACCCAACCATTGATGTATGCGCTCATCGACAAGAAGCCGACGGTGCGCGATGTCTATGTCGCGCGTCTCGTCGAGGCCGGGCATATCACGCGCGAGGAGGCTGACGCGATCGCGCAGGAGCGCCGCGCGACCCTCGAGCGAGCGCTCGAGGAGGCCCGTCAGGGGGACTTCCACCAAATGCCCGAAGCGATGGGCGGCGTGTGGGCTCCCTACCATGGCGGTCCCGACGCGGCCGTCCCGGAGGTGCCGACGACGTTCCAGAGGGAGCGGATGCTCGAGGCGCTGGACAAGCTGACGACGATTCCGAGCGGCTTTCATCCCAACCCCAAGGCGTTGAAGATCATCGAACAGCGGCGGGAGCGCGCACTCGCGGGACAATCCCTCGACTGGGGAACCGCAGAGCACCTCGCGTTCGCGACGATCCTCCTAGAGGGGCATGGCATCCGCATCAGCGGGCAGGACGCAGGGCGCGGCACCTTCTCGCACCGTCACGCCGTACTCTTCGACACCCAGACCGGGGAGCCTTACACGCCGCTGGCGCATTTGGCCGACGAGTCCGATCCGCTGGGCCGCGACGCCTCTCGGCCATGGGGCGTCGCCGACGGCGCGAGGATCAACGTCGGCCGTTTCGAGATCTACGACTCGCCGCTCAGCGAGGCGGGCGTGCTCGGGTTCGAGTACGGCTACTCGCTGGATCGACCGGACAAGCTCGTCGTGTGGGAGGCCCAGTTCGGTGACTTCGTCAACGCGGCGCAGGTCATCATCGACCAGTTCATCGTCTCGGCGGAGGACAAGTGGTCCCGTCTGTGCGGGCTTGTCCTGCTCTTGCCGCACGGATTCGAAGGGCAAGGTCCCGAGCACTCCAGCGCACGTATCGAGCGGTTTTTGCAGCTCGCCGCGGAGGACAACATTCAGGTCTGCAACTTGACGACGCCCGCACAATTTTTCCATGTCCTCCGCCGACAAGTAAAAAGGCCCTGGCGCAAGCCGCTCGTCGTCTTCACGCCCAAGTCCCTGCTGCGCCACGCCGATGCGGCAAGCTCGCTCGACCAGCTCGCAAACGGCTCGTTTCAGCGCGTGATCCCCGACGACGGCGTGGACCCTTCGAAAGTGCGTCGCATCCTGGTGTGCAGCGGCAAAGTCTTCTACGACCTCGCGGCAGAGCGCAGGATGCGCAAGCGGGACGACATCGCCATCGTTCGGCTCGAGCAGCTTTACCCGATGAGCGACGCGCTCTCGGACGCGCTACGTGTCTACGACAAGTCGACGCCAGTGGTCTGGGTCCAAGAAGAGCCCCGCAACATGGGGGCGTGGTACTTCTTGAGCGCGAACAAGGAGCGGGTGTTCGGGCCGCGTTTGGTCTCTTTGGCTTCGCGCCCGGAGAGCGCCAGCCCGGCGACGGGAAGCAAGGCGGCCCATGATCTCGAGCAGAAAATGCTTCTCGACGACGCTTTCGACGTTTGAAGCCGTCGCGAGACGCCGCCGTCTTGCCTCACCTTTCCGCTCCGATCGGCCCAGCCGAACCCGCGAGCTCGACCTGACATGTACGTGATCGGGTTGCTGCGCAATTGGAGCTTCGTCGTCCTCGCGGCCGCTCTCCTCATCGTCGCGTTCCTGGTCAACCGATTCGCCCCGATGCGGCGTCGGCGTCTGCGCCACACACTCCTGCTCTATTTCGTGTTCTGCGTCGCGACGGGTGCCGCCGGCTTCCTGGCTCACTTCGCCTCGGCATCGGCGCGTCCATGGGTCGACGACGTCGACCTGCTCGCTGACGTCTTCGGCGCCTTCACGGTGGTCAACCTCCTCGCGCTCGTGGTCTTCGACGTCGCGCTCCCGGCGCTCGGGTTCGCCGCGGTGGGAATCACGGGCGACATCGTCGTGGGCTCCGCTTATGTGCTCGCCGGCCTCGGCGTGCTCCGATCGTCGGGAGTGGCGCCGTCGTCCGTCATCACGACCTCGGCGGTGGTCAGCGGCGTGATTGCGCTGAGCATGCAGACTACGCTCGGCAACGTGGTGGGGGGATTCGCCCTTCAGGTCGACGGCAGTATCCGCGTGGGCGATTGGATACAGCTGCCGGACGGCCTTCAAGGCAAGGTGATGGCCATCCGCTGGCGGCACACCGTCATCGAGACGCGAAATTGGGACACGGTCGTCGTACCGAACGCGAGTTTGCTCTCCGAGAATATCGTCATCCTCGGCAAGCGCGCAGGCAGACCCATCCAGCACCGGATGTGGGTGTATTTCAATGTCGATTTTCGCTTTGGCCCCGCGCACGTCATCGAGGTTGTGAGCGACTCTCTCGGTAACGCGCCCATCGAAGGCGTCGCCGATGATCCCAAGCCGAACGTAATCTGTTGCGATTTCGCCAAAGAAGGACGCGACAGCTTTGCTTGTTACGCCGTTCGGTATTGGCTGAACGATCTGGCGAACGACGATGCCACGAGCTCGCGCATCCGATCGCGGATATACGTCGCGCTGAAGCGCGGCGGCATTCCGCTGGCCCGTCCAGCCCAGACGCTCTTCGTCGCCGCGGAGGAGAACGAAGCAGCCCGAGCCGAGCGACAGACGAACGACCGAATGGTGGCCATCGAGGGCGTCGACCTCTTTCACGGGTTGACGCGCGAGGAACGCGATTTCGTCGCCCGACACCTGAAATACGCGCCGTTCGCCGCGGGCGAGACCGTCACGAGCCAGGGCGCGGTGGCTCACTGGCTGTACGTGCTCTGCTCCGGGAAGGTCGAGATCAGGCGGCGCGCCGAGGGAGGCTCGCCGGCGAGGGCCGTAGCCACGATCGACGCGCCCAACTTTTTTGGCGAAATGGGACTCATGACCGGCGAACGGCGAACCGCGGACGTCGTCGCGCTCACTGATGTCGAATGCTACCGGCTCGACAAGGAAGGCTTGCAACGAGTCCTCGAGGAGCGGCCCGAGGCTGCGGAGAATTTCTCGAGGACGCTCGCGCGACGGCGGGTCGAGCTCGCGGAGGCGCTCGAGGGACTGGATGCGGAGGCGAAGAAGGCGAGGATGAACACGGAAGAAACGCGGATCTTGGACAAGATTCAACAGTTCTTCGGCCTCGCGCGAACGAGCAGATTCATCTCATGATCGCCGTGCCGACAGGTGCA
The DNA here is from genome assembly GCA_030776205.1 of Myxococcota bacterium. Taxonomy (GTDB): domain Bacteria; phylum Myxococcota_A; class Polyangia; order Polyangiales; family Polyangiaceae; genus Palsa-1150. Next base: position 1,631 of record JALYHV010000225.1, on the reverse strand, counting down.
GCGCGCGTCGACGACGCGCTCCGCGTGGTGCGCGCCCTGGGCACCCATCGTTACGTTGCCGGGCGCCTGCATCTGGTCCATGCCTTTGCCTTGGCTTGCGTTCCCGAGCAGACCGAGCCCTGTCTCGCAGCGGGCCGGCGGTGGGCGCGGCAGTTGCTCGCCGACGGCAAGGTCGATGCGAGCTCGCGAGACGAATCGCTCCGGCTCCGTTGCTCCGACGCCGAGCTCGTCGCGCTTCTCGCCGTGTACTGGACTCCGGGGCCCACCGCGGTCATCGCGCGGCAGGGGCTGCGGCAGATGCTGGGGACGTACAATCTCCCCCTGCCCGGCGGCTCGCCGTTCGACGAATCGCTGGAAGACGCCATGCACCCGATGCTCATCGATGCCGGGTGGGAGCTCCTTGCACTGGCGCAGCTCGACCCCGAGCGGCACAAGGGAGCGATCGCTTCGTTCGGCGAAACCGAGGCGTTTCAGTCCGCGCTGGTCCATGAGGGAATGGTCGCCGGCGGGGACGTTCCTCTCTGCGAGCTCCCGGCCATCGGTCCAGCGGAGCTGCTCGGCGGCGTGGGGGACGGCGGGCGGCTGGTGGAGCCTCTCGTGGTCTGGGCCGGCGGCAACGAGACTTACCTCGACTACGTCCTTCGCGGAGTGCTCCGCGCCGCAAAAATCGGAGGTTAGCGTCCGGTCCTTTCGTCGCGCGCCGCCAAATCGCGCGCCACCTCCGCGCTCGTGTCGTCTCGAATCTCGGCGTGGCTGTCGAGCTTCGGGCGCTCGGAGCGGCGGGTATTGTCCGGAGGCGCTGGCGAGGACGCGCGACCGAGCGCCGCGGTCGAAGGACCATTGGGATCGCGCGTTGCCCGCATCCCGGGGTTGGGTCGCAGAAGAACGACGAGCACCCATGCGGCGAGACCAAGCGTGACGACAGCCGCGACGATATAAACGATTTGGGGATCGGCCATTCGCGCCCATGGTAAGCGATGGCCCCGTCGACCTGATGCAAAAAGTGCCCGCTAGGGCTGCGCTCGCGCGGAATGCTGGATGGACATCCCCCCGCGGCGGATTGACCAGATGGACACGCGCGGCGGCGTGGCTCAGTCGATCGAAACGAGCTCCACATCGAAGACGAGCCCTGCCCCGGGCGGGATGCTCGGGGGGCTTCCGTTGTCGCCGTATCCGAGCGCTGCCGGTATGCGGAGCCGACGCTTCCCGCCTGTCTTCATACCGACGACGCCCTGGTCCCACCCCTTTATCACTTCACCCGCGCCCAACTTGAACTTGAACGGCTCGTTTCCCCTGTCGGCGGTGCTGTCGAACTTGCTCCCGTTCATGAGCGTGCCCGTGTAAAGCACATGAACCGTGTCGCCAGTTTTGGCCTCGCGACCGCTTCCGGCGAGCGTGTCCACGATTTCGAGCTTGGTTGGAGCGTCCGGCTGCGGGCTGCTCCCTGCCGGCTTGTAGCTGGCGGTCGGCTCGTCGGGAGCCTTGGAACAGGCGCCTACAGCAAGGAAGAGCGCGATCGAAAGAAAGACGTGCTTGGGCATCCGCAGATTGTGCCCTACGGGCTCGCTGTCGAGAACGCTCTTCGACGACGTGCATCCGACGACGCATCCGACGACTCGGCCCCGCTCGTG
>JALYHV010000224.1 GCA_030776205.1 Myxococcota bacterium | reverse complement strand
CTTCGCGGCGCGCGTCCTCCGCGGCCTGTCCGCGTGCCCGGAACTCCCGGTACCGCGAGAGGAGCACGATGGGATAGTTGATCCCGTTGCCGAGGATGATGGCCCCAAGGAACATCCCGGTCGTGTTTACGTATCCGAAACGGAAGTAGGCGAAGGCATAAGCCGAGCCCACGCCGAGGAGCGCGGGCAGGGTGATGATGGGCAGCGACCAGGGAGAACGGTAGAACCAGATTACCCCCGTCAGGATGACGAGGAGGGCGGCCGCGCTCGCCCACGCCGCCTGGCTGACGATGGACTCCTTTTCGGCGGCGGCATTGGGAATGTCTCCCGCGAAGCCGATCTTCATCGCCGGGTGATACGAAGCGGCGTTCATCTCGGCGACGACGCGCTCGACCTGCGCAAGGAGCGCGTCCCCGCCCGCGTCCCCCATCCCGGTAGTCGACGAGACGATGCGGATGCCGGCCATGCGTCCGTCCACCGTCTCGAAGTACCCGGTCGGGAAATCGTCGCGCGCTCTGGCCGCCGCTTTCCAGCGGTCGCGGTACTCGTCGAGTCCGAGCGCGGGCTTCTTTCTGTCCGCGTCCGCAGAGCCTTGCGCGGCGCCGTGGTCCTCCAGATCCTCCACCATTCCGCTGCCGAGCGCGACCTGGCGGTCCAGCGTCTGCTCGGCGTTCTCGAGATCCTGTTGATCGGCGTAAAGCCATTTGTTTGCCTCGAAGAACGCATGCACGTCCTTCGTGCCGCTCTCCACGTACGCGATGAGCGGCGCACCGCCGTTCTTCGTGCGGTCGCCGTTCAGCGCAGCGAGGCGCGCGCCGAGGTCGTCCACGAAGCGCTCGTTCTGGACGCGCTCCGGCGACTCCGTCACGACGATCAGCGTGGCGCCTCCCCCCACCCGACCGAGCTGGTGCTCGAACGCTTTGAGCGCTGCGCTGTCGCTCGGCAGGAGCTCGCGGAGATCCGTGTGCGGGTGAGCGAGGACCCGGACGGCAAAGAACCATGTCGTGGCCAGGGCGCAAAGCGCGAGCAACAGCACCGCGACGGGGCGCCGTCCGCTCGCGTCCACGATGACGCCGACCACCGTTCTCACGCCCCACTTCATCGTCCTCTGGACCTTGCTCCTCGACCCGATGCGGCCACGATCTCTGCCTGGATGCGGCGGGCATGTGCCCGCGCGTCGAATTCGCGCTCGACGCGCAGGCGACCGGCCCGGCCTTGCTTCGAGCGCAGCTCCGGATCCCTGGCGTAGCGGATCATCGCTTCGGCGAGCCGCTCGACGGCGGCCGAACTCGCGCCACCGCCCTCGATGCGCGCGCGCTCGTCCACTCGATCGCCGGCGACTGACCGCGCAGGCTCGAACGGGACCAGCTCGCCGGTCTCGCGGTCTATCATTTCCATCACGCCTCCCACGTCGAACGCGATGACGGGCTTACCGAGCGCCATCGATTCGATGACGGCGCGCGGCAAGGGATCGGGGTAGACACTCGGCACGACGGCCACATCGAAGTCGATAACGAGCGGGCGCACGTCGGCGCGGAACCCCATCATGTGGAACCGCGACGCGAGGCCCAGCGCAGCGGCCAACCGCCGGCACTCCGCCACGTGGTCGTGGCTGAAATCCTCGGGCGTGTCGCCGACGACGGCGAACACGACACGGGCGCGCTCCGGCTCGGTCAATCCATCGATCACCCGTCGCGCCGCGCCGATCAGCTCGACATATCCCTTGCGGCGCAGCACCCTGCCGTGGCTGCCGAATACGATGGCATCCGAAGGCAGGCCGAGCTCCCGTCGCAGCGTACCCTGCACACTCGCTGGATCGAAGGCGCTCACATCGAGCGCGTTGTTGATCACCCGGACCTTGCTCGGGCAGTGCGCGAAGAGCGCCGCCGCTGCCTGCGACACGCACACGACGCGCCGGACACCACGGCTCGCGCTCAGTTTTCGGTGCAGGCCCACGACCGCCAGCGGGAGCGACGTGTACCGGACGTGCCAGAGCGCGGGCACGCCGGTCGCCGCGGCGAGTGCCCCCCCTGCGAAATCGGCGTTCGTGCCGTTGCAGTAGATGAGGTCATAGCGCCCACGCTTCGCGAGCGACGACAGTCGTACGAGCGCCCGACCGACGCGCGCGGCGTTGCCTACCAGCCGGGCCGCTTTCACAGCGAGCGCCGCGTCAAAATCGCGCCGCTCCATGGGACGCGTCCAGGGCTCGATGGGGTTCTCGACCAGATTGGGCTCGAAGCGCAGGTCGTCGACCACACCCTCGCCGGACAAGAGCTCGGCGATGGGACCCGGCCGGGGGAGGATGACCGCCCGGTGCACGACGGCCGGGTCTAGGAACTTGAGGATACTGTGCAAGCTGCGTCCCGGCCCCCCGTTGCGTGCGGTATCGTTGAGGAAGAGTACGCGGATGGGACGCGGCGGCTCGGCCGCGGGCGATTCGCCTTCCCGCCGAACGGGTTCGGAGGCGAGGGTCGCGTTGGAAACAGACGCTGTCATTCGGCGATCAGGCAGGCGAAAGAGTCGATGCTCCGGTCATACCAGACGTGGCGGGTCGATCGAGCGGAGCGCCGGCCCGGACGCTTCGTCACGCGCTTCGTCGCTGATCCGCTTGTCGTTTGCCCCCCGTTCCTGTTTCTCTCCCCGTCCGCCAAATGGACGTGACATGGAGCTCCCGCATCGAAGACGGGTCTTTCGATGCCTTCGTTCTGGCGTCTGCCGCCGGCCACGTGGCCCAGACCCGCGCATGGGCAGACGTCGCGCGCGCAGGGGGGCACCTCGTCACCCGCTTCGCGACGGTTCGTGACGCCGGCGCGATCGTCGGC
>JALYHV010000223.1 GCA_030776205.1 Myxococcota bacterium | reverse complement strand
ACGTCTCGGTGGTCGCCGTATGATAAGATAGAGCGCGGGAGCCGCGTGGTTTTCTGGCCGGTGGATTGGCGGTTCTTTTGGCGCTGGCGGGCACGCGCCGGGCGACCGGCCTCGAGCGCGCTATCGGGTGGGGGGCGGCACTGGTCTTGGCATCCCTGGGAGCGGTGTCCGAGCATCGGGGGCTCGACGCATGCGGCGCCGTAGGGGCCATGACCAGCGCGGGCGCGGCGGCGGTGGCCATCGGTCGGATCCGTTCGGAGGGAGGTATCGCGCAGGCGCGGGCTCTGTCTCCCGTGGTCTCGGTGCTCGTCGTCGGAGCGGCATGGAGCGCCGCTCTCCTGGCGCGCTTTGCTCCCGAGAGCGGGCCTCTGGGCTGGATCGCGGACAATCGTCGCGCCGCGGAGGTCGTGGCCGCGGCGGCCAGCACCCTCGTCCTGCTCGCGGCTACGGACTGGACGCTGCGACGGCGCAGGCTGGAGCTCGGGGTGGAAGAGCGTGCCCTGGCCATGCGCGGGATCCTCGCCGCGTGTCTCGTCCTCGCGGTGGTCGCCGGCTTTCTCGACCCCACCCAGGCGGCGCGCATTGGGCGCGCCTTCGTCGCTGCGACGGCTAGCCTGCTGGGGGCCGCCGCGCTGCACGCGGACGCGGTGAAGGTCGCACGCTTCACGCGCCGGGCTCTATGCCTCCTCGGCGTCGGTGGAGCGGCAGCATGGCTGGGCGCGCCCGTCGCGGCGAACAGCTTCGAGCGCGCTTGGCTGGCGACGGCCGCGACCGTGCTCGCTGGACTTCTCATCGGTGCCGGGGTTTCGATCTGGGACCGGCCGTTGCGGCCCGCCGGCGGCATCTGGCTCGACGCCTTTGCCCGGGCCCGCGCGGCGGCGTCGTCCGGCGACGCAGACGTCGCCTTGCGCGACGCGCTCGTCGCCCTGCGGGCTCCGGCGGGCGCCGGCGGAGCCTCGCCGGAGCTATGGACAACGGCGCCGCCCCGCGTCGCCACCGTCGACGCGGCAGGGTACCTTCATGAGCGCGAAGGCGATTTGCCCGACATGCTCGCGTCGGTCGCTGCGGACGAGCCGGAAGGCACCCTTCGGTCGGAGCTGCTCGATTCGCTAGAGGTGCGCCGCCCCGATCTGCGCCCCCTGGCAGGCTGGCTTTCCGCGCGGGGAGGATGGCTCGCGACGGTTATCGCCAGCGAAGGCGAGATCGACGGCGTGCTGGTCCTGCCCCACGAAGGGTGCGAGCCACCGACTACCCTCGAAGAGCTGCGCGCGCTCCGGGTCGTCGCCGACGGGCTGGCGGCACCCTGCCGCACACGGGCGATGCAGGCACGCCTGCTGACGCGCGCCCACGAATCGCTCCTGCGCGCAGAGGCGGCGGAGTCCGCCCTGCAGCGCCTGCGTCACGAGCGCGCACTCGATGCGGGCCGTGACGCCATCGTCGTCGAGCGGCTCGCGCGCGACGCGAGCGTCGGGGTGTATGCGGCATCTTCGCGCATGGCGATCGAAGCGATCGAGCGGCGGGCATCGGTCAACGCGCCGATCGCCCTGGTCGTCCCCAGCGGTGTCGACGCGGTCCCCTACCTGGCCCGCGCACACGCGTCGGGTCCGCGGCGGGTCGCTCCCCTCGTCTTCGTGGACGGGGCGAGCGCGGCCGAGCACGAGGTCGGCCGCTGGCGCGACGCGAGCCGCTCACCGCTGGCGCTCGCGCACGGGGGAACCCTCGTGCTGCTCGATGGTGCTAGCCTTGCCACGCCCGTGCAGCAGCTCGTCGCGAGGGCCCTCACGGAGCGCCGCACACCGTGGGAGCGCTGCGAACCCCTCGACATCCAGCTGGTGTTCACCGCCGCGGCCCCTCCTGACGAGCTGGTGGCCTCGGGCCGCCTCGATTCGTCATTGGCCCAGCGGCTCGGTGACGCGCTCGCTTGCCCTGTCGCGCTCCCGCGACTCCGCGATAGGCCAGAGGATCTGCGCGCTCTCGTCAACGACCGCCTCGCGAGGGACGGGCTGCGGGTTCATGGCCGGCCAGTCGGCATCGAACCGTCTGCGTACGCTCGGCTCGTCGAGCACCCCTTCCCGGGGGAGGACGCGGAGCTTGCCGTGATCGTTCGGAGCCTCGTCGGGCGATGCAAAGGCGACGTCGTTCGCGTGGAGGACGTCGAGGCCTCGGTTCCGCAGGCGCGCCGCAGCCCGCAGGCGCAGCCCGAAGGCACGAGGGAGGACGGGCGGCTTTCAGGGGCCGCGGAGGCGCCGGCCGACCGACGCGGGGGTCGGGGGGGTTCTCGGCGCCGAAGCGAAGCCGGACCAACGAAGGGCTCCCCAAGAGGTACGTGACGGCGCAAAGATCCACTCGGAGCATGTGGGGACCGCTCGATGCGCTTGTAACGGCCGTTTCGAGCGTGTTACTCGTCCAACGCCCCGTCGTTTCGAGCGGGAGGAGACGAGCCCACCATGCACACGTTCGGCACGCACGCGCTGCGCACGATAGGCCTCGCCGCGTTCTTCGCGACGACCGCCTGTAGCGGCGATGAAAACCCCTACAAGCCGCAGCCCGCGTGGTCCGGCAAACGCGCGAATCTGCCGGCGCCGCCCGCCCTGCCGACGACGCCGATGAAGCAGGGGGACGCCTACACCGTGTACGGCGCGATCCACCACCTCCAGAGCCTGATCCACAACAAGGACGTCACGGCGCAACCGATCACGATCGTGGGCTACATCGTCGACTCGAACATCCCTCGGGCACCCGATTGCGCCGTCCACAAGACCGGAAAGAAGGACCCGGACAACTGCATCGTGCCGGAGGTGCCGAGCTTCTGGGTGGCAGACGAGAAGGGCAACACCAAGGGGCAAAAGGTTCGGGTTGTCGGCTGGGCTCGCAACTTCGCCGTGATCTTCGACGCGATGACCGCTTACAAGAAGCTCAAGGAGGGCGAGCAACCGAAAGAGCCGGTGATGGACGACATGCTCAACTCCGAGGTGCCGTTTCCTCTGCCCGCCGTAGGGGCCAAGGTGAAGATAACCGGGACCTACAACGTGTCGGGGAGGGTTGTCTCCGACATGGTCAGCGAACCGGCGGGTGGGGTCATGGCGCTCAAGAAGATGGAGCAGATCGAGCCGGCGCCCGAGCCGGCCAAGTTCGCCAAGAAAATGCCCTGAGCCGTCAGGGATCCTGTGCCGTCGCCTGCGCCATTCGTCGCCAGGCTCTCTCGAACTGCGCCTGCGCGCTGATCGCGGGGGCCGAGCGCGCCAGCGGCGTCAGGGCGATACGTAGCGAACGCTTTTCTTCGTCTGGCCAGCGGCCATCGCTGGACGCCAGCTCTCGGAGCGCTGCCCGCGCGCCGACGGCGTGCGCGAAGGCCACCTCGACGCGGGAAGGGTGTGGCGCCACTCGGGGCAGGTGCCCTGAAACCAGCGCCATCGTGCGTTCGGCGAGGAGCACAAAAGCCGGTTCGGCGCGCGACGCCCCCGCGCCATCGAGCAAATCGCAGGTCGCTCGGCCCAATGCCGCGTCTACCTCCACGGCCGGAAGACGCGCGAGCGCGCGGCCGGCAAGCGTGCATCCCGTGCTGATTCCCACGAGCGCGAGGGTCGCTTCGCTCCACGCGAATGGTGGCTCGGGGCGAACGCACGTTGCCAGGTCGGTGAGCGGTGTCTTTGCCAGGAGCCCCGCTATCGCCTCCACGAAGTGCGCTCGATGGACCGCGAGCGGCGCGAGCTCGAGGAGCGAACGAGGTGTTCGCTCGACCCTGACGCGCCGCAGCTCCGGCCAGTACGTCAGACGTGCTGGCGCGTCGATCCCGAGGAACGTCTGCGAGCCCACCCACCACGACACGGCGGTGTCACGGCGGGTGACCTCCAGCATTCGTGCGAACCAGGCGTGACGTGACAGCGCATCGCCTACCGTCGGCGCGTGAGGCGCTCGAGCGATCACCGTCGCGGCCAGCTCGAGAATTCGTTCCGCGGCTCCCCGCCGCAACGGCGCGTCGAACAGCGGGTTAGAAGCCACGAGCACGTCATGAAACGCGGCGGCCAGGGTCCATTCGGTCGAGGTGGGTGGGCCCATGGAGTCGATCGGGACGAGGGCTCGCGCCACCCTTACCCGCGCCGAGGCCACCTGCTCCGCGAGAGCCGGATCGAGCTCGGGGGCGGTCTGCTGTCCTAGCGCGAGGGCTGCGCGTGCACCGATGGCATGGCCGGGGCGTACGGCGCCCCCGAGAACGAGGGGCGCCAAGATGGCCTCGAACAGCCTTGAACTGATCTGAGCCATCGCGAGCGGCATGGAATCATCGCTCCGTTTCGGAAGGTGGATCGCCCCGCGCAGCGCCTGTCACCGCGCTTTTCGATGGCGTCGACGACGGCGGCGTTTCCGGCTCCACGTGACGAAGAGGGCGAATCCCGATTGGGGTCACCCGGAGGTCGATGGGGGCTTCAGCGAGCGCCTGCTGGATGAGGTTGGCCACGAGCGGCTCCCAGGGGAGTGCCTCCAGAAGCGAGACATCGAGAGGAGCGAAGCCGGCTTCCTCTATCGCGACCACCCGTCCATCGGCTTGCACGAAGAGCACCTGCGAGGGCTGGGCTCCGATTGCGCGCGCGAGCAGCTCCGGCGCAACGGCCGGCGTCACCTCGTGGCCCGCAGGTACGTACAGGTTGGGGTACACCTCGACAAAGAACGTTCCGATTGGGATCGCTTCTATTCCACTCGGGCACCGTACGAAGGCGCCTCTCCCGGTCGTCGCCACGCTGCTCTCCGCGATCGTTCTGCGTGGAAGCGCGTACGCCAATCGACGGAGGAGCGGCAGTTGCCGGGGCTCTATCCACGTGGCGGTTACGTTGCGCCACGGGCTCGTGGATGGCGCGACTCGCAGCGCAACGCGAACCTCGTGCGCTTGCATCGTTGCGTGCGCGACTGCCGCCTCGGCGCCCGGCGCTGCGGCGCGAAGCTCTATCCGTGCGAAGGCGCTGAGCGGTCCCATGGGCGGCACCGTCTCCACGACCCAGGGCTCTTCGGCACGGCCTCGGAGCAGGACCAAGCCAGCCGCGTTGAAGACGGGGCACCCGCGCAAGGCCAGCGGGTGGCGGTACCCGGCTTCGACGGCGACTCCCGGGCCCGCCGGCAAGAAGCAGGTAATCCCGGGCGTGCCTTGCACCAGCGTGCGCATGCGATCGGGCAACTGCGCGAGGCGAACCACCCAGCGTCTCACCAGCGGGCCGTCGAATGCACTCTCGGGAGGCCACTCGGCGACGAAGACCTCGCCTTCGACGCGAGACCGCACGAGATAGTGCACGAGCGTGGGTCCCAACCCCTGCTCGGCGACGAGCACGCGCGGTCCGGGCGCGAGCAGCGTCCGCGCGTCGGGCTGCAACACCACGCGAACGATGAGCGATCGCAGCTCGATTGGGCGCTCGACGGTGTACGTCTGCGAGAAGCGGTCATGGTAGATGGCGAGCGGCGCATCCGTCGAAAGGAGCTCGTTTGCGTCATAGCCGAACGGCGCGGCGGCATCGCGGTACTGCACGTAGTGCCGCGAGGTGCCCGTGAACGTGAAGCCGCCGACGAGTCTTGCCGTCTCCGCGATGCGGTCCATCCTGTCGCTCGACTCCGCGGCGAACTCGAGCAGGATTTCACTTGTGCCGAGCGGCGAGCGAACGAGGGAGATCGCGAGGCTAGGCATCAGCTCATCGAGCGATCGCTCTCGGGTGTAGACGGCGAGCAGCCCTACCAGCCTGTCGATCGACGCGAGAAGCACGACGCCCTTCGCGCCGATCGCCACGCCTTTGGGATCCAACCCGACCCCGGGCGTGCGAAGCCGTGTCTGGTGAAGGGCGATGCGCTCGAGCACCCGCCGTCGAGTATACCGATCGCCCGCGTGTTCGCCGCCCGCTCATCCTTGCGGCGGCGGACCCAAAGCGCTCCAGACGCGCACCGCGCCGAGCACTGCGGCGGCGACCGTCTCCGTGCGCAGAATGAGCGTGCCCAGAGAGACGACCGACCAGCCTGCCTCGCGGGCCTCGTCCGTTTCCTTTTGCTCCAACCCGCCCTCCGCGCCGCACGCGAAGGCCATCGGCGCGCCGAGCCCCAGCGCGCTCCAAAGGCCGGGTCCGAGCGGCTCCTCGGCCCGCTCGAACAGACAGAAACGAGCCACGTCGTCGCCCACACAGGCGAGAGCATCGCTCCAGCCGGCGCAAACCTCTACGAGGGGTGCGGCGCCTCGCCCGCACTGTCTCGCCGCCTCCTGCCCAATTCGGAGCCAACGCGCTTTTCGTCGCGCCACCTGTTGCGCGTCCAGCTTGACGACGCTCCGTGTGGTAGGCGCGAGAATGATGCGGGTCGCCCCTAGCTCGGTCGCGTCGCGGACGATGGCGTCCGCCTTGTCGCCCTTCGGGAGCGCCTGGACCCACGTGGTCGGTCGCAGCGCGCCGGTGGCCCCTTCGCGCAGCGGACCCACCCGTACGGTCAGCGCGTCGCGTTCGATCCGGACGGCAACCGCGTCGGCTTCGCGGCCAGTCGCAGGATCGAAGGCGACGAATTCATCGCCCACGCGGAGCCGGAGGACGTGCCCGAGGTAGTGGGCGACGGAGCCGTCCAGGCGGTGCTCACCGTGTTCGAGCGCGCGAACGGGAACACGCCTCACGCGCGCATCACCACTGAAACCCACTCGCCTTCGCGACGCACTTCTTCTTCGCGCAGCGCCGAGAACGCGGCGCGCACCACCGCGAGCTGCTCCGGCGAGACATGCGGCGCGAGGACCCCGCTGAGTACCAGCAGACCGTGCGGCGCCAGTCGTCGAATCAGGTCTGGCGCGAGCTCGACCAGCGTCGTGGCTTCGATATTCGCCACGACGGTGGCGTAGCGGTCAGTCAAGGCGGAGACGGGGGTCACGTCGGCGTGCACCCTGGACCCGAGCGCGTTTCGGGCGGCGTTTTCCCTGGTCACGGCGACGGCGTCTGCGTCCACATCGATTGCGCGGACGCGCGCGGCGCCCAGCGCAACGGCCACGAAGGACAAAATGCCGCTCCCGCAGCCCACATCGAGCACCGAAGCGCCATCCAGATCGCCCGGATGCTCGACCAGTGCGCTTGCTACGAGGCTCGTCGTCTCGTGCAGGCCCGTGCCGAACGCGCGACCCGGCTCGAGCACGATGACCGTCTCGCCCGCAGCGGCGTGGTAGGCGCACCACGGAGGGCTGACCACGATGGTGCCCGCTAGCCGGAATGGCTCAAAATACTTCTTCCACTCATCGCGCCATGCGTCGCCAACTACCTCGTGCACGCGCGGCGACCAGCCCGGGGGAAGCGCTCCAGCGCCTGCCACGGCGTCCGCCCACGCCTCGAACGCGGCGACCAAGGTGACCTTCGATGCGGCGCCAACGATCAGCGTCGTCCCATCGCGCTCTTCCACACCGGTGGCACCCAGCTCGAAAAGCAGCGCGCTCGCCTCGTCCGCGTCATCGGGATCGACGTCGATGGCGACGTAGGGGTACCGCGGGCACGAGAGCTCTTGGTCTTCGCTGGGCCGGCCCACGCCCGGCATAGAGTACCCGACACGCAACTTTCTTGGGGCTCCTCCGAAGGGGGGGCGATGAAATCCTTCGTGGTGCTGCTCTCGATGGTCGCCGCCGTCGGCACCCCGCTTCGCGCGAACGCCCGGGAGACGGGCGGCGATGTCGAGAGCGACCATATCGATGGGTACGATGACGGCGGGCGGAGCACCGTCGGCTTCCTGCTCGATCCGCTGGCCATCGCGCTTGGGCGCGTGGGCGCCGAGGTGGACGTGATGGCGAGCGACAACGTGGGCGTTAGCTTCGAGGGCGATTGGAGCTCGCAGTTTGGCGGCGGGTATCGCGCGTCGCTCGGTCTGCCCGTCTTTCCGCTGCGAGCCGCGTTTCGAGCGCTGTACGTGCATCCTCGCGTCGAGTGGGTAAGAGGGAGCGCCTCCGGGAAGTGGCTGAACGTAGTCGGGGCGGGGGCCACAGTGGGATACGAATGGACGTGTGCGGTCGGGGTCACGCTGCGCGTCGGGGGAGGCCTCGCTTACGCGCTTGGGATCGCCGTTCCGGCGGGCACCTCATTGCCGTACGCGGGGCTGCTGCCCGAGGTAGACGCAAAGGTCGGCTGGGTGTTCTAAACGTCCCCGAATCGACCGGCTCAGTCGCCCGTCCCGCCGGGGACCGCTGCGATCCACAGGCCATCGTCATCCTCGACGATCTCGAGTTGAGTCAACCTCTCTCCGTCGCAAGGGCCGGCGATGCACGCCCCATCCGCCGGGCGGTAAAGTGCGCCGTGCTGATGGCATAGGAGGAAACGGCCGTCGTCGCTCATGGGCGAGGAGGCTCCCAGGTCGAGCCGCAGCGCACGATGTCGGCAGAGGTTTTCGTATGCCCGCCATGCGCCGGCCACGCGGCCGACGAGGACGCTGCGTTGGTCGATGTCGACGCTCACAAAACGCCCGCGCGTGACAGAATTGCGTTGCGGCCGAGACAGGACGACGCGTGCCTTCATCGAGACGGCGGCTTGCCCCGCCCCCCATGGTAGACGCGTCCCGCCGGGACACTTCGGAGCGTTGCCCGCGCCGCCTTGCCGTGCGGCATAGGCTCTCCCTCGTCGAGGACGACGGCGGTAAGCCGGCCCCCGTAGACACACCCCGTGTCGATTCCCGTCGCCCAACGGTGGAGCTGCGGCGCAGGCTGCGCATTGTGCCCGAAGATCACGTGCGGCGGGCCCTAATACCGCATTCCCCAAAGCGGACCCGCGCCCTGCTCCACGCTCCAGCCGTGCGGTCCGCCGAGCGTCCGCATGCCGAGCAATGCCTCCCGGGGCATGCGGTCGATGGTGATTCCTGGAATGACGCCAGCGTGGACGACCCGTATTCCGTGCGCGGGCAGGTCGAGCCAGAGCGGCGCAGCTTCCAACCATGCCCACTCGTCGCGCGAGAGCTCCTGCGCGACGCAAGCGTGCGCGGCGCTCGCGGGGCTGCACGTGGCCCGGCCCATCAGCAGCTTTTCCTCGTGATTTCCGCGCACCATGCCGGCGCCGAGACGCCGCGCAAGGGCGAGCGCGCCATGAGAGTCGGGGCCCCGCACGAGCAAGTCGCCCACAAAAAAGAGCCGGTCCAATCCTGGGCTGAAGCCGACCTTCTCGAGGAGTGACTCCACTTCGGCGGTGCACCCGTGAACGTCGCCTACGATCACGGTGAGCGCCATGGCCCGCGATGAATAGCGGAGCGAAGCGCCCGCGTCTGCCGCGCTGCCGAACATCGAGCGGTCTACCCGGCTTCCAGCTTGGCCCGTTTGGGAATGACGACCGTGCCGCCATCGGTGACAAAAAATCGCTGGCGATCTGCCTCGCGATCGAAGCCGATGACCGTTCCCGGCGGGATCTCGACGCCCTTGTCGATTATGGCGCGCCGAACCTTTGCGTGCCGTCCCACGCGCACCCCCTCGAAGAGCACGCTCTCCTCGACCTCGCTGAACGAATTCACACGGCAGCCGACACCCAGGACGCTTCGATGGATACGCCCGCCGGAGATGATGCATCCGTGGCTCACCATGGAGTCGGTCGCGATGCCGACCCGGGCCTGCGCTTCGTCGCGAAAGACGAACTTTGCCGGCGGGTCGTGCGTCGCTCCGGTGCGTATGGGCCACCGGAAATTGTACAGGTTGAACTGCGGGTGGATTTCTATCAGATCCATCTGCGCTTCCCAGTAGGCGTCGATGGTGCCGATGTCGCGCCAGTATCCTCGGTTGTATTCGTCCTCCCCTGGGACCGCGTTCGTCGCGAAGTCGTAGGCGTAGACGCGAGCTCCCTCGCGCACGAGGCGGGGCAGGACGTCATGACCGAAGTCGTGCCGGCTCTCCTCGATTTGCTCATCGGCTTCCAGCTCACGCAGCAGCACGTCCGGGGCGAAGATGTAGTTCCCCATCGAGGCGAGGCACTTGGTATCGTCGCCGGGCATCGTCGGCGGTCGTTCGACCTTCTCGTGGAAGGCGCGGATGCGACCTCCTTTGTCCACCTCGATGATCCCGTAGTCGCGCGCGAACTCGCGTGGCACGGGAATCGCCGCCACGGTCGCATCCGCCCTAGCCTCCTGATGAAAGACCAGCATTTGCCGGACATCCATCTTGTAGACATGGTCCGCCCCAAAGATGCACACGAGCTCCGGGCGCTCGTCGGTTATCACGTGCTGGCATTGCCAGACGGCATCCGCCGAGCCGCGGTACCAGGCTTTTCCAGTGCGCTGCTGGGCCGGAATCGCTTCGATGAACTGGTCGAGGATAGGCGCGAGCCGCCAGTTGCGCGCGATGTGCTCCTCGAGGGAGGCGCTCTTGTACTGCGTCAGAACCTTGATGCGCGAGAGCCCCGAATTGACGAAGTTCGAAAGGACGATGTCGATGATCCGGTACCGGCCTCCAAAGGGCACCGCCGGTTTCGCCCGATCGAGGGTAAGCGGGTATAGCCGCTTGCCCTCGCCTCCGGCGAGCACCATGACAAGCATCTGGTTCGTGTCGAATCGGAGCCCTCTCGTGTTCATAGCCCTCTCGTCTTCGTAAAGTGGCGATGTTAACGCGGGCGCGGCGCAAGGCGACGTGCAACGCGAGGGAGGGCGAACAAAAGCGCTTCTGGCTGCCGATGACGATGACGCGACCGGCTCCTTCTGCGGCGCGCCGCACGCCCGGTGGAGGGGCGTCTCGAGCTCGTCGGAGGTGCTCGCAGCAAGGGGCTTGGTCGCGGACCCGACGATGACGTAACCATCGGGAATTTGACGTGGAGTTGGGCAGCGTGGCACCGTCCCCGGCATGGCGAGGCTCTTCCTGCGGGTGGCAGGCGCGGGCGTTGGCTGCGCGCTGTGCTTCAGCGCCTCGGCGGCGTGGTCTGCCGATCCACAGAGAGCGGCCAAACCCGCGCACGCACAGGCGGGGAAGCCGGCGGCGAAGGGGAGCGGTGCCCGGGCCGGGCACCCGACGGACGGCACGGCCCGTCGCATCATCGCAGGAGGGGGGTTCTCGGATGACCCGTACCTCGCCGTCGAGAGCCCCGAGCTGCGCGCGTTACGGGACGCCGAGCGAGAGCTCTTTCCCGCCGCGTCCGCACCGGTCGAGGCGTGGCCGGGCGAGCCATGGTCGCTCGGGAGCCAAGGAGAGCCACAGGTCCACGCGTCCGGTTTGCCGCCCAGCGCGCCTGCGCCGTCGGCCTCACGGGCTCGTTCGAGCGATTCTCCTAGCGAGGTTTGGCTGCGCGCTGCGCAACTAGAGATGCCCGAGTTGCCGATTCGCTGGGACGATCGAGTGATCCGCTATCTAGAATTTTTCCGCGATGACACCCGTGGGCACGCGACGTTCGCGAACCTTTACCGGCGATCCGGGCGCTGGCGCGACATGATGAGGCGCGTTCTGCGGCGGAAATCGCTGCCCGAAGATCTCGTGTGGCTCTCGATGGTGGAGAGCGGGTTCGATGTGACGGCGCGCTCTGGGGGGGGTGCCGCCGGACTGTGGCAGTTCATGCCGGAGACGGCGCGGGTCTACGGGTTGGCCATCACGCATTGGATCGATGAGCGCCTCGCTCCGCAGGCGGCGACGGAGGCCGCCGCCGACTTCCTCGCCGATTTGCATCGTCGCTTCGGTAGCTGGGACCTCGCGCTCGCCGGTTACAACATGGGTTACGCGGGTCTCACTTCTGTCGTGCGGCGCTACAACACGAACGACTTTTGGTCGCTCGCGCGCACGGAAGGAACGCTCCCGTGGGAGACAACCCTTTACGTGCCCAAGGTCCTCGCAGCCGCCGTCGTCGCGCACAACCTCGCCGCCTTCGGCTTCGGCGACATAACCGTGGATCCGCCGGTCCTGACGGATGAAGTCATGGTGGCTCCAGGAACGCTGCTCTCCCAGGTTGCGCAGGCGGCGGGCTGCGCCTCCAAGGACCTAGAAACGCTCAATCCGGAGCTGCGCGCCGGCCGGACGCCACCGGCGGCGGACGGCGATGCGCCATATGCGGTGCGGGTAGCAGAGGGGCGCGGCCCGGCGACAGCGCTTGCGCTTTCGCGGCTTCGCAAGGACCAGCCGCCGCTCGATCACTACGTCGTTCGTTTTGGCGAGACGCTCGACCAAATCGCTGCGTCCCACAAAACCACGACACAGAAGCTAGAGGACCTGAACGCAATCGCCCCCGGCGAAATCGTGCACGGCGGAACGGTCGTGCTCGTGCCGAGGGTGGACGCTGCCGCCCCGCAGGCTCCCGCGAATGGCAAAACGCCGTCGTCCACCGCGGTCAAGATCACGGTCGTCGTGCCCTCGGACGAGTTCGTTTATCCGGATCGGAAGCGGGTATTTTACCGAGTGCTCGCGGGCGATCGCCTCGTCGAAATTGCGGCCGCGCTCCGCGTTTCGACGGACGACCTGCGGCTGTGGAACGACCTGGATCCAGGGGCGCGATTGCAGGAAGCAATGACGCTGCAGGCCTTCGTCGCGCCCGCGACGGACCTTTCGCACGTGGCCGCGCTGCCCGAGGATCAGGTCCGTGTCTTGGCGGTCGGCTCCGAAGAGTTCTTCGCAGTGCAGGAGCGCGAGAAGGCGTTCAGGAGGTTGCTCGTGGCTGCTAAGGCCGGCGAAACGCTCGAGGCGATCGGCAGGCGCTTCGACGTCACGCCACGGACGATGGAACGGATCAACCGTCGCGCTCGGGGGGACGTGCTGAACGCCGGCGAGACGGTGGTCGTGTACGTACCCGAACGCAATCGAGTCGAAGCTGCCGTCGCGGCTTCGAACGTCGCCTCCGCACCTGACTTAGCAAGCGGGTCATCACTGCGACCTACCCCGCCGCATCCGGTTCCTGACCTCTTGCCCTAGGCCCGCCCTTGTTTGCTAAAACCCGAGCAGGAGGCGAACCGGCCAATGGAAGCGATGAGTGCGATCATCCTTGCGGCAGGGCAAGGCACGCGGATGAACAGCGACCTGCCCAAGGTGATGCACACCGTTTGCGGGCGGCCCATGGTGCATTTTTCCGTGCAAGCGGCGCTCGATGCAGGCTGCGGCGAAGTCGTGGTCGTCCTTGGGCACGGACGCAACACGATCGAGCAGTATCTGGTTACGGCGTTCGCCGGAGCGTGCGTTCGTACGACGGTCCAGGAGCCCCCGCGGGGCACCGGCGATGCCGCGCGCGTCGGCCTCGATGCCGTTCGAGCGTCCGCCTCGTGCGTGCTCGTCATGAACGGTGACGTCGCGCTCCTCGGCCCCGATGAGCTGCGTGCCGTGGCGGCGCCGCTCGGCGCGGCTGACGGGCGTCCGGCACTGTCTATCGCGACGTGCGTTGTCGCCGACCCAACCGGGTACGGTAGGGTCCTCAGGCGCGAAGGGAGCGTCTTCGAGATTCGTGAGCACCGCGACCTGCGGAGTCCTGACGAGCGTGCTGTGTGCGAAATCAACGCGGGCATCTATGCCGCTAACGTTGCGTTCCTCCGGCCGGCGCTCGCCAGCTTGATCCCAAATAACGCGCAGGGCGAGCTCTATTTGACGGACATCGTAGCCTTTGCGGCCAAAGTCCGGGAGGAAATGGCCACCGTCTCTCTGGAGGAGAGCGTCCTTTTAGGTATCAACGACCGCGAACAGCTGGCGTCGGTGGAGCGCGTGATGCAAGCGCGCATTCTCCGGCGGTGGCGGCTTGCGGGGGTAACCATTCGCG
>JALYHV010000222.1 GCA_030776205.1 Myxococcota bacterium | reverse complement strand
GGATGGACGAGGGGATAGACTAGGCCTCGTGCGTTACGACCTAGCAGCGATCGCTGTCTGCGCGTTGAGCGGCGTCGCATGCGGCACGACTTCGAGCCGTGTCGGAGCCGACGGCGCGGCGCTCTCGCCATCGAACAGCGATGACGCGAGCAGCGAACAGCCGAGCGGCATGGAAGCGGCGAGCTCGACCGACGGCACACGTACGGACGGAGGCGAGGCTGCGATCGATGAGGCGGCAGCGCAGGGCAATGGCGCCAACGACGCGGTGGCGGAGGGCGGCGCCCCCAACTCCGTGGGCAACGACGGGGGCGAAGCGAGCGCCACTGCCAACCCAGCCGACGCTAGCCCCACATTGCCGCCAGAGCCCATCATCCCGCCCGCGTGTGCCACGCTGGTGGCCGCCAAGACGCAAGCGAACGGGACGCTCGCCGACGAGACCAATCCTGATACCGCGCGCATTCAGGCGGCCATCGACGCATGCCCGGCAGGACGGTCGGTCCGTCTGACGGTGGGCGGAGCGAGCGACGCGTTCCTTTCTGGGCCGCTGACCCTGGCGGCTGGGGTGACGCTTTGGATCGACCGCGGCGCTACGTTGTTTGCGTCGCGTGACCCGCGCGATTTCGATGTCGCGCCCGGTACGTGCGGGACGTTCGCCAACAACTCCAGCGCCGGCTGCAAGCCGTTCATCGCGGTGACGGTGCCGAATGCAGCCATCGTCGGCGACGGCGTCATCGATGGCCGTGGCGGCGAGCCAATGCTCGGTGCAACGACGACGTGGTGGGACGTGGCCCAGGGCGCAAAGACGGCGGGGATGAATCAGAGCTGTCCCACGCTGATCCAGGTCAAGGGGGCCCAGAATTTCACGCTTTACAAGATCACGTTGCACAACTCGCCCAATTTCCACGTGACCCTGGGCAGCAAGGGATTCGTCGTGTGGGGTGTCACGATCATCACGCCCTCTGCCGCGACCAACAGCCTCGGGAGGGCGCTGACGGCGAGCTATGCCCGAAACACGGACGGCATCGACCCCAGCGGCGCCTCCGACGGGTACATCGTCTTCAGCAAGATAAGCGACGGCGACGACCAAATCGCCATCAAGGCCGGGGGCGCGGGGCCGGTGAGCAATGTAGTAATCGCGCACAACCATTTCGGCAGCGGCCACGGGATGTCGATCGGCAGCGAGACCGCCAACGGGGTCTCGAACATCGCCGTGTACGACCTATCGATCGACGGAAGCCTGCCCAACAACGGAATGAGCAATCTGAGCGGCATCCGTATCAAGTCCGACGCGAGCCGCGGCGGCTTGGTCAGCCACGTCACGTACACAGACGTGTGCGTGCGTTCTCTCGCCAATCCCATCTTCCTCGACACCCACTATACGACGGCGCCGGGGTCGCTCATCCCGACGTACACAGGCATCGTCATTCGCGACTTTCATTCGCTGGCCAGCACCATCGCGCCCGCCGTGATGCTGAACGGCTACGATGCGTCTCACCCGCTCGGGATCGCGCTGGACGATGTCGTCGTCGACGGCATCGTCCCCTCCAAGGCGATGGCCTCCTTCGCCAACGTGCGCCTCGGGCCCGGGAGCGTCAATTTCACGCCCGCCGGAAGCGGAGTGGCGGTGACGAACACCACCAGCGGCCCGCCGACGCCCAACGCCTGCGCAGGCAAATGGGTCAGCTTTTGAACCGCGACCCGTGACCGCCCGGCAGCTCGCGCTGGGCGGCTCGGTCCGGTCCGCGCTACTTGACGAGCACGACGTAATCGATGGCAGAGGTCGTCAGCGCAACGTGCGCCGCCGCCGGGAACGTCTTCTTGTAAAGGGCATAATCGACGAGCCCCGGGCTATTGTCGCGCCACTTGCCCGTGACGCCCGTGTCCGCGAAGCCGCCGCCGCTGATCCACGCGGGCGGCGTGCCCTGCTTCGTGAACATGATGTAAACGTCCGCGCCTTTGGGTAGGTCGAACGCCAGGTCGGTGCGCTTGGCCGCGTCGCTCTGGCGCTTGGTCGTGATCCAGCTCGCGCCCGCCACGACGCTGGGAACGGCGTCGAAGGAGTTGTCACCGCTGCCGTCAAAATCGAAATAGAACGGGTACTGGTCCATGATGGGCGCATCGATGAAGTACGCCGGCCCGGGCGTCGCTGTCAGGTTGGTGACCTTTGCCGCCGGATCGGCGGGCATCGCCCCCGTCCCGAGGTAGTAGACGGTCATCGAGTCCTTGTGTCCGGCGCCGTCGTCCACGCT
>JALYHV010000221.1 GCA_030776205.1 Myxococcota bacterium | reverse complement strand
CAGTCGCGCAAGATGACCTCACACGGGCACGGGCGCGCGCGGCGCTGGTCGAAATCGAGCTGAACGCGGGCGATCCGGCAGCGGCGGCGCGCGCGGCGCGGGACTCGCTCGACGAGCTCGAACGGCTCGGTGACGTGCGCAACGCTGCGATGCAGCGGCTGGTTCTCGCGCGCGCGGAGGTGCTCCTCGGTCGCCTCGGGGAAGCACGGCGCCGCGCTGAAGACGTGCTCGCGATGGACCTGCCGCCGGATGTGCACGCGGCAGCCTCGCTCGCGCAAGCCGAAATTTCGACGCGGGCGCTCGCCGCGACGGACGCCTCCGCCGCCCTTCGTCGCGCGCGGCGCTTGCTGGAAGAGTCACCCCACCCCCTCCTTTCACGCGCGATCGAGGCTCTCGAGAAGGACCTCTCCGCGCCGCTCGCGCGTGTGCTCCGGCGCGGCGCGATCGAGGACGCGAACCTCTTCGCCATCGAGGGGCTGTGCCGGGGCGACGCGCTCCTCGTCGACGCGTGCCGCCGGGTGGCGAGCGCCGGCCGGGCAACGATTCTATTCGCGCGCCGTCCGGTTCTCTTCAAGCTGCTTCTCACGCTGGCGCGCGCCTGGCCCGCTTCTATCGATCGCGACGAGCTCGCGGTCGAGACCTTCGACGTGCGCCGGCCCAACGCTTCGCACCGCGCGCGGCTCCGCGTCGAAGTCGGACGGCTGCGAGCGATGTTGGCGGACGGTCTCGGCGCGGAGCCGGTCGCTTCCAAGGACGGGTATGCGCTCTCCTCGCGTCGCGAGGTCGCGGTGCTTTTCCCGGCTACCGACGACGACGCCGCTCGCGTCGCGCTCCTTCTCGCCGACGGCGCATCCTGGTCCGCGCAGGGGCTCGCCGAGCACGCAGGCGTCTCGAAACGAACGGCGCTCCGCGTGCTCGCCGCGCTCGTCGCGAGCAGCGCCGCGGTCCGGACGGGCTCCGGCAGCGCCGTTCGCTACTCGAGGCCTGCGCCGCCGATCGCGTCGCGTATGTTACTCCTCGCGCTCTTGCCAAGAGGCTAGATTGACGGGCATGAGCCTGGACCGCGAGCGGGGCGACGCAGCAAGCGAAAAGCAGATGGGGCGTATGTCCGATGCGGAGGTCCTTCGCGAGTATGTCCCGCTCGGAGACCGCCGCGTCCACGGCGTCACGTTCGACGGAAAGCTCGTTTGGTATGCGGGCGACGACGAGCTCGTCGCGTTCGATCCCGAGCGCGAGCAGGTCGTGCGACGGCATTCGGTCCCCGGCGCCAACGCCGGCACTGCCTTCGACGGCAAGCATATCTATCAGCTGGCCGGCCCGCACATCGTGGTCGTCGACCCCGCGGACGGACGGATCGTGCGCCGGTTCCCCGCTCCTGCCAAAGGGATGAACAGCGGCATGGCGTGGGCGGACGGGTTTCTCTGGGTCGGGCAATTTCGAGAGTCTCGCATTCTGAAGGTGGACGCCAAGACGGGCGAAGTGGTGAAGACGCTGGCGTCCGACCGCTTCGTGACGGGCGTCTCTTGCGTGGACGGTGCGCTCTGGCATGCGGCGAGCGACGACGGCAAGCCCTGCGAGCTGCGCCGTCTCGGCGGCGACGGCAGCGTTCGAGAGACCCTGCGCGTCCCGGTGGACGCCATCTCAGGGGTCGAAGGGACGCGTGAGGGCCAGTTCTGGTGCGGCGGAAGCAAGGGGCGGCTGCGCGTCGTCCGGCGGAAGGCCTCCTGACGTCCAGACCCTCCGCAGGCGCGCCGCGACCAACGCGGACTACAGGCCTGACATGCTCTTGAGCTGGTTCGGGCAGGTCACTTGCGTGTACCTCACGTTTGGGTTGTTCGCGCCCTTCATCCAATTGACGATGAACTCACAGCCAGCCGCCATGCTGGGCGTCTTTGCGAACAGCGACTGGCACGCGCTGATCGTGCACGCTGTGTACTGGGCATAATTGTAATTGCTCTGCTGCTCGCATTGCAGCATCAGTCCGCCGTACTGGACACCGAGCGAGGACGTGGAAACGCCCCACTGCGTCCCGCATGCATTGTTCGCCCCAACGCCGCCGCCCGGAATGAGCAGGTCGAACTGCCCGGACTGCAATCCGCCGGTGTTCACCACTTGCACGATGATGCTCTTTCCGCAGAGCTGCTCGGAGCCGGTATCGGCGAGGCCTACGTTCGACTTGCCCGTGAACGTGAGCTGGAAGCACGTACCGCAGCTCGCCCCGTTGTAGGCCGCGAATGCGTAGGCGAGCGTATCGCTCATGATCTGCGGCGCCATGTCGTAACACTCGTACGCGCTGCCCCCCTGGCACGAGCTCTTGGCGCCGTCGTTTCGCGTCACGCCGTCGGCCGCGCACGTATGCGAGGCGCCGCACGACGGCTTGCAACAATCCCAGTAACGGGTCGCGTACCCGGCCATTCCGCTCGTCGGCGGCGTGCACGCCACGGCGCTGCCCGAAGA
>JALYHV010000220.1 GCA_030776205.1 Myxococcota bacterium | reverse complement strand
GGTTTGGGCGTGGCGCTCCTGGGCTCTGGCCATCGCGCGCGCGGTGTGGCGGCGCTCGCACGGGCACTGGAGCTCGCCGACGGCGGCGCTGCGCCTGCCGCGCCCATTCGGCTCCAGTTGGCACGTGCCCTAGCCGAGCATCTCGACGATTTGCCCACCGCGGTCGCGCATGCATCGCTCGTCGGCGCGAATGAGGAGGAGACCTCGCTTGCGGTCGCGGAGGCGAGAGGCCTCGAGGGACGATGGCGCGCGCGTTTGGGCGATCGAGCCGGCGCGGCCCTCGCTTTTTCGCACCTGCGAGAGCTCGCCGCGACGCTCGTCCTCCCGGCCGATCCGGCACGGGCAGCGGCGATCGCGGAGCTCTTGGGTGAGGCTGCCGATTTCGAGCGAGCCGCGCCCAGCGACACAACGAGCGCAGAGCACCATCTTGTCGCCACGCCGCGCCACGCGGCACTCGACGACGAGGCGGAGGCCGTCGCGCGAGTCGAAGAGCTCACGCGTCGACTGCAGGGCAACCCTCGCGACAAAGCCGTGTGCGACGAGCTCGCGTCGTTGCTGGAGGCGCTCGACCGCGGACACGAGCTCCTCGCCCTGATGAGCGCTCGCATCGAAGAGGCCACACCGGAGCTTCGAACCGCGCTCGTCGCAAGCGCCAAGGCTGCGCTATCCCGCGTCGCCGCCCGAGCGGAGGCAAACGGACGCGGCGAAGAGGCCGCTTTCTACAGTGACGCAATGCGCTTCCTCCCCGATTAGAGCGCTCGACTCCATCTGAGCGCTCTCCAGCGCGTCCGCCGCCATTACCTTGCGAGCGCCGACTTCGTCTCCGCGAGGACAAGATTGACGTCTGCCTTTTCGAGACCGCAGCGGGCCGCAATCCGCGCGAGCACTTGCCCCTTGTCGGGACTCATGTCCCCGTATGCCTGCGCCACGAGAGCAGCGATTCGGAGCACCTCTCGTGCGTGTTCCGGCTTGGTGACGACGATGCCCAGTGCGTCGATTCGGCGCTCTAGCCCGTCCGCGCGCAAGCGCGAGCCGAGGTCGTCCACGAGCGCGGCGATCTGCTGAGTCGAGACGGCGCCACCCCCTGCCGCAACGAAGAGGCGCTCGAAAAACCCGTATTCGTCGGGGTCAAGTGATCCACCCGCGGTAGCAACGAGGAACGCGCCCTCGACAATTGATTCGAAAAGGGCGACCGCGAGCGGGTCGAATCCGGTCGGCACCGTGGCGTCCTCCGCTGGACGCGCCCCATAGGACGCCGCGGCAAGCGAAACGATCGAAAGGGGGGTCACTGGGTCGATCGGAGCGCCCGGGCGGGCTGCCGATCGAGCGAGGCGTGCAAGCAGGTCGATACGAACGTCGTTCTTCATTGCAGGTCGCCCCTCGTGCGGCAGTGTCGGAGAGGACGATGCTACCAGATTCATGAGCGTTACTGCGGCGGAGCCACGTACAGATCGTATCGACCGGTCGAATCCGTCATGGTGCGCGCGACCTCGATGGCGGCTCCCCCGGCGGGCATATCGAACATTCGTAGGATGGCTCTTACAACCGGGTTTCCGTCGGGATCCGCGAGGCGCGCGCCGAGGTGCGCCGGCGCAGGGATAACGATCGGCTTCAGATCGAGCGGCGTCGACCCTACGAGGATGGGCTGCACGGACCATGGCAGGTTAGTTCCCTCCGGGGGCTGCACCCGAAGCTCGTACCCGCCAGGGTCCAGCGAGAGTGCAAAGGAGCCGTCCTCGGCAGTTGTCGTTTGACCCGGGCGCGGAAGGCAGCCCTTGGAGGCGGCGGTGAAGCACGACAGCGGCAATGCGTCGACCCGCGCACCGAAAACGGCGCGGCCGTCCGCGACAGAAGCCCGACCGCGAACGGCGCGTTTCGCGTCAACGGTCACATCGCGCGCGGCGGTGGGCGTGCTCAATGCGCCAACGACGAACGGCTCGCGCACCGTGATTGCGTACGAACCGTCAAGGGGGCGCACGCTGAAGCGGTACTGTCCGCTCGGCAGCACGATTGAATACGTCGCGGCCCCGCCCTGCCGCTCGGTGATTGTCGTTGCCCGGGCGACGAATTCAAAATTGGTGGTGTTGGGTCGCGACGAGCCGAGCTCGTCTATGCCTACTGCTTCAAAGACGAGGTCTGCCGGCACAGGCGTCCCATCCGCAGAGACGATCGTGCCATGCACCGCGACCGGGCTCGGAAGCGCGACATAGGTCAGGTTGGCTGGGAGCTCAAGCATTCCGGCCGGGGCAAACACGCCTTTCGGAATGGGGTGCGCCGCCGGGGGCGCCATGACGAGCTCGGCATTCGTAAGCGCGTCCTTGTCCAGAGGGTGGTGGCTCGTGGCGAGCACGATACCGGCGGCCGTCGTTCCGCTCAGCGGCTGGACCGTCGACAGAATGCGTTTGCTCGTCGCGTCGCGCAGATATGCGGTCCAGCCGACCAGCCCTGCCGCACGCGTCAAGTTGAACGTCGGAATCGTGCGATCGCCGGCGAGAGTCGTGCGTGTCGTAACATCGAGCGCAGGTGACACGTTCTCACCAGGGTTGTCGCCGCCCGGCACGCTGACGATGTCGACGTCGGGCGGAAACGCGCTATCGAACGGTGGATCGGGCGAAATGGTGCGCTCATAAGCGGCAGGCTGCAGGTACGTCTTGTAGACGATGCTCGGTCCGTGCCCGGGGCCGGGAAAGGCGACGGGGAAACTGGCTTGCGCCTGCTGGGCGGCCACCGCACCAAGCGGCAGGCCGGTAGCGCTGGCCTCCCCCTGCGGCGCCGCGCCTGGTGGCCAAAGCATCCTGTAGGTGACGTGGACGGGGAGCGCCGTAAAGCCTGCGTTTCCGAGGTTCCAATCGAGGAGGCTCGCGGTCTGCGGATCGATCAGGTAGTTGCCGTTTACGGTGCCAGCGCGCGGAAGACGCGCACAGGCCGGCGGGGTGCACGCGTCAATGGGCGGCGCCTGGAAGATGTGGCTGTACGGGAGGGCATACGTGCGACCGGGCGCGAAGTATGCGTCCTCGGCCAATGAAACCACGAGCACGAGGTCGGTCGACAGATCCGAAGTGATGCAAGCGCCGTCGCGACAAGAAGGCGTAGCGCCGGACTGGAGATACGAGGCGCAGGGGTGGTCGGGGCATGCATTGACCGTGGCGTTGCTCTGTCCTGTCGAAGTGATCGAGCCGCACGAAAGCGCCGCCGTCAAAAAAGTTAGTGCGGCGAGATGCGCCCGCAGGCTCACAGGTCGCCCGCCGAATCGGGAACTACGGGTAAGCTGCTCTGCGTGGAATCGAGAAAGGCGCCGTCCTGCAGGGATCCTGCATCGTAGACTGGGCAGCCGTTGGGTCCACCGCCTGGGTTGTACAACCAGCTTACGATGTCGCCGCCGATACTGTCCGGGGTGTGCTCCGAGTTCGTGTTGAACTGGTGCGCTACGAGAAATTCGATGCGATGGCAGAGAAGGCTGTCCGGCGGCGTCATCGAGAATGGGACGACCGTCACGCCGCCGTCATATGTCGTCAGGCCAGGAACGGCGACGCCCAGCAACACGGGCTTCGAGTTGGTGTAGGGGTCGTAGTCCAGGAAGGCGTCGTAGTAGAAGACGCTACTGTTGTCCTCGAGCTCGACCGGCACGAGGAAGGTGTTATCGGCCGGCCATTGAATGAGGACCTCGTCGGGCGGGGGCACCACCGACGCGTGCAAGATCGTCGGCCGATGCTGCCTGGGCTTCGGCAAATCAGGGGGCGGCGCGGTTACGCACCCGGAGCCCGCCACGAAGGCGCCGGCGATGCAGCCAACACCGCCGAAAAAAAGCGCGGACGCGAGCGGTCGACGGCCCATTCCTGCATACCCTAATACGTCTGCACGAGCGCGGCCCGCGCCGCGTTGCGCGTCTGCCAGTGCCCAGCGCGCCTCATCCGATTCGGGGCTTCCTGGCCGGTTTCGCAAGCGGCCGCCGACGCTGGGTCATCGTCGATTGGGCTTGCACGGAGTCTCATCGCACCGTGAGCGCAAATGGCAGCGCGCAAAGCGCCGGCTCTCGTGGCGCAAGCCCCGCGAGAGGCGCAATGCTCGCCACGAAAGGAACGACCTGCGGTGTCAATTGCGCGAGGGCGATGGCAGACAGCCTCGCCATCGCCTCTCCTTGCGGTTCGTCTTGAGCAAGCATCTGCAGAATTCCGGAAGGTTCGCCCGCGACGCCTACGCGCGCGTCCGGGGGCAGGCCGGCCAGAATGTGCGCGCGCACGACGGCGTCGCCTAGACCCCCGACCTCATCGACGAGACCTCTCGCCTTGCCTTCTCGACCGCTGAAGATGCGGCCCTCCGCCGACAACGCGACGCGGTCGATAGGCAGGCCGCGGCCTTCGGCGATTCGCGCCAAAAAGAGGCCGTAAATGCCTGTCATCGTATCGAGCAGCCGCGCGCGAGTCTCGTCGTCCCACGGTGTCAACAGAGACTCGTACGTCGCGCGGGCGGCGGACTTGCTGTCGCTCAGCCTGGCGGGGACCGTCTCCACATGGACGCCGAGCTTCTCGATGGCATGGCCGATCGCCACTTTTCCGCCGACCACGCCGATGGAGCCTACGATGCTCGCCTCGTCAGCAAACACGATCGACCCAGCCGAAGCCATGTAATACCCGCCGCTGGCCGCCATGTCCCCTATGCTCACGACGAGCGGCTTTCTTTTGCGAATGCGCATCAGGTGGTGCCAAAGGAGATCGCTTGCGAGCGCGCTCCCGCCCGGGGAGTCAATGCGGAGAACGACGGCCTTCACGTCGTCGTCTCGTTCCAATCGGGCCAGCGTAAGCGCAAGACGAGACTCGACGATGCCGCTGTCTCGCCCGAGCGGCCCCGCACCGTCCATCGAAATCGCGCCGCTGGCGCGCACCAATGCGATGGGGGCGCCTCCCAGCGGTTCTCCGGCTAGGGTGCGCAACACGTCGGCGATGTCGCCGCCGCCGCCGGACCCGGCGCCAGGGCCAAGCCGCACTTCGGCGTGCGCGGTCCTCGTCTCCTTCTCGAACGCGTCACGCGTTTCGTCGAAGTACCCGACCTGATCGATGACACCCCGATCCTGCGCGGCACGTGCGCTGTACGGGCCGTCTTCCGCCGCAGATGCGGCGATCGCCGGACGCGCACGTCGTATGCCGGTCAACCAAACCGTTCGCATGTCAGCGAGCGTGCTCTCGAGTGAGGCGCGCGCTTCGGCGCTGGCATCGTCGCGCGTGAAGGGCTCTTCGGCGCCCTTGTACTTGCCGACTTGCAAGAAATCGACATCGAGACCAAGCCTGTCAGCAAGCAGCTTGTGGAAAAAAACCAGCTGCGCGGCGAGGCCTATCGCGTCGATGGTACCTCCCGGCGAAACCCAGATTTGCCTGCAGCCTACCGTCGCGAGGTAAAGGGTCCCATTGCCGAGCTCGTCGGCGTGACACCACACTGGCCGGCGGACCGCAAGCTTTGCGAGGAGCGCCCCCACCTCCGTTGCCCGCGCAATCCCCATCCGCGTAGTCCCGAGGCGGACGAGAACACCCTTTACGTTGTCTTCGCGATCCTGCTCGAGCTGGTCCACTTCGCGCACGAGCTCGTCGAAGGACGCGCTCTTGGAGCCCAGACCGAACAATCCGCCGGCCGCCTGTTCTGGAACGCCGTCGGACAGATCGAGCACCGCGATGAAAGCTCCGCGTTGAACACTGTCGCGGCCATCCCGCACCCCTCCAACACGATGCCGCCCGTCGCAAGCGACGAGAGCGCCAGTCATCATCGCGACCAGAGACCAAGTGACCAGGCAGCGCATCAAGCTCCCCCTCCGTCCGCTTCGGCAATCGGATTCGGACTCCGGCTGCCCGATGTTTCGGGCGCCGACTCCGCCGCGGCCGGAGCGCGCGATGATTCGGCGGTCGTCGGCTCGGCCCGCGCCTTGGCGTACGTCGGATACGTCCCGTCCGGGAAGTGATCGACGAGCGTCTTGTATGTTCGCGCCGCACTCGCGCGATCGCCGCTCGCCCACTCGGTGTCCGCCAGCCCAAGTAGCGCAGGAAGGTACGACGGATTCACGGCCAAGGTCCGCTTGTAAGCCCGGATTGCGCCGGGCAGGTCACCCTGCGCGCGCGCCACGTCGCCGATGCCGGCGAGGGCTTCGGAGTCGTTCTGGTTACGGCTCACGATGGTCTCGTAAATCTGCCGCGCCCTCGACCAGTCGCCTTTGTGAACGGCGCGCGACGCAGCCTGCATGGCCGCCGCAGAATCCGCAGAAATCCAGCCAGCGCTTCCGCCCGCACCAACGCCGAGCTGGTGGACCGGTGGTGAGGCCACCTGTTGCGGGAGGGTGGCGGGCCCGCTGCTGCGGCTCGGCGGAGCGCTTGAAGACGCGCTGGGCGACGGCCCAGCCGGCGCGGACGTCGCGGCTGGTGGGTCTACGAACGCATGCAGCGCGGCTGTGAGCGGGTAAGGATGTGCGAGGCTGTCCAGCTTGGCTAGCTCTGCCTTCGCGTCGGTGGGCTTGCCGGCTTTCATCAGCGCGTATACGAGCGCCGCGCGTGCCCGTCCCGCCCCGCCCTCGGCGGACGCGGCGAGACGAAGCCGATCCAGCACGGTCGTCCAGATCGGGGCGCTCTCGGTCAGATCCAAGGCGGCAAGCACGTAGGCCGTCTCTGGCTGCGCGGTCTGCGCGACGATCTTCGTAACGTAGCCCCGCGCGGCGTCGCGCTCACCCGCCAGTCGCAGCGCGTCTATCTGATCGCGCCGCGCTGCGAGGTCGTCCGGCGCGGCTGCGACG
>JALYHV010000219.1 GCA_030776205.1 Myxococcota bacterium | reverse complement strand
GTCCTGGCCGGTGTCCGTTCCCTGGGCGCCGTCGAGCGCCCCGACGTCACCGGCGTCGAGGCCACCGTCCGCAGGCGCCTGACCGCTGGCGGAATCGGCGCCGGCGCCGGCGTCCACGGTCGCCTCGTCGCTCGAACCGCCGCCGTCGGTTCGATTGCCGCTCCCTGTTTCTTGCGCGCGAGCGCTGTCTTGACCACTGTCGCCGGACCCGGTTTCGGGCACGTCTGCGGCGTTGTTCGGGGAATCACTGCTGCAAGCAGTGGAGGCGAGCAAGAGGGCGGCCAGCGCTGCCTGAAAGCGCGCGTTCGTTTTCATCGGCGCCCTTGTACTACTCTCGGGCGAAGTGCACCACTCTTCTCGAGCCCAACCTCGCCATACGGCGCGACCGTCACACGACCGATGAGTAGCCAATGTAGCAGACGGCGCGAGCCGCTGGACCGCGCCTTATGCAAGTCTCCGACGGCGCCGTATCTTAGCCGTTGAGGACCATCTAGCTCGGACGAAGGAGACAACGTGAGGGCGAGTTTTGTCGCGGCGATGGCCCTGCTGGCAACCTTGGTGCTGTCCGCGGAGGCCCGCGCGACGACGAGCGTTTGCACGTGGGTGACCCTGGGCGTGTGCGACTTCGGCCCGACGTACAATCACCTCTCCGGGACCCCGCTCGACACCACATCGACGCTGGTCTTCAACTGCACCACGGTCGGCTCTTCCGTCACGCTCGGGATGGGCGCGGGCTTGCAGGGCACGGAAACCGCCCGGGTCTTCAACGGCAGCACAGACAGCTATCAAATTTACACGGACAGCGCGCGAACGAACTACTTCGGCACTACCGCAGGGCACACCGTCGTCATTTCGTCCCCCGTCCTCGGCAACAACACAGTGACCTACTATTGCCGAATTCCGAACGGGCAAGTCATCCACACCGGGGGCCACCACGACGACAACAACACGACCCTCACGTTCGGCTCGACGACGTTGACCGGGACCTCCCACGAGTACATGACCGTCAACGGAACGTGCTCCGTCACGGTCGGCACGCAGCTGGCGTTCGGCACGTACGATCCCACGGGAGCGAATCTCTCCTCTCCGCTCTACGGAACGGCGACCATCATCGTCAATTGCACCAGTTACCTCGCGTGGGACTTGGACCTGGATCAGGGTCTCAACCCGGCGGGCGGGAACACCAACACCCATCCCCTCCGGCAGATGGCGTCCGGGGCGGCGCGGTTGCGCTACGATCTCTTTCGAGACGCGGCGCACTCGATCATCTGGGGGTACCAGGCCCTCTCGGACGTCAGCGGGACCGGGACCGGGGCAGACGATACCCGTACCGTTTATGGTTCGGTGCTGTCGGGCCAGACCGGAACGGCGGCTGCCAGCTACACGGACACAGTCACCATCACCGTGTCATTCTAGGACCGTCTTGGTTCCGGAGCCCTGCGGTGCGATTCGCATCTTGGACGCCCAGCCCGACTCTCAAGGGCCTTCGCAGACGAGGTTGCCCACGTCGGCGACTGCGCTCTTCGGCTCGGCGACCACCAAGGAAAACGTGCACTCCCCTTCGGCGTACTCGACGAGCGCGGGATAGGTCCCGCCCGTGAGCCCCTCGAATTCAAACTCGCCCGCACGCGCGATGGGTGACGTGATGGGCTTGCCGAGGACCTTCAGGGTCACCTCGCCATAGGAGGGGACCACGAGATTGCCACCGTGGCGCACGGCCAAGATGCCGCGGACGAATGAAGTCTTCTTCGCCTCGAAACGGACCAAGGCGCCGCCGCGGTAGGGTGGCGCAACGAGGTACTCGCCTCCGTCGATGCGATAATCCAACGGGACGTCCTGGTCACTGACAGTGAGGCGATTCGCGTAATACGAGAGGAGGCTCGGCACCAAGAGATTTCCAGCGGCGTTCGTTCGCCCTATTTCGTTGTTGCTCAGGTAGCCGCGCACGCCCTTTGCGCCCACGACCTGGATCACCGCATAGCCATCTTGGACCGGGCGGGTAAAGAAGATCCCCGCTTGCGGCATGAACACGAACGCGCCGGCGACGTCCACCGATGAGTGCAGTTCGCGGTCGAACGCGTCTACGCTGAGCTGCGCCTGGCCATACTGGAATTGAGCCTGCGTTGCCGCCACAATGTGCGTGTGCTCGTCCTGCGTGGCGGACGCGCGGAAGCCGATTCCCTCGCCAGCCGGAACGGGCTTCGAGACGTCCACGGAGGTCTGCGCATGCTTTCCGAGCACCGTCTCGGCAGCGGAAGCGGTGAGTGGCCCCAGCTGGACGGTCACGACCGCGAACCCATCGAACGGCGCCGTGCCGTCCTGGTTTCGGCTGCGGCCAGCGGTCGCCCCGAGACTGACGTATCGAGAGAGGGCCGCATTCGCTTGCATCCCGAGACGGGCGGAGAGGCCGCTGTCGCGCGAGATTCCGAGCAAGTAGCTCGTCGTCATCGTGACGTGGTTTCCGACCGGTAGAGAAATGAAGCCGCTCCCGTCGAACACGTCGCGATTGTCGACGGGGCCGAGACTCGTGTTTGAATAGTGCGCGCTCAGGGCGCGGGTGGTCAGCCCCGCCGAGAACGATCGGCTCGTAAAGACGTACGCGGCCGAACCTGCCACGCCGTCGCCCTCCGGTGTCACGCTGCCCGCAACGCCGAAATCGAATTGCCCCACGCCCGTGAGGAGCGTGAAGAAGGGACCTCCGCTGGGTCGGGTGTCGTGAAGACCGAGCGTTGCCTCGCTACGAAAGCCGGCGGTGAGCACGTCGCTGACGCCGATGCGGTAGTAGCCGGACATCGCGAGCCCGCCATAGTGCCAGCTCGAGCTCGCGAATTCGTTCCGCGCTGCCCCGAAGGAGAAGTTGTAGTCGGTGATCCCCTTTGAAAGCGCCGACGACGAAGCATAGAAATTGGACACGACTTGCTGTTCGCGCCCAAACGCGTCCCGTAGGACATAGCGCGTCGTCCCCGACCCGCTCGTGAGCGGAATATTCTGGAGCTGAAAGGAGCCCGGATCGATGGGTTCGCGCCGAATCAGGATCCCGTTGATGTAAACCTCGAGTGTGGATGCCGTCAGCGCCGTGCCCGTCGTGTTGAGTGTGGGGGCGGCGATGAAGTACGGGTCGAGCTGAAAGGCGCGCCCGACGCTGACACCTCCCTGGACGCGAGCGCCGGCCAGCGGCCCACCGCTGCTCACGAAGGCGTCACCGAAGATCCAGCGACGAAGAGAGCGCGGCTCGTCTACCGTCAGGTTGCTGAGGCCGCGGACGACGCCCTTGGACTCGGTGTACGAAATGCCCGAAAACAAGAGGTGACCGTCAACGCTGAGGCCCGCTTCGCCTGAGGCTGCGGGCGTTCGAAAATCGATGAGACGCGGAGCGTAGTTCATGAACAGCCCGATGTCCTTGTACTGGACCATCCCGGGTGGTGCGCTCGAACGCAGACTTATCGACTTCGATGCGAAGTACTCAGGGGGGGCGACGATGCGAAGCGAAAGGGCACGCTCGTCGAACGAGTAGCGGAGTGCGGGGCCCAACGCCGAGAGCGAGACGTAGTCTTTCCCATGAATGCGTTCGTCGGGTCTGGCGGGCAATTTTCGGAGCCCGGCGCGCACCAGGTCCTCTCTCGCCACGAGGACGTCATCTCGCCGGAGCAGCACAGTGACGGGGTCATTTTCGGCTTCGTTGACGAAGAGGCTGAGCGGCGCGAGCTGTTCCTCTTCTGCGTGCGCAGGCCTCGGCAACAGCGCCGCCACGAGGATCGCGCAGGCGAACGAGAGCGGGGAGAGGCGCATGGGCTCCGAGCGCCTCCCTCCCAGGCGAGCGACTCAGGGACTGCAGGTCGACTCGATCTGTTCGGTCGCGACACCGTGGTCCGTATTGGCCTCGACATGAATGCGGGCACCCCGGGTACAGGCGGCGACCGGCACCTCGAGGTCATATGCTCGGGCGCCATGCGCGAGCACGTACCAGCCGTCGATCGATTGGTCGAGGAGCGTGGCCCCATCCGGCCCAGTCACGAAAAGACGGACCTTGTGCGCGACGAAGTGCGTGGTTCCCGTGTTCGTCAGCTGAAAGGCAACTCTACGCCCGCGTAGCGCCAGATTTTCGATGCGAGGGACGCCTTTCGCGGGTGATGCCTGCACGAAGACGGGAATCGACATCTTGGTGATGACGCGCACCGCATTGGGCATGGAGGCTTTGACGACCGGGAGCAGCTCTTCGACGATTAGACGATAGTTCTGCTCGACCGCGGCATTCGTCAGAATCGCCTCCGAAGCGACAGCGACGCGGAGATTACGCGCTTCGTGCGGGGCCAGGCTCACAATCGACGGAAAGAATACGATGTCGCCGGTCGGCGTGAGGTCCATCTCTCCGTTGCTGCGCTGGCTCCAATTGAAAACGCTCGCTTGTACCCGTACCGGCTCGTCGCCTTGGTTTCGGATCGAGAGCAGCCCGTTGCTAACGGTCGTGCTGAGGGTGAGGTTGACCGGGTTGACCTGAAAGGACGCCGCACGGGCGGGGGCCTCCGCAAAGAAAAGCACCAGCGCCCCCAACGCAACGAACCACTTGACGAGATGAAAGCGCGTCATGAAAGCATTTCCTGGATGTCTTATCTGCGGGTGGACCGCACCGGCAGGCTGGAAGCGCGAAGTCATGCGCGTTCGTCCATGATTGGATGTCGCCAACGTTCGCCTCCAGTGAATGACTCCGCACACTGGGCCGCGCTCTGAGAATACGTCACGCTGTGGCGTTCCGATAGGCCACTTTGTGAGGCGTAGGCCCTCCTGGGTGAAAGGGCGTCAGCATCGCACGCGCTGGGCCGAGCGCCTTGGCACGTCAAAAGGTCACGGTCGCAATGATGGTTTCGGGCTCGATGGACGCTGAAGAGCTCTCGCCCGCAGAGCGCGTAGAAACCGGGGCCGTCGACGGCGATCGTGGACGGGGAACGCCGATGGGCGCAGGTGATGCCACCACAGCTCCCCACACCTTGGTGCGCGCGCTATTTTGATAAAGCATAAAGCCCGCGTGCGTTGCACCTGCCGACCCTTGATGGGTGCCGCCAGTATCCTCGGCCGCGCCGCGGGCGGTGACGTCTGGAACCGCGCCGGTCGTGCACTGCACGGTCAGCGAGCTCCGGCCGGTCACGGCGCTCGCAAGCGGGACGGCAATTGGCTCATAGCCGTCGGGAACGACCGAGTCCGTGCGGATGACGCAGTTGTCGCTAACCGTCGCGCTGACGGCCATGGCTTGGTTCGACACCTTCGCGGCGGTTGCTCTGTAAGCAAGAGTCGTCGAGAGCAACACGCCGCACGCGAGTAGGGCGTTCTTGAATGCGGGGCTCACGATGGGCTCCGGCGCATGCGAACGTTTAGAAGTTGACGGTCGCGACGACAGTGTCCGTGTAGGAGCCGGTCGCGACGTTTTGCCCGGCCGGGACACGGCCGTACACCGTGAACACCTGCGCGACGCCTGTTCCGGCTACCGCGGCCGGGGCCGTCGCGAGGGTATTTCCCCAAACGGTCGTTCGCCCGGTCTGCTGGTACAGAAAGTAGCCCAATCGGGCCGCACCGGACGCCATTTGACGCACCGGGACGGTATCCGTCGAACCGCCGCCCGCATTCGCGCCCTGGCCCAGAGTAATTTGGGGGCTTGCGCCGGTGGAACAGGTGGTCGTGACCGTTCCGGTGCTGTCGAGCGCCGTGCTCGCGTTGGTGACGATGGGGTCATAGCTGCCGAACGCCAATGCGGTCGTACTGATCGTGCAGTTTGCCGCGATCGTGGCCGTTACGCTCAGGTTCTGCGTAGCCGTTCCTGCCAGTGCCTGAATGGGCAACGCAATGGCGACGAACGTGCTGGCGGAGACGAGAAGGTGTTTGACGATGCGGTTCATTTGCGGCGCCTTCCTCGAATGAGGATGTGAGGGTTTGGGGAACGATGGGTCGGTTTGTGCTTTGTTGTCGGAAGCCAGCGACGAACGCGTTATGGTTGAACGGAAACGGCAATCGGGCTTTGTGAGCAGCACGTTGTGGCCCGCGTAATGGACAGTACGGCGTGCACAATCCCTTAATTAATGAGGTTGAGATCGCCAAGAGACGTGAGCGCTGGTGTGACAGACGTTTGAAGGTGTTCCCAGCTGGATTCTGCATTTCTTCGACTCCGCGGCCTCGGGCTCAGGCGCCGAGACGTCGGCGACGCTGCTCGCCGACGACGCGCTGCGCGCGAGCGAGACCGGCAAGAGGGTCAACGACCTCGTCGATCAGCCAGTCGCGCAGCTGGCCTCTTGCGCCTACAGGTCCCTTTCGATGCTCCGCGATGGGCTTCCCGACGAATCGTGAGCGGCGAGGTCATGCGTTCCGTGTGACCTTCGCACCCCTGACAATTAAGTAGATCACTTCAAATGAGATGCTTGCCAAGGCAACCGAAGCAGCAACAATTAAGTACCAACGCAACCAGGGGAGCTTGCATAGAACCGACGGCGCAGCAAACGCGACTACGAATCCAAGCACGGACGGAGCGACGACGGCAGACGCTGGGGTCAGGAAGCTCGGATATAGTCCGAGTACTACGGTTGCCGTCGCGAGAATCAGTCCTACGAGAGTTTCCAGGCGCGCACGAACCGGTTGGGCGGCATCAAGCAGCATGGCCTTGGATTCCCATCGATACGGTAGTTGGCCAATTTACCGAGCGATCCATTATTTGCGCCAAAGAGCCTGCCGCGCCAAAGTTTGCAGGGGTTCGGGCCCGGGTCCAAACGAGCTGCACCGTCGTGCTGGTCGACGTCGACAAGAGTCACTAGGTCCCCGACCGTCCTCGCCCGATCCAGCGCAGCGACCGGGAAATCGGCGGCAACCGGCGACTCGCGGCGCTTCTTGTCTGGCGCGATGGTCGACGGCCGGTGCGGCTTGCGCGTCGGGATCAACGATCTGCGGAGTTCGATAAGCTCCGGCCGCCTGAACGTGTGCGAAGCAGAGGCGCCGGAGGGGCACGGAGACGACGCCGAGCAACATCACAGCGGGTCGATCCCGAGGCGGGGCTCGCGTGATGCGAGGCAGTTTGATGTCTTAGCGATTCACGTCCACGCAGCCGAACGCGAGATCGTAGGGGGGTGCACGGGCTGGATGGCGGGCTCCGGAGCCGGCGGGGGCGAGTGCGGCGGCTGCGGAGGGGTCGCGTCCGGCACCGGCGCATGAAGCGGTTGGGGTTCCGGCGCGCGCACGGGCTGGGGCCGCCCCGGATTGTTGGGTGAGTGCGGATAGGGCTGCGTCATGGCTAGCTCCTCGTCGGGCCGGAGAACAGGCGCTGATCGGTTGGATGCGCGGGCAGTGATCGTTCACGATTTTTGCCGTTTCGCCAGTACGGTCAAGGGCCTTCCCGCGAGTGGACTAATTTAAGCGCGGCGATGCAGAACAACGGCCTGCAGAGCTCGATGCTGACGTGGAGGAAGCACTGCGGAGGTCGCGCGCAGGGCATCACGTTCCTTCGCGACGGTATTGGCAAGCGGCGCAGCACTTCATCGTTGAAGCTCCTCTCCGCCGCGACTCCTCCAGACCCCGTGGCTCACGAGGGTCGGGCATCGGACTTCTTCTCTGTCTCCCGTCTGATCCACAACCGCGCCAGAAGGACCGCCACCGGTACGGCCACGAGAGAGATCTTCTTGCTCCAGTTGATCGCTTCGTAAGAATCTTGGTTCCGCTCTTCATTGCCCCCTCCACGGGTTTTGGTCCGACGTCCAGAGCGCGTCCGACGTGCCGAGCAAATAGCCGTCAGGAAGTCCGGCAGGTTACATGCCTGGTCCATGTACTCGATGTAGAGGTGACTGCCTCCCAAGCCCTGCACCTCACGCGAGCGGAGATTCGCCCTTATGTTGCCACCGGCGGCGCTAAGGTCGAATTGACGGGTGTTCGGGTTGCATCCGGCGGTCGTTGCCATTATGCCGAAACCGGTAATGGCTGCTTGCCGCGGCGCTCGAGCGTGTTCGCAAACACCAGATCGCCAACGACGTGCGACAGCATGACAGCTTCGCTCCGGCCGCCGACCCAGTGGCGCATGGGCCTGAAAGATGACCGACCACCGCGACAGTTTCGAGCACGGATGGTGGAGAGAATGACGGGCCCGAGACGGGTGTCAGCGAACGCTCCCGCGCAACTAACATCCACACGCACCGGAGTCCAAACTCAGCGGCTGGGGCTGGCAGTTGACCGACCATGTACCAGACATAGTGCACGTCAGCGTTGCGGGGCACGAATACGAACCATAGCCATAACATATGCCTCCCGGCGAAAAACAAGGATCCCCGGTAACGGTTTTCGGGACACGGTTGGGACACTTAAGCCCGAGGCAAACGCAGCTGCCGGAATCCAAGCCGAACGGGTGTTCTAGGCAGCTGATTGACCACTTACCCGCTGAAGTGCACGTCAGCGTTTGAGGGCAGGAATGGGAACCGTAGCCGTAACAGCTGACAGCAGGCACCGAGCAAACATCACCGGCAGAGGGCATCGGCGCGTTGCTAGGGCATGGCCCCGTGCCCTCTGGACAAGGATCGCTTGCTGAACATGCCCCGACCGCGTCTTGTCCGACATCTGTGGCGGCATCAGGACTGAAGCTTCCCGTCGCCACGCCCCCACAGCC
>JALYHV010000218.1 GCA_030776205.1 Myxococcota bacterium | reverse complement strand
GCGTGGAAGGCCGAGCTCTTTCGCACGACGAAAATGACGGGCCCCGGTCTTGTGCACTTGCCAGTGCATCGCGGTGCTCCGTGCGTCGAGTCTCTGCATCCGGTAGCAGCCGACGTTGCGCGTCCCGGACTCGGGATCTCGCGTGATCACCTGCGGCAGCGTGATGAACGATCCCCCGTCACCCGGCCAGCACATCAGGATGGGAAGAGCGTCCAGATCGACGTCGGCGCCGGTGATGACGACCTCCTGACAGGCGGCGCGCGACGCCGCTCGCGGTGGCACATGCGCAAGCTCGGGTAGCTTGAACGCAAGCTGCGCGAGCTCGCGTGCGGTCGACGGCGCGCGCGTGCGAACGAGCTCGGCAATCGCGCGTGCATGTTCTTCGAGGTCGTCGACACCGAGCGCGAGCGACATGCGCTGCCGCGAACCGAAGGCGTTGATAAGCAACGGGAAGCGGGATCCGGAGACGTCCTCGAAGAGCAGCGCTGGGCCGCCGGCCTTCATGACCCGATCGGCAATGGCCGCGACCTCGAGCCGCGCTTCGACGCGGCGGCGAACGCGGAGGAGCTCGCCTCGGTCCTCGAGCGCACGAACGAACGCGCCCATGCCGTCCCACGCCATCTTACCTCCAAAAAACTTTCAAAATAATTTGAACGACCAGCTTGTAGGCTTGCGCCCCAAACCCGTCAAGGCAGTGCCGGCAGCGTCTGATGGCGTCCCAAGGTCGACGGCGTCGCTTCGAAGAGCATCATCGTTTGCGGCCCCATCTTTCCCATCGCGCAGCCTTGTTATGAAGCCCGCCGACCACCCCGACTTCTTCCGGTTGCCCGCACCGCCCGGGCGATCGCGCGAGAGCTCGATCGTTCTCGACGCCAACGGCCGCTTCTGGCACGAGGGCCGCCCCGTCGAGCACGCTGGGCTCGCCGCCGGGCTTCGTTCGTGGATCAACCGACATCCCGACGATGGCCGATACATTCTGACGAACGGCTACGACTGGACGTATTTTACGGTTGAGGATGCGCCATATTTCGTGCGGGCCATCCGCGTCGACCCTGCGCACATCGTGCTTTCGCTCAGCGACGGCACCGAGGAAACCTGGGACCCGACGGCGACACGCGTAGGAGACGGCGGTGCTCTTTACGCGATGGTCAAGCAGAGCGCACCCGGCGGCCCCTACGAAGCGAAGTTCACGCGTCATGCCCAGACATCGCTCGACCCGGTGCTCTTGGATTCGCAACCCCCGAGGGTCCGAATCGGGGACAGGGTCTACGCGATCGGAGCCAAAGATAGGCGATTCGGCTAGCATCGGCGCCCTAGAAGAATGCGTCTCCTGATCGCCGACAAGCTTCACCCCCGCGCCATCGAAGAGCTTCGCACGCTGCCCTTGGAGGTGGTCTACGAACCAGAGCTCACCAAGGAAAGCCTCGAGCAGCGCTTGCACGGTGTCGGCGTGCTCGTGGTCCGGTCCACGGAAGTGACGGCAGCGGCGATCGACAACGCGAAACAGCTGAACCTCATCGTCCGTGCGGGGGCCGGATATGCAACGATCGACGTGCGGGCGGCAAGCAAGCGTGGCATCTACGTCGCCAACTGCCCGGGGAGGAATGCCTCAGCGGTCGCAGAGCTCGTCTATGGTCTGATGATCGCTCTGGATCGACGCGTGCCGGACGCGGTGGCCTCGCTTCGCGCCGGCAAGTGGGAGCGACAGGAGTACAGCAAGGCCGAAGGGCTGCACGGCAAGGCGCTTGGGATCGCTGGGCTCGGCGCGATAGGCCGGGAAGTCGCGCATGGCGCGCGCTTTTTTGGCCTGAACGTCATCGCATGGAGTCGTTCGCTCACGCCGGCGCGCGCTGCGGAGCTCGGAGTCGCCTACGCGGCGTCGATCGAAGAGCTGGCTTCGAAGAGCCAGATCCTGACGCTACATCTCGCTCTGGTCGATCAAACGAAACAGATCGTGAACCGGCGCGTCCTGCAGCGTCTCCCCGATCGAGCGATGCTGATCAACGCGGCGCGCGCCGACCTCGTGGACAACGATGCGCTCTTCGAGGCAGTGGACAAGCGCGGATTTCGCGTCGCGCTCGACGTCTACCGGGAGGAGACGCGAGGAGCGCGCACGTTCCCATCCCCGGAGATATTCCGGACGTATCCCTCCGGGGGGGTCGTTTACGGCACACCGCATATCGCGGCCGCCACCGACCAGGCGCAGCTCGCCATCGCAACCGAGGCGGTCCGGATCATCCGCTCGTTTCTCCTCGAGGCGAACGTCCCCCACGTCGTCAACGTGTCGTCGTCCTCGGCCGCGCGCTTCCAGCTCGTCATTCGCATGATGGATAAAATCGGGACGTTCGCCAACGTCCTGGCGGTGCTCAAACGTCACGAGATCAACGTCGAGCAAGTGTCGAACACGGTCTTCGAGGGAGGGGTGGCCGCATGCGCGAGTTTGCGCCTTCTATCGAGGCCGACCGAGGCATGTCTGGCGGAGATCAAGGCGTTCCACGAAGTCTTGCACGTCGACCTGGTGACGCTGCCGATGCTCGCGTGAACGTCCAGTCGCGCGCCGCATTCGTCGCCTTCCTTCTCATCGCGTGCAGAAATGGTCACCACGCACGCATCGACGATTCTCGGGCGCGAGTCGTCGATGCGGCCCTCGACGCGCACGACGCCGGTGGGGTCACCGGCGCGGACGCTACCCCGCCTCCCTCCGATACCTCCCTGCCTGCAACGACCGATGACCTGTTGGCTCGCGCACGCCATCTGCTCGAGGCTGTCGAGCAAGACGACCCGTCGCTCGCGAGCGACATCGTCTTCCCGCGTGATGGCTGGCTCGCCACTCGCGATGCTGCCGATCTGGGGAGGGACTGGGACCTCCGGATGGC
Source organism: Myxococcota bacterium (assembly GCA_030776205.1). Lineage (GTDB taxonomy): Bacteria > Myxococcota_A > Polyangia > Polyangiales > Polyangiaceae > Palsa-1150. Next base: position 283 of record JALYHV010000218.1, on the reverse strand, counting down.
GACGCCCTTTCGGAAAGCCGTGCACGTGCTCTCACGACGGCTCCACCATCCAAGCCAAGCGCAGGTCGTCTCCGTCGAGCTCGGGGGCGCCGTCGAGCAAGCCACGCCTCGAAGGCATGCGTGGAAAAAGCCCCTGTGGACGGTCAGCAGTGCGCGCGTGATCTTCGTTGTCGACGGCCACACGCGCACGCTCGCCATTCGAGAAATGACCGCGTGGCGCGGAGCCTGGTACGTCACGCGCCTCCGCTGAACCTCGGGCAAGTTCTTACAGACGGGACGACGT
>JALYHV010000217.1 GCA_030776205.1 Myxococcota bacterium | reverse complement strand
ATCGTGCACGTCGGGGAGCATCCGTCGTACGGGATCAGGTTCCCGTCATCGCATTGCTCGAACCCCTCCGGTTTTCCATCGCCACAAACCGTGGCATGGCACATGGAGTTGGGCGTCGTCGTGTTCGTGACGCACGCAAACCCCGGCTCTATTTGGCACGTCGCGCTGCATCCGTCGCCCGAGAGCGTGTTCCCGTCGTCGCACTGCTCGGCGCCGGCGACGATCCCGTCGCCGCACGTCTTCGCGAGGCACCGCATGTTCGGCATCGGGCACTGCCAACCCGGCTCGACCTGGCAGGTCGCGCTGCACCCGTCGCCGGAGACAGTGTTCCCGTCGTCGCACGTCTCCGACCCGGTGACCTTGCCGTCCCCGCATTTTACGGTCGATACGCACGCCCCCCCCGGCGCGGGGCACACGAAGTTCGGCTCGAGCTTGCAAAGGGAGCTGCACCCGTCGCCGGAGACCATGTTGCCGTCGTCGCACTGCTCGCCGAGGTCCAAGTTGAGAACCCCGTCGCCGCAGAACTCGACCCGCTTGCACGGCGACCCGGGGGTCGGGCACGTGTAGCCGGGCTCCACCTGGCAGGTCGCGGAGCAGCCGTCCCCCGCCAGGGTGTTCCCGTCGTCGCACTGCTCGCCGCTGTCCACGGCCCCGTCGCCGCACACGGGGTGCGGCTTCTTCATGCAAGCCGCGCCGGGCACGACGCACGAGTACCCCGGTTCGACTTGGCAGCTCGACGAGCACCCGTCGCCGGAGACCATGTTCCCGTCGTCGCACGTCTCGCCCGGGTCGATCTTGCCGTTGCCGCACGTGAGCGTAATGGTCAGCACGCACGGTTGCCCGGCCGTCACGCACGTGTAGCCAGGCTCGATCTGACAAAGACCCGAGCAGCCGTCGCCGGGCCTCGAGTTCCCGTCGTCGCACTGCTCCCCGCGCTCGAGGACGCCGTTGCCACAGACCGGCATCGCCTCCGCGCATCCGTCGTCGCACCCGTCCGGAACCGAGGCGTCGGGCGTCTGCGCCTCGCTCACGAAGCTCACGGAGGACCCGTCGTTCGCCGGCAGCGGAACCGACCCGTCCTCGCCCGGCTTGGTCGCGCCCGCGTCGTTGCGGAAGACGGACCCGATCTCGCTGGAGGTCGCACAGGACGCGAGGGAGACCGCGAGCGCGGCAACGACTCCCAAGAAGAAAAGAAGCCTCGGCGGGCGGGTGAGCATGGCGGTACTCCAGGACAAGGCAGTTCGGGGCCGCCTGATGGCACGGCAAGGACCAATGTGAGCGTCCCACCCTATCGCCTTTTTGCGACGGCGCACGGCTCGATTTCGAATTTCATTGACAGCGCGAAGGACCACGCTGGCGATGCGCGTCAGGCGTGACGCACAGCGCCGGCGCCGGTGCCGCGTCCGAGCGGGCGGTCACATCGAGGGGCCAAACTTGCACTTCGCGTTGCAGCCAGGGCCGCCGTCGCACTGCTCGCCGAACTGCGGCTGGACGATGCCGTCGCCGCAGTACGGCGCGGGGAGGCACGCCTGCGTGCACAGCCCCGGACCGACGCCGTACGCGCCCGCCACCGCCACGTTGTTCGCGCCGTTGTCGCACTGCTCGGGGGGATTCTGGACGACGCCGTCGCCGCAATAAGGCGCGAACGTGCAATTGGGATTGCACGTGCCGTACGCGCCGGTGTTCTTGCCGTCGTCGCACTGCTCGGGGGGATTCTGCACGATCGCGTCGCCGCAGTACGGGCCTAGCGTGCAGTTGGGATTGCACTTGCCGTAGCCGCCCGTGTTGTTCGCCGTGCCGTTGTCGCACTGCTTCGTCGCGCTGAGGACGCCGTTGCCGCAGTCAGGCTTGCACTGGGTGACGACGTGGGCGAAGCCGCTCACGGTCAAGGCGTAGGTCGACGCGCTGGTATGGCGTTCCGCCTGGAAGAGGTCGATCGAATACCAGCCCTTGTCCACGAGGCCGAGCGTTGCTGCGTGCGGAGTGTCGAGAGTTACCAACTGGTTCACGGCGGAATGGCGTCCGCCGAGGTCCGCCACGAGATGGTTGTTGATGAACGCCCAGACGTCGTCATCCCCCGTGAAACTGAAGATGAACGGCGTGGCGCTCGCGGCGACGTTCGCGTCGTACGTAAAAAGATAGTGAAGCTCGCTCGTGAACGAGAAATTGTGCGGTAGCCCGTCGGACCCGATGCCGACCTGCGGCATCGTTCCGGCATTCCAGCCGAGGCCGTCCAGCGGAAAAAAAGACTGGTTATTGTACGTGTACGTGCCCGATGTATTTTGCGTAAGCGTGAGGGTCGTAGGTTTGCTGAGCGCGTCGAGATAAACGAGCTTGTCGTACGGGTTTGAACCCGTAGGCATCAGGGGATCGCAGCCCTTTTCGTGGTACCACCAGCAGAAGCTCACGGCGCCATGCAGGGTGGGGCCCATATTCCCTGCGGGGGGAGGCGGAGGAAGGCCGTCTGAAGCCCAGACCGGCTCGCCGTCCATGCCCAGCGTCGGCTGAACCAGGCCGGGGACGACCACGTGCGACGTGATTTTCTCGAAATCCGGATGCCCCGGACCGGGCACCGTGGTCGGCGCGTAGAGCATGTCGCGGTAGAGAATCGGAAGAACGAGCGTCGTGGCCGGCGGCTGGGTCACGTTCGTGCAAGTGAAGCCCATCTCGCGCTTGCACGTCGCGCTGCAGCCGTCCCCGGAGACGGTGTTTCCGTCATCGCACTCCTCGCCGGGAAACACGAGACCGTCGCCGCACACCGCGGTGCAGCTCCCCATGGAGCATTTCGGCTCGATAGTGCACGTCGGCGAGCACCCGTCGTAGGGAATCAGGTTCCCGTCGTCGCACTGCTCGAAGCCCTCCTTGACGCCGTCGCCGCATTTGGTGGCGTGGCACGCCGAGTTCGGGGTCGTCGTCGCGGCGGTGGCGCACGCGAAGCCGGGCTCGAGCTGGCACGTGGCGCTGCAACCGTCGCCCGAGACTGTGTTGCCGTCGTCGCACTGCTCGCCTCCGGCGACGATCCCATCTCCACAGCTCTTCGCGCTGCACTTGAAACCGGGCGCAGGGCACACCCAACCCGGCTCCAGCATGCACGTCCCGCTGCAGCCGTCGCCGGACGTCGTGTTCCCGTCGTCGCAGGTCTCTCCCGGATCCAGCGTCCCGTCCCCGCACTTGGGCATCTTGAGGAGGACGCACGGCTGCCCCGGCGTCGGACACGTGTATCCCGGCTCGATTTTGCAAAGCCCCGAGCACCCGTCGCCGGGCCGCGAGTTGCCGTCGTCGCACTGCTCGCCCGCCTCGAGAACGCCGTTTCCACACACCGGCGTGGACGCTTCGCTGCATGCGTCGCCGCACATCGGAACGGTCGCGTCGCTCGGCGACGAGCTGTCGGAGGTAAAGGTACTCGGGGTCGCCTCATCGCTCGGTGGCGCGATGGGCTCGTCGGCCACGTCCGGCGTCGCTGCGTCTACGGCGAAGACGGATGGATCGGCCTTCGTTCCGGCGGCGCAGGCGGTGAGCGATGCGGACAAAACGGCGAGGATTCCAAAGACGAGGCTCCTCGGCGCGCGGGCAGACATTGTTCCTCCGAAGCGTTGGTCCGGCGCGGTGCGAATGGGACGCGGGACTCCTGCTCGGGATAGTGCCCGCGCGGTAGCCGATCCAGGCATGCTTTCATGCCCTCGTGCACAATTTCACGAAGGGTCGAATCATGATGCAGCTCGTCAAAGGTGGGCCGGCGTTCGCTTTCCCGATGGCAGGGTTGCGCCGCTCAGGCCCGCACCCGCGCGAGCGCCCGGACCGCGGCGAGCGCGGCGTCGAGCTCGCGGACGAGGGGATGGGGCGGGAGCCGAGCGGCAAATGACGCGAAGGCCTCGAAGCGACTCATCTGGGTGTCTCGCCCGCGGTTGAACATCCCCCATGGGTCGCCGTGGTCGCGTGCGCAGACCACGATCGAGAGGAAATTGTCGATCTTGTCGGCGATGCCGATGGCCTGCGCCTCCCAGGGTGCGCCAGCCAACCGTTCGAGATAGCGGGTCTTTCGCTCCTCCCACGGCAACGAGTCGTCGGCCTCGCTCACGGTGTGGACTAGCTGCGCCACGCGGTCTCCGAAGAGCATGGCGAGCTCCTCCCGCGAGACGCGGCAGTCCTCGATCACGTCGTGGAGCGCACCGGCCGCGACCACCTCCTCGTCGAATCCGTGGCGCGCGAGGAGGAGGGCCACGCCCGTCGGGTGGCTGATGTAGGGT
>JALYHV010000216.1 GCA_030776205.1 Myxococcota bacterium | reverse complement strand
TCGTCCTCGAAGCCATTGTAGGTCTCTGGCTCGTTCGGGCACTTGTCCTTGACGTCGGGAATGCCGTCCTTGTCGTTGTCCGGATCCGGGCAGCCGTCTTCGTCTTCGAACCCGTCCTTGTCCTCGGGATCGTTCGGGCACTGGTCCAGCTTGTCGGGAATGCCGTCCTGATCATTGTCTGGATCGGGACAGCCGTCTTCATCCTGAAAGCCATCGCGATCTTCGGGCTCGTCCGGACATTGGTCCTTCGAGTCGAGGATCCCGTCGCCGTCGCGATCACCGTCTTTGCCCTCCGGGCAGCCGTCGTCGTCGTGGTCCCCATCGTGGTCCTCGGGGACATTGATGCAGCGATCGTCGACGTCAGGAATTCCGTCGTTGTCGTTGTCAGGATCGGGGCAGCCGTCTTCGTCCTTGAAGCCGTCGAAGTCCTCCGGATCATCCGGGCACTGGTCCACGTCGTCCTTGATTCCGTCGCCGTCGCGATCTCCGATCGACGGTTCGAAAATGAAGCCCAAGAACACACGCTGGTCCGCTGCTTCGAACCCGTTCGTGTACCGGCCCCCTGCCCCAAGCATCAGGTAGGAGTTCCGTTCCACGAATAGCTTGATTCCGCCGACGACCTCGTTGCTCGGGCGAACGCCGCTGTCGGATCCGCTCGAGAGCAGATAGGTCCCGTAGGTCTCCGCGACGAGGTCGAGCGGCTCGAGCACCCGTAGACTCGCCCCCGCACCATAGGTCACGAGGTTGCCGTCGGCGAAGACGCCGTTCCGGAGCGGCACGGTGGTGCTGCTGACGGGGTGCCCGCGGAATCCGCCGTTGATCGCGACGCGGAGCTGTCCCGTCGGGCCGAAGCGTTTCTCCGCTATGAGGGTCGGCCAATACCAAAAGCCGTGGTCCGCCGCTGCGTTCGACGAGGCGCTGCTCAGGCCAAGCCCTGCCTGCACACCGACCGCCAGCCCGAACCCGTGCTCAACGTGCAGGATGCGCCATTTGGCGTGCGCGGCGACGTCGGCGATCCCTTGGAATTCGAGCTTTTCGGGTCCCCACTTGCCCACGAAGAGCGGGTGAGGCTGACCTGTGGAGTCCAGCTGGTGCGCGCCGGACATCAAGTCGACCGGCAAATCCAGCCCGACCACGACCTGGTTCGCGATGCCGTAATTGAAATGGAGAGTGCCTTGGAAGGACTGATCGATCAGTTGGCTGTCGGTCGGCGTGCGCAGGAGCACGTGGCCGTAGTCGATGACCAGGCCGAGGCTGATCGCTTTCGCGCCGACGATGTCGCTTCCGTTTAACGAGAAGAGCCCCTTGGAGTCCATGGCCGGACGAAAGAGGTGGGTATCGAAGCCATCCCCGTTCGTCGGCGGAATTACGTTCGGCGTCGATTGCGCGCTTGCCTCGTGCGCCGCGCCCACCATGGCGATTGCGGCGCCGATCGCCAGCGACCGCCGGTCAAGACGATGGATCATTGTCTCCCTCGGAGGCTCCCCTGCCGGAGCCACGCCATCCTAGTTGGGGGAACGGTGGTAAGGATTCGTCGAGCGATCTTTCGAGCAACGCTCCGACGGGGCGACGATAACACAAGACGACCCGTGGCTGGGCTGCGCAAGACGCCAAGACAGGATGCGCGGCAATGCGGACCACTGCCCCCGCGGCGCAAAGCGCGCTACGCTGCGGCACGTCGCGTGAAGCCGTCGCCTTTCGGTGCAAGCGCCTGGGCCCTGGTGTTTCTCCTGGGCATGCTGGCGGCGTGGCCTGGCGAGGCGATCGCGGAAGGCGGGGCACTCGACGGTTTTTGGACACTGAGCCCCCTCAGCGAGAGCTTCGCCGTCCAGCAGTGGAGCGCCCCGTGCGGACCACCACCCGTTTCCGGCACGATGATGCCGGGCGAACGCGTCTTCGTCAGCGCCCAAGCCGGGGAGCTCGTCATCGCCGCGCGAGCGAGGACTCTGCGCACCGATCAGTGCATCGACCCTATGATCACCCTCGTAGTAGGGAACCATTCTCACGAGACCCGCTCCTGGCGGACGCGCTGCATCACGCCTTCGACCGACCCACGAAGGGCGATCGTGAACACGGCGTTCTTTTTGGCGCCGGGGGACGACGCGATTTCCGTCGCGGAGACAGGACGCTACGAATTCACGCTCAACGACGCGCGTTGCGTCGCCGACGTCAAGCGCGTCGCCTCCCTCTCGCGCTCGGTGCGACCCCCGAATGAGTCGGCTGTCGCGGCGGCGGCGCCGCGCGACGTGACTGCCCGCTCATTGCCCCGCAACGATTGCAGCGCTCCCGGTCAAGCCGTGCGTCTCGAGGTCCGTCCATCTCGCAAGCTGCTCCGCCTCGGCGACGATTTTGCCTTCCATGCCGTCGTGGTCGATGCGAGTGGGTGCCCGACCGGCACGCCGGTCCAGTGGTCCCTTGGCGCGGTCGCCTTCAAAGATGGCAAGGCGCACGCCGGACAGCCCGCGGTGGACGCGACCGGCAAGCTCGACGTTCCGGGGGCTGATTTCGGGGACTCGGCCTTCGAGGTCATCGCGAGCGCGGCGGGCAAGAGCGCTCGCGCGACCGTAGAGGTAACGACCCCGCTTAACTACGAGGCCCTGCTGGCGCAATCGGGCCTGGATGCCCAAGGCGAGCGGGGAGAACCGTCCGTCGCCGTGCTGGCGACAAGCTCCATCGGGGCGCCGAACGCGCGGGCCGACGACGGGGCGCGGCAGCGGCGTGCCCTGTTCATTGCCATCGTGGCGGGGCTCGCACTGCTGCTCGGAGTCGTCGCCGTCATCGGCGCGCGGCGCGCTCGAAGGGCGGTCACGGTACGGCGCGCGGCCGAGGAGCGACATGCTGCCAAAATGCGCGAGTTCGAGAAGCAAAAGGCGGAGCGGGAGGACCGCCACGCCGCACACCTGCGCGCGCACCGCGAGAGCATCGCCATCGCGCAGCAACAAGCCGCGGCCGCAGCGGCGCGGGGCACGGACTCGGGCCCCATGGTTTGCCCGTCGTGTCGACGCGAGTTCCCTGCGCGAACGATGTTTTGCCCGCTGGATGCCAATCGGCTCGTCGCAGCCGCGGGAAACGAGAACCTCTTGGGCGGTCCCGCGGGGGGCGTCTGTCCCACCTGCCGGCGTGGCTTCAATCCGGGGATCAAATTGTGCCCGCACCACGGTGACGAGCTGGTTCCGTCCGTGGTGGGCATGGCCATGGCGGGAGCGTCGGCGCGCGCCGCTTCGCTCGCCCCGCGCGGCAAGATTTGCCCCACCTGCGGAGGCCGCTTCAGCGGAGCCGCAGCGTTCTGTGGGCAGGATGGGACGCAGCTCGTGCTGCTGAACTAGGCAGGGCGACCTCCGCGCGACTCCGCATGAGGCGCATACAACCTCGCACTCCCGCCTGCGCGAGCGATCCATCGGCTTCGGTATTCACGGGAGAGCGGACGTGTGCCGTGCGGCGCGCTACCATCGTCGTCGTCATGCGAACGGGCTGCCTGCGGCTCCCCCTGCGGCCTCATCGCAATCTAAGGACGGTCGCGGGATGAAGATCACGTGTCAAGCGTGCCAGGCAAAGTACACGATTGCCGACGAAAAGGTTCTCGGCAAGGTCGTCAAAATCCGGTGCAAGAAATGTGGTGCGACCATCGTTGTGGATGGCAACAACCCTGCTGCGCACGCGGGTAGCTCCCGGCCTCCCCCCCCTTCTCCCTCCTTTGAGCACGCCGCTCACGCCGGCCAGCGAGACGCGTGGACCGTCAACGTCAACGACAACGACCAGCGGACCATGAGCGCTCCCGAGGTCGTGGCGGCTTACAGGGCTGGTCACGTCAACGAAGAGACCTTCTGCTGGAAGGACGGCATGTCCGACTGGCTAGCGCTCCGCGAGATCCCCTCGCTCTTCGCGGCGTGCACCGCCCCGAGGGCGCGGGCCACTCCCGACTCGGCCAATCAGGATGACGAGCTGCCCACGCGAATTCAGGACGCGTCGACCATGCTTGGAGCCGCCCGCGCCGCGACGGCGGCTCGGCAAAGCGCCGGCCGTCAGGCGGCACCGGAGATGAATGGCCACCACGGGAGCGCCTCCGCATCGGGAAACTCCGCGGCGGTCGCCCGACGCACCGCAGGTCGAGCACCGGCCGCAGATCTCTTTGGCGGAGCCGCACATGCCGGCGGAGAGGAGGAGGTGCTGACGAGCGCGCCCGCGGGAATGGCCGGCTTGCACGACGACGCGCACAAGGCCACCGCCACCGGCGCGCGGAACGAGAACAGCGTGCTTTTTTCGCTCACTGCGCTCAGCAGTCGTGGCGCTGAAGAGGACGAGAAACCGAACGCTATCGGCGAAGCGTCTGGGCTCATCGACATCCGCCAGCTGAGCGCGCAGCTGCACAGCGACGACCTCGCAAGCCGCAGCCGCGTCGAGGACATCATGAATCTGGGCGGGGGCGGAGCCTTCAACCCCGCGCTGGCCGCACCGATTCTCTCGGCGCCATCCATCACGCACTTCCCGTCCGCGGCTCCCGGCGGCTCGGGGCGGTTTCAGAACGTAGCGAAGGGCAAGCCGCTCGTGCTTTTTGCGCTCGGCGCCGGAGCATTCGTTGTCGTGGCGGCGATTGGTACGACAGCCGTGCTGATGCGTGGGAAAGACGAGCCGCCGGCCGAAAAGCAAGCGATGTCGGCGAGCGCGAGACCCGCGGCGCCCGCTACCACGGAGCAGACGGCGAGCGCAGCCCCGGTAGTGGCGAACGCTCACCCCGACGGCACGGGCGTGCCGGCGACCCCGCCAGCGGCGCACGAAAACGTTCTCCCCTCGAGCGAACCCGTGGCGTTGCCTGCACGCGCCGGCAGCGCAGTTGGCGAGGTGCCCAAAGAGGCCGCTCGAGCGCAGCCGAAGGAGCCGAAGGCGGCGCCCACGTCTCCCAAGGAAGGTATGCCTGGGCCGACCGCCGGCGGTTCGGACCAGCCCTTCAACATGGGCGAAGCGAAGGCCCGCCTCGCCGCAGTCGCGGGGGCCATTCAGTCGTGCAAGCGAGGCGAGGCGA
>JALYHV010000215.1 GCA_030776205.1 Myxococcota bacterium | reverse complement strand
GTGTGACCGCTCGTGGAGGCTCGGCGACGTGGCGGACGGCGCGGGGCGCGTCGTGGTCGTCTGCGGAAGCGATGTTCGGCGCGAGCCGCTCGACGAATCGGGTCCGATGGCGCGGATGCTCCTGCCGGCCCTCGAGCCCGCGCGCGCGCGGGTGTGCGGGTGCGTCGACCGTGTGGCCGCGCCTCCGTTCGTCGATCTCGTCTTCACCGCCAGGCCAGAGAGCGGGCAGGTGACGGTGGCGGCGAACGAGGTCGATGACCTCGACCCGGAGCTCGGACCGCCTTTCATCGCCTGCGTCGGAGAGCTCGTCGTTCGCTCCGGAGCCTGGGCTTCCGACGCGTGCTCCGGCGCCGCTGGCGGCGGCAAAGACGACAGGGTCATGGTCGTCTACCCGGCGCGGGTAGACCTGGCGCCTTGATGGCTTCGTCGCTATATCCGCGCCGTGATCACGCCGCGTGACGCCGGTCTCCACATGCCCGCCGAGTGGGGACCGCACGCGGGAACGTGGCTTGCGTGGCCTAGCCACGAGAAGCTGTGGGGAGCCGAGCTGACTCTCGCGCGCCTCGCGGTAGCCCGGCTCGTTGCAGCCATCGCCTCGGGAGAAGCGGTCCACGTGCTCGTGCCGGATGAGCCGCACGAGGCATCGGCCCGCGCGGCGCTCTTCCAATCGAGCGTGCATTTTCATCGGGTGGCTTTCGGTGACATCTGGCTGCGCGACACCGCGCCGGTCTTTCTCGTCGGTCCGCACGGGGCGGCCGCGTCGGTGCGTTTCTCGTTCAATGGCTGGGGCGGCAAGTACGTCCTCGACGGCGACGAGGCGGTCGCCTCACAGATCGCCTACTTTGCGGGCGGTCTCGCGTACACGATGCCGCTCGTCTTGGAAGGCGGCTCGGTCGAGGTGGACGGCGAGGGCAGCGTGCTGACGACTCGCCAGTGCTTGCTCAACCCAAATCGCAACCCCGGCCTAGGAGTGAGCGCGATCGAACGCGCCGTCTGCGACGCGCTCGGGGCCGAGGCCGTGCTGTGGCTGGACGACGGGCTCGCAAACGATCACACCGACGGCCACGTGGACACGGTCGCTCGCTTCGTGCGCCCCGGGGTCGTGGTCGTGATGGAGGCACGCACCAGCGAAGACCCCAACCGCGATGTGCTGCGCGCGCTGGCGCACGCAGTCGCCGGCCTCCGTGACGCACGCGGTCGCCGGCTAGAGGTGGTGCGCGTCCCATCGCCGGGCCTCCTGCCCGACTCGTGGGGTCAGCCCATGCCCGCCAGTTACTTGAACTTTTACGTGAGCAACGCCTGCGTCGTGGTACCAACTTACGGCGCCCCTTGGGACGACGAGGCGGTCGAACGCATCGGCGCGCTCTTTCCGGGCCGTCGCGCGATTGGGCTCGATGCGCGCGCGATCCTGACGGGCGGCGGCGCGTTTCACTGCATCACGCAACAGCAACCACGGCCGCTGCCATGACCGCTGCCCCGCGCGTTCCCGGCGCGCGCTCGATTACCGTCGCCGCCGTCCAGTGCCCGCTCGGAGGACCGCGCGCGGAGAACATCGCGCGCGTCGAGGCGCACGTGCGACGTGCGGCGGCGCAAGGCGCGCAGGTGGTGCTTGCTCCCGAGCTGCTCGAAGGGCGCTACTTCTGCCGCGACGAGCGGGCGGAGCACTTCGCCGAGGCGCGGCAGGTGGACGACGACGAGGCGATCGCTCGAATGCGCGACGTGGCACGCGAGCTCGGCGTCGTCCTGCCGGTCTCGTTCTTCGAGCGCGCCGGGCCGGCGTACTACAACAGCGTCGCGGTCATCGACGCCGACGGCGAGCTGCTCGGAGTTTACCGGAAGAGCCACATCCCTGACGGGCCGGGGTACGAGGAGAAGTTTTACTTCCGCCCAGGTGATACGGGTTTTCGGGTGTGGCGCACCCGGTTCGGAGCGCTCGGGGTGGGCATCTGCTGGGACCAGTGGTTCCCCGAATCCGCGCGCGCGATGATGCTCCTCGGCGCCGAGGTCCTTCTCTATCCGACGGCCATAGGCAGCGAGCCGCACGAGCCCGACCTCGACACGCGCGACCCCTGGCAGCGTGCAATGCTGGGCCACGCCGTCTCGAACGCGGTGCCCGTGGTGGCCGCCAATCGCATCGGCGTCGAAGAGGGGCAGCGCTTCTACGGCTCCTCGTTCATCGCTGACGCGCGCGGGGACAAGCTCGCCGAGCTCGGACGAACGGACGAGGGCATCATCCTGTCGCGCTTTGATCTCGACGCGCTGGCCCGCACGCGCGCAGCGTGGGGATTTTTTCGCGATCGCCGGCCTGATCTTTACGCCGTATTGGCAACCGCGGACGGCGGGCCATACGCACGCGAAACGCATTGCGCACCCGACGTGACGGAAAAGTGATGCCCTTCGCCGGGTCGCGCCGTACGCTCTCGCACCGTAGAGGTTTTGCATGCTCCTGCGTCACCGTTCCGACTGGCGAACCTTGCTCTGGGCGTTCGTCTTTTTTCCTGCCGTGGGCTTCGCCCCATACCTCGAGCCCCGGCTCATCCCGTGGCTGCTGCCGCTGAGCCTCTATTTCGGATTTTGCGCGGGCGTATTCAGCCACAACCAGAACCACTGCCCGACGTTCAAGAGCCGCAAATGGAACGCGGCCTACGCGGCGTGGCTCAGCATCTTCTACGGGTTTCCCACGTTTGCGTGGATCCCCACACACAACCTGAACCATCACAAGTTCGTGAACAAGGCCGGCGACGCGACGATCACGTGGCGTTATTCGAAGCGCAACACGTGGCTGATCGCGAGCACGTATTACTTCGTGTCCGCCTACTGGCAGGCGGGGCCCATCAAGGAGTACATCGACAAGGCACGCGCCACGAACCCCTCACTCACCCGGCAAATCCTCGTGCAAAGGCTCACCGTGGTCGGCGCGCACCTCGGGCTGCTCGCGTTTGCGATCCTCGCGCGCAGGAGCTGGTCGCAGGGCCTGCTCGTCTGGGGTTTCGGCTTCGGCATTCCGGCGATCTTTGCCAATTGGTCGATGATCTTCATCAACTACATCCAGCACGTGCATGCGGATCCGTGGTCCGAGCACAACCACTCGCGGAATTTCGTGTCCAAGCTTGGAAACTGGCTGGTCTTCAACAACGGCTACCACACCGCGCACCACGAAAGCGCCGGCCTGCATTGGAGCAAGCTCGGCGAGGCTCATGCCAAGATCGCACACCTCGTTCACCCGGATTTAAATCAAAAGAGTATCTTCAGGTACTGCCTGGAGGCCTACCTGCTCGGAATCTTCGACAGCCGCTATAGAACGAAACAGGTGGGTCGGGCGCCTTACGATCCTCCCCAAGGAGGTGACCTCAACCTAAAGACGGCGGAGGTGGCCGCAGTCGAGGCCGGGGTTAACGCGTCGATGGCCTAAAGCAGCGCCGTCGCTGCTCCGTTGCTCTGCAGGCGCGTCCGCTGCACACAAATGACGACGCGCGTATATTCGATGAGCGCAAGACCGTGCGCTCACTGCCAAGAGGTGACTCGGTCGGAGAGGTCGTGCCGTGACAGCAGAACGCTCGCTGGTGGTGGTGGGGACCTTCGCGGACGAAATGTGTCGGCACATCGAGAATGCCGCAAACGAGGTGGGGCTTTCGACGGCGTTCGTCGGCCGCTGCGACGACGCACCGTTGGCGCTCGCCGGGGTGGACGCGGTGGCGATCATCCTTCGGATGGACGCGTCGGGGGCCGCCGAGACATGCGCCCACGTGCGTGCCCAAGCGCGCCTTACGCAGGTGCCCATTCTGGGCGCTCCTCCGGAACGCAACGATCTCGCCTTCACGGAAATCTTCTCGTGGGGCGGCGACGATCTGATTGGCCGGACCATCGAGCGCGCGCTCGTCCGCCGCTTGCGCCCGCTGGTAGCGCGGCCCCCGGGTGAGCCGAAGCGACGCGACGGTTTCGCCCTCGTGGCCGGCTCGGACGCCCGCTGGCGCCGTGTCATTGGTCGGGCGCTGTACCAGGGGGGTTTCTCGGTGCGCTTCGTGGCGACGGGCGAGGATCTCAGCAAGGAGCTCGCGATCGACGGAGCGCGCGTCGTGGTCGTGGAGGACGCCCTCATGCCCGACGGCCCGGTGCCGGTGCTCGCGGCGGCGCGCGACGCGCGTTCACAGGCGGCATGGATCGTCGTAGCCCCTCCCAAGCGGATGGCCACGATTCATGCGGCAATAGCGCCGTTTGGCCCCAACACGGTGGCGGACGGGTACGCCCCACCGGAAAACGTGCTGTTTCTGACGAACGAGCTCCTCTCGCGCCGTGGTGTCGACCAGCGCGCCACCCCTCGCGTGCTCTATGGGACGGCCGTTGCGTTCCGAGCGGCTGGCCGCGAGGAAGACGAGATTGGGTTCTCCTACAACGTGAGCGGCGGAGGCGTCTATGTGCGTACTCTCGATCCGATCGACGCCGGCCAGGAGGTCTGGCTCGAGATGTGGCCGCCCCGATCGGAACGTCGCGTCCGCCTGGCGGGAGTCGTGGCATGGAAACGTGCCTTCGGGCCGAGTGACGGGGCCACGGTGCCGTCCGGCTTCGGCGTGAAGGTCACAGACGGCCTCGCGGGCGATCTCGCCCGCTGGGAAAGCGGCTATCGAGCGTTCGCCGATTCGGTCCTCGGCTCCCCCGCCGGCGTGCGCTGACACGCCACCGTTCCCGGCAGCCAGCGCGCAACCCGCGTCAGCGCGCTGCTTCCAGCAGGCCGGCGGCGCCCATGCCTCCGCCGATGCACATGGTGATCACGGCATACCGACCACCCCGGCGCCTGAGCTCGTAAAGAGCCGTCGCAGTGAGCTTGGCACCGGTGCACCCGAGCGGGTGCCCGAGCGCGATGGCGCCTCCGTTGACGTTCAGCTTGTCATCCGGGATTTCCAGGGTGCGCTGCACGTAAACTGCCTGGCTCGCGAACGCCTCGTTCAGCTCGATTAGGTCGATGTCGCGCACCGATAGCCCTGCCTTCGAAAGAAGCTTGCGCACGGCGGGGATTGGCCCGATGCCCATGATGGCAGGGTCGACGCCTGCCGTCGCGAAGGCGCGGAAATAGCCAAGCGGCGCGACGCCGAACGCCTTCGCCTTGGAGCGACTCATGACCAGCACAGCGGCCGCCCCGTCCGAAAGGGGCGAAGCGTTGCCCGCGGTGACCGTGCCGTCCTTGACGAATGCCGGCTTCAGCGAGGCAAGCCCCCCGAGGGTCGTGTCGGCGCGGACGAGCTCGTCCCGACGGAAGTCGACCGTCGCGTGTTTGCCGTTCTCGTAGCGCGTCGCTTTGACCGTCACGATCTCCTCGTCGAATGCGCCGGCCTTCTGCGCGGTGGCAGCCTTCTGCTGGCTCTTCATCGCGAAGGCGTCCTGTTCGGCGCGTGACACCCCGAACCTTTTGGCGACGTTCTCCGCCGTCAGCCCCATCGGAACGTACACGTCCGGACAGCGCCGCATCGCTTCGGGCGACGCGCTCAGCTTGTTGCCCGTCATGGGGACCATTGTCATCGACTCGACCCCGGCAGCGACGACGACATCATGAGCCCCCGTTGCGATCGAGCCCGCTGCGATCGCGATAGCCTGCAGGCCGCTCGAACAGAATCGGTTGATGGTCATCGCGCTCGAATCGACCGGAAGACCGCCCAGCAGTCCTGCGACCCGCGCGACGTTCAGCCCCTGCTCGCCTTCCGGCATGGCACAGCCGAGCACCAAGTCTTCGATCTCCGCCGGAGCCACCTTCCCGACCCGCGCGAGAAGGGCGGCGATCACTTGGCCCGCGAGCTCGTCGGGGCGCGTCTGGGCGAGCGTCCCTTTATGCGCGCGGCCGACCGCCGAGCGCACGGCATCCACGATCACGATGTCGTCGATCATCTCCGCGGATCCTCCGGTCGAGAAGCGGTCATGTTTTCAATTTCGCAACGGCTTGTTGTTCATCAGCGTGTATTGCATGCGCTCGATGCTCTTCGCCTCGCCGCAGAGGCTGAGAAACGCCTCGCGCTCGAGGTCGAGCATCTCGTCCTCGGTGACCTCATGCGAGGAACCTCCGACGCCGCCGCAAAGAACCTCGGCGAGCTTGGTAGCTACCTTTGCATCGTGTTCACTCGCTTGCCCCGCGTCAACGAGCGTCCTTATCATCATAGACAGCGTCGCGATCCCGCTCTCGCCCGGTAGGACGTGCGCACGTGGAGGCGGGGGGTGAAAGCCGCTCTGGGCGAGGCCGAGGGCCTGCGATTTGGCATCCGCCGCGAGGCGCGCGCGGTCGAAGGAGACCCCCGATGCGCGGCCGAGGTATCCGAGCGCCTTCGCCTCCTCCGCGCTGGTCGCCACGCGCGCGAGCGCGATGTTCTTGAAGACCTGGGTGACGAGCGCGTAGGGGTCCACCGTCGCGCCTTCTGGGATCCCGTCGAACGCGCGCCAGAGCAGGTTCATGCAGCCGCCGCCGCCGGGTACGAGTCCCACACCGACCTCCACCAGGCCAGCGTATGTTTCCGCGGCAGCCTGCGCGTGTCCTGCGCCCAGGCACAATTCCAGGCCACCTCCGAGAGTCATGCCATAGGGCGCTGCAACGACGGGCACGGACGCGTACTTCATCCGCTGGCATGCCAGCTGGAAGCCTTGCACCATCGAGCGGATGGAGTCCCACTGACCCGAGCCTGCGGCCATCACGACCAGAAGCAGGTTTGCGCCGACGCAGAAGTGCTCGCCCTGGTTGGTAACGATCATCGCGCGGAAGTCGGTCTCTGCTTTCGCGACGCAGTCGTTGATCATGCGGATCACGTCGGCGTCGATGCTGTTCGCTTTTGTCTTGAAGGTTAGGCCGAGCACGCCGTCGCCAAGGTCCCACGCCTGGGCTCCGTCGTTCTCGAGCACGGGCGCGCTCCCTTTGCGCAGCGCAGGGAGCGGGATCGCGCGCGCGTCGACGGTTCGGCGGCGGTGCTCGCCGGCGAGGAGGTCGAACACCTGCCCGTCGGCGTAGAAGCTCTTCGCGCCGGAGGCGCGCATACGGTCGATCGCCGCCGGCAAAACAACGCCGTCCTTTTTCATCCGCTCGATGACTACCTCGACTCCGAGCGCGTCCCAGCTCTCGAAGGGACCAAGGTCCCAGTTGAAACCCCACCGCATCGCGTCGTCGATCGCCGTCACCTCGTCGGCGATCTCGCCGACCCGCCTCGCTGCATAGGAGAGCGAGCGGGACAGGAGCTTCCACGCCACAGCAGACGCCTTCGCTGCCGATTCGTCGTTCGAGCCGAGCACGAATCGTCGGAGTCGCGCTGCGGGGTCGTCCACCGCCGACACGTTTTTGCACGCCTTCCGGATCTCCTTGTCTCCACCGCGGGGACGGTATTCGAGCGTGTTTGGGTCCAACGTCTCGATCTGCCCGTCTTTCCCCTTCCGATAGAATCCGCCCTTGGTCTTGTCGCCGAGAAGCTTTCTCTCCACCATCGCGCGCATGAACGCCGGAACTTCGAAGACGCGTCGGTCCTCGTCGTTTGGCAACGAGGCGAAGCAGTTGTCGGCCACGTGCACGAGGGTGTCGACACCGACAAGATCGGCCGTCCTGAACGACGCGCTTTTCGGGTGACCGAGCGGCTCGCCGGTAATGGCGTCGATGTCCTCGGGCTCGAGGCCTTCGTCGAGCATCAGGTGGATCGCGGACATCATGGCGTGAACGCCGATCCGATTGCCGACGAAATTCGGCGTGTCTTTGCCGAGCACGACGCCCTTGCCGAGGACGTCTTCGCCGAAGCGCCGCGCGTCGTCGAGCGTCGCCTTCTCGGTATCGGATCCAGCCACCAGCTCGAGCAACTTCATGTACCGAACGGGGTTGAAGAAGTGCATGACGAGAAAGTGTGAGCGGAAGGACGCAGAGCGCCCCTCCACCATCTCGGCGATCCGCAACCCGCTGGTGTTCGACGCGATCAAACAGTGCTCCGGGACGAGACCGTCGAGCTTCTGGAATAGGGCGCGCTTTGGCCCCAGCTGTTCGATGACGGCCTCGATGACCAGGTCGCACCCGCGCACTCGGTCGAGATCGTCCTCGAAGTTGCCGACAGAGACTCGGCGCGCGAAATCCTTGTGGAAGAACGCCGCGGGCCGCGCGTTGAGCGCCCGCTCTAGCCCGATGACGGCCAGCCGGTCGCGCGCGCGCTTGTCAGATCGGTCGCCGTCGCTGAGGCCCGAGGGAACCACGTCGAGCAACGAGACCTCCACCCCGGCGTTGGCG
Source organism: Myxococcota bacterium (assembly GCA_030776205.1). Lineage (GTDB taxonomy): Bacteria > Myxococcota_A > Polyangia > Polyangiales > Polyangiaceae > Palsa-1150. Next base: position 24,419 of record JALYHV010000215.1, on the reverse strand, counting down.
AAGTGCGCGGCGATGCCGCTGCCCATGACGCCCGCGCCGAGGATGGCGGCGCGGCGGATCGGTTTGCGCATACTCGTCTCCTTTTGGATGCTGTGACCAGCGCCAAGCGTGCGCGCACCCGCAAAGACACGCAAGCGCGGCGGCCCACTACGCAGACCCGTCCCGCCGGCGTCGCGCACCCGCTCATTTCACGAACCGCACAGCCGCGCCGAGCGGCCGCGCGCCGAGGGCGCCGAGGCAGGCATGCGCGACGGTCGCCACGACGGGATAGCCGCCCGTCGTCGGGTGGTCAGGGCCAAGGACGATCAGCTCACCCGACGGAGGGACCTGGATAGCGCCGCGCACCATGGGCGACGATGCACCGATATCCGCTGGAGGTCGGGTCAGCCGGCCTGCTCCTGTGAGTCGGATGCCGACGCGGTCGCTCCGCGAGTCGATCACGAAGGTCGACGACAAGAGCACCACGAGGTCTTGGGCCTCGAATCGGTCCGCGTCGGGCCCGGGAATGATCCGCAGCGGGCCTTCTCGATCGGGCGGCGCCGGGAGCTCCGTTCGCGCGGCGGCCATCGGCGAATCGCCGGCTCGCAGAATATCACCCCGTCGCAACGAGCGTCCCTCGTGTCCGCCGAGACCTGCGACGACGAGCGTTCCGCGCCCTCCGAGGACAACGGGGACGTCGAATCCTCCGCGCACCGCGATGTACCGAGCCCTCGCGCGACCCATCATGACAGTGCACCTCTCACCTTCGCGGAGCAATCGAGCGTCACCGTCGTCCGTCGCGATTGTGATTGGGTGATGCGCCTCGAGCGTGATCCGACCCATGAGCTCGATGGCGGCCTGGCCGTGGGCGTTGCGCACTGCCGCGTTGGCTCGCGCAAGGAGCTCCGGCACGAGCGGCCCCCCCGGGGGCACGCCCTCGTGCATGTGCCCCGCTCGTCCTCCATCTTGAACGGTGGCCAGTCCGGCGATCGCGACAATCGCGATCATCGTCCAGCAGACCGAGGTCGTGAAGTGCGCGTGAAGCGCACGCGATCACCGACGGACAGCGCCGCGCCGTTCTGCACGTCGAACGGCGCGAAATCAATGGCGGTCCCGAGCAGGTTCCAGCCCCCCGGCGACGCGAACGGATATATGCCCGTGTAGGGCCCGGCAACGGCGACTGACAGCGGATCGACGCGGGGCCTCGGGCTCGCTCGCCGCGGAACGGCGAGGCGCGCGTCCAACCCGCGCAGGTACCCGAATCCTGGCAAAAAGCCGATGGCCGCCACCACGTAATCACCGTCGGCATGCGCGGCGACGACCTCTTCCGTGGACATCCCACACGTCCGCGCGACCTCGGCCAAGTCGTCGCCGCGGTACTCCACCGCGACGGTGTGGATGCGTCCGGACGCGGTGGGGCCGGGTCGGGCGAGTGCGCGCTCGATCGCGGCCTCGATGCCATGCGGCGGGGCCGAGGGCTCGAATGTGACCATGGCATGCCGCTCGGACACGACGGCATCGATGAGGCCTGGCAGCGATCGCAGCGCCTCGAGGACGGCGCGTCCGTTCGCCCCCTCGGGCAATCGCACGCGCAGTGAGGCGTCGCCGAACGGCTGCATGAGCAGGGGCATTTATGGCCGGCGTAACGTGTCGAGCGCGGCGCGCACTGCTCGCGCGACGTCGACCGCTCCAGGGGTGTCGCCATGGACGCAGAGCGTGTCGACATCGCCTCGCGACGCGAGCACGCGTGCCCGCGCCGCCGCGTCAGCGGGGTCGAGCAGCAGGGCGCCGGGGCGATCGCGTGGGATGAGGGTCCCATCGGGCAATGCGCCGCGATCGGCAAAAGCCTCTCGTGCGTACTGCAGACGCTTGTGGGCGGCGGCGCGCGCGAGCTCGCCGTGAGCGGGTCCGATGACGACGGCACCCGTCCCGAGGACATCGAGGACCGCGTCGAGCACGGCTTCCGCGGTGGCCGCTTGCTCGCGGGCGGCGTGGTAGAGCGCGCCGTGCGCCTTGACGTAGACCACGGGCTCCCCCGCCGCGGTGGCGATGGCGACGAGCCGCGCGCATTGCTCCGCAACGACCGCCCGCAGGGCAGGAGCCCCAAACTCCATCGGCTGCCGACCGAAGCCTTCGCGGTCGGGGTAAGACGGATGAGCGCCGACGCGGGTTCCCGACGCCCGGCAGCGTTCTACCGCGCATCGCATCGAGTCGACGTCTCCGGCGTGGCCCCCGCAGGCAATGCTCGCCACGTCCGCAAACGCGTACAGCGCCGGGGACTCGTCCGGCAGCTCGCCGAGATCGATGTTGAGGAGGACGGTGGCGGTCACCGCGGGCCCTCGTGCAGCCTCGATGCGGCCATTTCGCGGGCGATCTCTTCGACCACGCCGAGGCTGAAGGGCTTCTCCAGACGGCGGTTGCCGATCGTCGCGAGGAACTCGGCGGCGCTTGTCGTGAACCCTCCGCCCGTCATGAATACGATCCTCGCCTCGAGGCCCGGCTTCTTTTTGCGGAGCAGCTCGTAGAGCTGGATTCCGCTCATCTCCGGCATCATGAGATCGCAGAAGATGACGTCGAAAGCCTTTTCCGAGTCGAGGATGGCGAGCGCTTCGTGCGCGCTCGTAGCTGCGGCAACATCGTGGTCATTCGCAAGCAGCTCGCGCATGAGGTCTGCGATGGGAGCTTCGTCGTCGACGACGAGAACCTGCGCGCGAACGCCGTGCGGCAAAGACGGAACGGTGGGTAGCTCGCTGCCAGAGCCCGGCTCGGCGTCCCGACGCTCGGTGGCCGGTAGGGTCACGCGGAAGGTCGACCCTTCCCCCAGCGCGCTATAAGCCGAGATTTTGCCGCCGAGAGAAGTCACGATGCCATGGCAAATCGACAGACCGAGACCTGTGCCCACGCCCACGGGTTTCGTGGAGTAAAACGGATCGAATATCCGCGGCAGCACGTCCGCCGCGATCCCAGCGCCGTTGTCGGCGACCTCCAGCAGCGTTTGCCCCTCCAGACCTCGCACGCTCACGCGGATCTCGTTGCGCTGGGCATCGGCCGCGGACATCGACTGCGCGGCGTTGAGCAGGAGATTGACCATCACCTGTTCGAGCCGGGCGTTATTCGCCCACACTGGCTGGGCTGGGTCGAAGGTGGTGACTACCCGGGCATGACGGCGAATCTCATGCCCCGCGATCTTGATCGCGGACTGCGCCACTGCCGCCACGTCGACTGCGCGCCGAGTCTCGCCATCTGCCCGCGAAAAGCTTCGCAGATCCCGGACGATCGTCGAAACGCACTCGGCGCCCTGTTGCGCTTCTTCAAGCATCGACACCAGGGATCGGACGCTCTCGGGATCGTGCGACATGCTTGGCAAATTCCGAACGACCCACTCGAGGTTGAGCATTAGATAGGCGAGCGGGTTATTGATCTCGTGCGCCACTCCTGCGGCCAAGGTGCCCAACGCTGCCAGTCGGTCGTTCTGAACCAGCTGAGTCTCGAGGCGCCTCCTCGCCGTGATGTCGCGGGCCATATTGAGGATGGCGGGCTTACCCTCGTACTCGAAGCAAACGCTGCTGACTTCCAGGAGGAGCACCGTCCCATCCGTGCGGCGCACGTGGTAGATCTGCGACGGTTGTTTGTGCCCCGCTTGCAAGCGCGCCTCGCGCGCAACGCACACGTCGACTTCGGAGGGGTCGAGGATCGAACGGGTCGGCGTCGAGTACAACGCCGCCGGGTCGGAGAACCCGAGCGCGCGCCTGTAGGCCGGGTTGGCGTACACAAAATAGCCGTCGCGTATGATGCCGATCGGCTCCGGCGCGCTCTCGATCAGCTCACGAAAGCGCGCCTCGTTGCGCAGGCGCTCGTTTTCGGCAGACCGCCGGGCGCTCACGTCCACGAGGAACGAGAATACGGCGCGGCGGCCGTCGATGTTCACCGCGCTCGTGGCGATCTCGATGGGTATTCGACGGCCGTCTTTACGCAGAATGTCGATCTCGAACGAGCGCTCTGCGGTGGAGCCCCCGGCGCGGTCGGCCAAGCGGGCGGCCGCCTCGGCGCGATATTCGGGGGCGATGCGCTGGAGCGGGTCTCCTTCGAGAAGCTCCTCCACGGACCATCCCATGATTTGCGCCGCGTGGTCGCTCACGTAGACCACGTGCGGGCGGGGGCCTTCCACCATCGTGACGGTCACCCCGATTCGCGCGCTGCGTGCGGCCTCGAGCATCGCCTCGCCGAGCGCCCCCACCTCGATATTCGCGGGTACCCCACCTGCGCGTTGCATGGGTTCACTCGAGTTGAGCGCGGGGTCACACCCTCGTCAACTAACCGCTCAGCGCCGCTGACCGGCCTAGCTCCCACCAAAGCGTCGCCCCTGGGCGCAGACGTGGCATGCTGGATGGCGTAACCGCCCGCTAAGAGGCGCGTAGATCCTTCTATCACCGTGCAGCAGCCTCTCCGCTCCAGCCGCGTCTTCGTTCCTTCCATGCAGCGCCGGACGTTCCTTCGAACGTTGACGGCAAGCACCGTCGTGCTCGCTCTGGGAGGAGGCGCATATGTCCTCGCCGATGACGAGGAGGAGCGTCGGGCACGCGCATCAAGGCGACCGGACGGGCGCCCTCGCCTGCCGCCCAATCAATATCTCCTCAAACGCCTTCGCCCTATGGGCGGCGAAGAGGGCGACCCCAGCCCTGGCAGCTGGCGGCTGCAGGTGCATGGCGAGGTCGAACGCCCCTTTTCAATGGACTTTTCCGAGCTCCTGGCGATGACCCAGGTCGAGCAAGAGTGCGACGTGCACTGCGTCACGAAGTGGAGCGTCCTCGGTGCGCACTTCACTGGCGTGCGGGTCGCCGACCTGGCCAAGAGGGCCGGCCTCAAGCCCGCCGCCCACCACGTCGTCTTCGAGGCGGCGCATGGTTACACGTCCAACGTCCCGCTGCGCGAGGCGCTGACGCCGGACGTCCTCGTCGCGCACAGGCTCCAGGGGACAGCGCTCGGTCGCGCGCACGGTTCGCCCGTGCGTGCTCTCGTGCCGAACCTCTACTTCTGGAAGAGCGCCAAGTGGCTGACCGGAATTCGGTTCACGTCAGAAGATCACCCCGGCTACTGGGAAACGCGCGGCTACCACAACCATGCCGACCCTTGGATGGAAGAGCGCTATGGCTGACGATGTACGCCGCCGGCAGGGCGGACGCGGACGGTGGCGAGCCTGGCTGCGCGCTTTGCATCGTGATGCCGGGTACTCGGCTGTGGGCCTTACCGTCGTTTATGCAGCAAGCGGGCTCGCGGTGAACCATGTGGCCGATTGGGACCCGAACTTCAGAAACACTTCGGCGACGCACGAGGTCGGCTCGGCGTTGCCCGACGACGACGCAGTGGCGTCGAAGCGGGTGCTCTCGGCGCTCGGGATCACGGAGGCTCCACGCGAGGTGTACCGCGAGGGCGACCAGCTCGAGATTCTCTTCGAACACCGCACGCTGCACGTGGTCGTCGCGACAGGTCACGTCATCGAGGAGGGGCAGCGCGCCCGCTTTTTTCTCCGCGCGGCGAACTGGCTTCACCTGAACCGAGGGAAGAAGGCATGGACCTATTTTGCGGACGCCTACGCGGTGGCGCTGCTCTTTCTTGCTTCCAGCGGGATGGTCATGCTGCCAGGACGCAAGGGCCTCTTCGGGCGAGGGGCCTTCTTCGTGATTCTCGGTGCGGTGGTCCCCTTAGCGTACGTGGCCTTCTACGCTAGCCTCGCGAAGGGGTGAGCTTCGTTGGTGGCTCGAGCTCCGGCGCGTTGTCGTCCGACCAGCTTCCCTTGCGCGTAGGGTGGTCCAGCTCCGCTTTGAGCATTTCGAGGAACTGTGCGCGCGGCCACTCCTCCGCGCCCATCGAGAGCGTGTGAGGAGTGGAGACCTGTGCGTCAATGAGGCGAAACTCCCACCGAGCCAGACGCTGAGCAAGCGCGACGAGCGCCGCCTTGGAAGCGTTGGGGCGGCAAGCGAACATCGACTCGCCGAAAAAAATCCTTCCAAGAGAGACGCCGTAGAGCCCTCCCACCAGCGCGGTCCCCTCCCACGCCTCGACGGAGTGTGCGTAGCCGAGGTGGTGCAGGCGCACGTAGGCGCGTTCCATTTCGTTCGTGATCCACGTCCCGTCCTGCCCGGCGCGAGGCGTCGCCTTGCACGCGCGGATTACGCCCACGAAGTCGTGGTCAAAGCGGATCTCGTACGTGCGTTGCGCGATGACCCGACGGAGCGTCCGCCCGACGTGCACGCGATCGACGCGCAGCACGCAGCGCGGATCCGGCGAGTGCCAAAGAATGGGCAGCTCGTCGTCGTACCAGGGGAAGATTCCGGAGCGATACGCCAGCAACAGGCGCTCGGGGGAAAGGTCGCCACCGATGGCGAGCAGCCCATCCTCGGCCTCGCTCGGGGGAGGAAAGGCGAGGGAGGGTCCAAGTGCGTACACGGGCACGTGAACGACGATAGCGCGCTCGCGCGCCGCCATCGAAAGGAGCGCAGCTCGTAGCCGCGTTGACGTACGGGCACTCTCCGCGCTTCGCTTGGATGAGCGTTGTATGCCGGACCCGAACTTCGATCCCCCGAGCTCTAGCTCCCCGCATTGACGGTCGCACCTCGATCGAGCAGCTCGTGGAGCGGTCAGGCCTGCCGCCCCTCGAGGCATTGCGCATCCTTTCGGAGCTGCACCTCGTGCGCGCCATCTCGCTCGTGCTCCAGGGCCCATTCTGTCGGCGATACACCAGCGACAGACGCTCCGGGTGACCTCAGGCTTCGCGGATAATGCGTTGGGCCGCGTTGTGGCCAGCGCACCCAATGACGCTCCCGGCCGGGTGCGTCCCGGCGCTGCAGGAGTACAATCCATCGATGGGGGTCGCGTAGGGCAAGCGATCGGCGAAGCCGAATCCGTTGTCCACATGATGGATGTGTCCCCTGGTGATACCGAAGTGCGCTTCGATCTTGGGCGGCGTGAGGGTGAAGGTGTCGATGACGAGGTCGCTCGTGCCCGGAGCGAAGCGGTCGCAGATCGAGAGGAGGTGGCTCACGTACCGGTTCTCCTCCTCGTCCCAGCTCTTGCCGTCTGCGAGCGCGTAAGGCACCCATTGCACGAAAAGCGCGCTGTTGTGGTGCCCTGCCTCGTCCCTCATGGTCGGATCGATCGTCGTATGGATGTACCACTCGATCGTCGGCAGCTCCGGGAGGCGTCCCTGTTGGACCTCCTCGAAGGCGCGCTCCAGCGCAGGGAGGATGTCCTTCTCGTCCGGCAAGAGATGGATCGTTGGGCCGTATGGGGCGTCGCTCTCTGGAAGACAGGTGAATTTCGGCAGACCGCCGAGCGCGAGGTTGACCTTCATCGTCGTGCCATCGCGGGCGAACGACTGGATCCGTTCGTTGAATTCGCGGGGGAACGATCCCGCGCCCACGAGCTCACGCATCCGGAACGGATCGGCGTTGCACACGACGATCCGCGCGCGTAGCTCGGTCCCGTCCTCGAGCGCGACCCCCCGCGCCGCGCCCCGGTCGATGAGAATGCGATCGACACGCCGGGACGTTTCGATCGTTGCGCCGGCGCGCATCGCTGCGTCGGCGAGCCTTGCTGTCACAGTTCCCATGCCGCCGCGAACCAGCATGAACGTGCCGTCGGCCCCAGGCAGACGACACATGTTGTGCACGAGAAAGTTCATTCCCGTGCCTGGCGTACTCCATGTGCCGTTCAGACCCGAAAAACCGTCGGTGACGGCGTACATCGCGCGGAGCAGGTCGCTTCGAAAGTCGAAGCGCGCGAGGTAGTGGGCTATGGGTCGGCGGCAAAGGTCGACGAAGGCTTGGCGCAGCGGAGGACGCACGTAGCGCTCTGCGGTATCCTCTATTGAAACCGGCTCGGACAGCCAGGTGGGCGCGATGTCCTCCCGAAGCTGGGCGATTTCGGCGCTGAGCGCCTCGTTGGAATGCCAGTCTCGTTCCGAGAAAAAGTCGAGAAACTGACGTTTCGTCGATTGCCGGTCGGACCCGAAGAGCAGGTATCTGCCATCCGTGGTGGGCAAAAAATAGTGTGGATCGCGACGCAGAATCGGCAGCTCGATCCCGAGCTTCGCGATGAGCTCGGGTGGCATCAGCCCAAGCAAGTACGCCCCCGTGGACGTGGACAGGCCGGGCGCCTTGCCGAATGGCCTCTCCGTCTTGCAGGCGCCACCCACACTCGGCTTTTCTTCGAGCACCGTCACCCTCAGGCCGTGCCGCGCCAGCAGAATGGCGGCGACCAGCCCATTGTGTCCGGCTCCGACGACCACGACGTCCACTGAGCGTGCCATCGTCGGTCGCCAAGCTACGGGCGGCCCGTTTCCGGCGCAAGCAGCCGCCGGGCCCCCGCCCACACCCTCGCTTGCGCGCGTGCGCTGCCCGCCAAGAGCAGGACCAAAAATGGGGAGCGAACGTCGAGAATCGATCGCGCGTGCGTTTCCCCCTGTGACCGACGGTGTTCTCGGGAGATAGTACCGCCCCCTTGCCTGGAAACACGTTCGTGGACGCGATCGTCATCGGCGGCGGCATCGTCGGCCTTGCAAGCGCCTTGGCCCTGCTGGGCCGCCGTCCGGGAACGTCCGTCGTCGTGCTGGAGAAAGAAACGAAGCTGGCGGCGCACCAAACAGGGCGGAACAGCGGCGTCATCCACGCCGGCCTCTATTACAAACCGGGATCACTCAAGGCCACAACGTGCGCCCGCGGCCGCGCGCTCCTGGAGCGGTTTTGCGAAGAGCACGCGGTCCCGTTCGAACGCTGCGGAAAGGTCGTCGTGGCCACCACGGACGAGGAGATGCCGCGGCTGGACGAGCTGGAGCGGCGCAGTAAAGCCAACGGGCTCGAGGGAGTGCGGCGCATGGATGTCGCCGAGCTTCGCGAGCGGGAGCCACATGCGACGGGACGCGCCGCGTTATTCGTGCCGCAGACCGGCATCGTCGACTATTCGAAGGTGGCGCAAGCGTACGCCGCGGAGCTCGGTCGTCGCGGGGGCGAGCTGCGCGTTGGGGCCCGCGCGCTGGGCATTCGCCGGAGCGCCGATCGTGTGGTCGTGGAATCGACGGCGGGCGCCGTCGAAGGTCGCGTGCTCGTCGCGTGTGCCGGGCTCGAGAGTGACCGCATCGCGCGACAGGCGGGCGTCGCGACGGACGTGGCGATCGTTCCGTTTCGTGGCGAGTACTGGATGCTCGCGCCCGAGCGCGCTCACCTGGTTCGGCACCTCATTTATCCTGTGCCGGACCCCGCCTTTCCATTCCTAGGAGTCCACTTCACGCGGCGAATCGGCGGCGGCGTCGAGGCCGGTCCGAACGCGGTCCTCGCTCTCGCTCGCGAGGGCTATACGCGCACGAGCTTCGACGCACGGGACGCCTGGGACATCGCGCGCTTCCCGGGGTTCTGGCGGATGGCTGCCAAGAACTGGATGCCTGCACTGCGCGAACAGCTGCGGTCGCTCAGTCGTGAGGCGTTCGCGCGCGCATGCGCGACACTCGTCCCTGAGCTTTCGGCGGGAGATCTCACGCCGGGCGGCGCCGGGGTCCGGGCGCAGGCGCTCCGACGTGACGGGTCGCTGGTCGACGACTTTGCGGTCGCGGAGGCGGAGCGGATGGTCCACGTCCTCAACGCACCGTCGCCGGCCGCGACGGCATCGCTCGCCATCGGGGAAGACATCGCGGAGCGCGCGCTTCGCTGGCTGTGAGAGCTCGCCCGCCGCGCGCCCGGCGGGCGAGAAGAGGCGGCGACGATCGTATCAGTCGGTGGATGCGTCCACCGTCACAGCGGCGTCCGGGGGATTGCCTCCGCCCCGTCGACCACCGTCCCCGCGTCCGGGGAAGGGGAACCCGCCGTCGAACGCCGGGGGTCCGCCGCCGGCGCCTCCGTCATTGGGCGGCGCGCAGCGCCCGCGAGGCCCGCACACGTCGCCTGCCGTACAGTCCGCATCCGTCGTACACAGGATTGCGCCCGTGCACATCGCGCTTGCGACGCATGTGGTCGTCCCTCCGCCGCCACCCATACGGCCGCCGCCGCCCGTGCGGCAGCAGACCTCGCCGGCCGCGCAGCTGCCGGCCGCGCATGCGAGCACGGTCGTGCCCATAGGGCACGTCGTCGGGTTCGCCACGCAGCTCGGCATCCCGCCCCCTCCCGCACCGCCGCCTCGCGGCATGCAGCACACCCCCATCGGGGCAGAGCACATTAGCATTGCATTCCCGCAAGGCACCGCGCCGGTTCCCGCGGGCGCTGGTCCGCCATCGGCAGAGCTGGGCGTCGTGCTCCCGCTGTTCCCGCCGGTCCCGGTGCTGCCACTCCCGCCCGGAGCGGTATTGCCGCTGCCACTGGCGGTCGCGCCGCTGCTTCCGTTCGCCGTCACGTTGCCGCTGGCAGCCGCGGACGTCCCACTGCTCGCCGCCGCAGAGCCGCTGCTCGTTCCGCTGCCGGTGAAGGTGCCGCCATCGATGGCGGAGGTCACGTCGGCATTACCGCCGCACGCGGCGGCCAACGCCACTCCGCAGGAGACCACGAGAACCATGCGTGTACCGTTCATGAGCGTTACCTCCAGAGGCCAATCCTTCGGACCGCATTGAGAATCAGGGCGGATCACGTGGCAGCCTTGCTTGCAAAACGTTTTGGGACTCTGGCTCTGTGGGAAAACGCCATCCGGGAGTTACATCTTTGCGGGGGGCAGGCGGGGAATGTGGGCGCGTCTGAGCTGCCTTGAGCGAGGAAAGATCGATTCGCAGGGCGATCCCCCGCCGGTCAGGATCTGCGCCAGCTCCGCTGGAATCTTATGCCCGATAGCCTCATGCCCGGCTACGAGCGGAGGGCGTATGTCCTCACGAAGAAGTAGGCCGTCATCGTCCAGGCGACGGCCAGCACGAAGCCCCGCACGAGCCGCGGGCTCACCCGCCGCGCCCAGGCCGCGCCTGCATACCCGCCGAGGACACCTCCCCCAATCATCACCGCTGCGGGTGCCCAAGCGATCGCGCCCGCCACGATGAATGCAATAACAGCGACTCCGTTGACCAGCGTGGCGAGGATGGTTTTGAGTGCGTTCATGCGGTGAATGTCCGTCATGCCGAGGAGCGAGAGGGTGGCCAGCATCATGATGCCGATTCCGCCCCCGAAGTAGCCGCCGTAGAGGCTGATCATCAGCTGGATGGCAACCACGATCGGGAGCGGTGCGCGCGCGCCGCCCGACCCCCGTCTGGCGATTTTTGTACCTGACGAGAAGAGAAAAGCCGCGAAGAGAAGGAGCCACGGGACGAGCAGCGAGAATCTGCGGTCCGATGTTCGCAGCAGGAGCACGGAGCCGAGGAGGCCGCCCACCAGCGACGTGAGCCCGAGCGGGAAGAGCTCGCGGCGCGATTCTCCAAGCTCGCGGCGGTAAGCAATGGCGCTGGCGAGAGCACCCGGCCAGAGCGCCATCGTGTTCGTCGCATTGGCGGGAACGGCCGGCACCCCAGCGAAAAGCAGGGCTGGAAACGCGATGAACGTCCCGCCGCCGGCAACCGAATTGATGGCCCCGCCGATCACTGCCGAGACGAACAGGAGCGTAGCCGTAGCCGGTGACACGCGGGCTCAGCTGCTGCGTGTGAAGAGGAGGAGCTTGTAGTCGGCGAGGAACGACAACCAAGGCGCGGCGTCGAGCAGGTGCTCGCCACAATGGAACAGAGGAGCGACGAGAAAGCGAGGCAAGTCCCGCACGCTCAGCACGAGACGGGCCGGCACGAATCCCATGCGATCACCGAGCGCCAATGCGAGCCCAGCGCCATTCGCGCAGGCGATCCACTCCTCGAGGCCGAGCGCGAGAACGCGCCGCAGCAGCGGGGAGCGGTGGATCGGTTCAAGCAGGAGCACGCGCCCTCCCTTCCGCACGAGTCGCGCGACGTTGGCCATCGCGCGCTGGAGCGACGCGAGCTCACGACACGCGACGGACAAGCAGCCGAGGACGATGGCGTCGTCGAAAAGTCCGGCGCCGACGGAGTCCAGGCCAGCGACGACGTCCCCCTGTTCGAACCGGACGATGCCGGATGAAACGAGCGCGACTGATTCGTTTCGCGCGGCTAACACCGTTGCATATGAAAAGTCCACGCCGACCACGTGCGAAGCACCGCACTCCTCGGCGAGCCATCGCGTGACGCGCCCCGTCCCGCACCCGACATCGATGACGCGGCGATCGCTCATCGGCCCCAGGATGCGCGCAAGCATGGCGCGCTGCCGTTCGTCCCACACGAGATTGAAGGCGTTCGAGGGCCATAGTGAGCGCGCCATCCCGTTCCGCGCACTGGCACGGGAGTCCCAGTAGGCCGGCGCGCCGTAAAGGCCGTCGCGCTTTCGACGCTCCTTGAACAGCTGCCACACACCGGCCGAGCCCGTTCCGTTGCCCACTGGCATATTCACTTGGTTGCCTCCAAACCGCCGGGTGGATCGTCGCCGGTTTCAATGGCGAGCTGCGCCAAGGCTTCGTCCGCGCGGGCTGTTGCCTCGGCACGGCTCCTTCCGTAGGCGAGTACGTACGCTGCTCGTTTTGCGCTGTCGGTGAGAGGAAGCACGCGTCCCCCCACCGGTACGAATATCTGGGCGTCGACGATCCCCTCCAAGCTTCTCGCCTCGTCGAGGCCGCGCACGGAGTGCACGAGACCCGGCCGGCCCACGAGGAACTTCGCGATCGCGCCGCCGCGGGGTGGCGCGACTTTTCCTTGCGCCTCGAGGGCGCGATCTCCGACAGCGACGCCGAGCAGCCGATCATACAGATCGACACCGCTCGCCAGCTTGGTCACATCCGCATCGAACCCGCCTCCCAGTCGCGCTGCCGTTTCGAAGAGGACACAACCCCGCGATCCCAGGGCGACCTGGGAATAACAAGGGCCACGCAGGTGCCCAAGCGCGGCTGCACCCCGCCGGGCTTCTTCTACGACGCGCGACTCGTCCGCCGCCGCGAGACCCGACGGGTAGACCTCCGCCACCATGACGCCGAGCGGCCGGTGGCCGGCGACGGTCAGGCGTTCGGTCACACAATAACTGACGAGGCGGCCGTCCTCGATCCAGCCGTTCACCGAATACTCGCGGCCCTCGAACCACTCTTCGACGACCACGACCGACAGGCCAGCGGCTGCCGAGTGCGCCCGAGCCTCCTCGAAGGCCACCCCGAGCTCGACATCGCTCTGAACACGCGCAACCCCGCGCTGGCCCCATCCGCGGGAGGGTTTCACGACCAGAGGAAACCCATTTACGCGCGCGAACGCGCGCGCCTCGCCCAATGTCGTACATGGCGCGAAGCGCGGAACCGCGAGACCGGCGGCGACATAACCGGAGCGCATCGCGTCCTTCTCCTGGCAGCGACGCACGGTCTCGGGATTGGCGTAGAACGGCAAACCGACGCGCTCCGCCAGCTGCGCCGTCGTTTTTAGCGACAACTCGCTCCCTGTCGTCGTGACCGCCGTGGCGCCGCTGCTCCGGACGAGGGCGACGAGGCCTTCGGTGTCATCGGTGGACAGCTCGTGAAACTCGTCGCACAGCACCGCGGCGATCGCGCGCCGGTTCGCGTCCGCGCCGATGACCGAGTGGCCCCTGCGCTTGGCCGCGCGCACGAGCGAGAGCTGAGGGAATCCGCATCCGACCACCAGAAGGCGCGTCACGGCGTTCCATCACGCGAACTGAGGTGATCGAGTTCGAGCGTGGCCTCAGGTGATTCTTGCGGAAAGGCTGGCAGCCGGCACGCATGCGCGGGGGGGACGGACGACGTTCGCTGAAGCTCGTCCTCCGCCGGACGCGCATCGAAATTGAGGCGCTCGGCGACGTTGTACAGTGGTCTCGCCTGCGCCTGAACGTAGATTCGGGCGATGTATTCGCCGATGACACTCGTCGCGATGAGCTGCATCCCACCTAGGATGACCACTGCCGCGAAGAGAGACGGCCATCCCATCAGGCCGTAGTCCCACAGGAGCTTGCGCGCAATCACCCATGCCCCCGTGGCCAGGCCGAGGACGGCGAAGGAAAACCCGAACATTCCGATGTATCGAAGCGGCTTGCTCGAGAACCCGACGATCAGATCGAACGTGTGGTTTACCAGCTTGGACAGATTGTAATGGGTTCTTCCGGCGTGGCGGGCTTCGTGGCGGACGCTGACCGTCCCGATCCGTGCGCCGCTCCACACGATCAACGCACTGAAGAACTTTCGCCGCTCCGGCAGCGCGGCAACGAGGCGAGCAATGGGCGCGCTCATCAGACGGAAAGTCGAGACGTCCGGCGGCAATTCGATCTCCATCATCGAACGCATTCCCCATTGCATGGTCCGCGACGCCATCACCCGGAAAAGTGAATCCTGCCGGCCCTCTCGGACTCCATAAACGACGTCGTGGCCCTCGTTTTTTTTGGCAACGAGCTTCGAAATTTCTTCTGGAGGGTGCTGAAGGTCCCCGTCCATCTGGATGAGCCAGCGGCCGCGGGCGTTCAGGTAAAGGGCCTCGACAGCGGCCTCCTGTCCATAGTTTCGCGTGAAGCGAATGACGCGGACGCGTGCGTCGGCGTCCGCTAGCCCGCGGAGCAGCTCGGCCGTCCTGTCACGCGAACCGTCGTCAACGAACAGAACCTCGAACGCCGCCCCGAGTCGCTCCATGGCATCGAGGACACGTGCCGTGAGCGCTTCCACGTTGCCCTCTTCGTTGAAGACAGGAACGACCACGCTGTAGTCAATTCGATCATTGAAGGAAGCCACGGATTGGAAGGCGGGACGTTACCGCGCTTTGCCGCGGCTTGGCAGGGCCACGTCGACAGGATTCACGAAGGCAGGGTCGACGCGGGTCGAGGAAGGCGCCGCGTGGCGATCCCGGCAATTGAATGAAGGGCCAGCAACGGGTGGGGCCCGGGCTTCAGGTCGGCGCAATGCGCTGTTCGCCCATTCGGCCGTGTCTCGCGCTAAGTTGGCTTGGCTCGCATGCACCTCCTCGAGCGAATCGTAGAACAGCCTCATTCGTGCGCGTACCTTGCACGGGAGCGCGCGAGCTTGGAGCTGCGAGTGATGGTCGACGTCTCCACACCGGAGCTCGAGGCGATGCTGGAGCGGGGTTGGCGGCGTTTTGGCCCTGTGTACTTCCGTCCGATCTGCGGGTCTTGCTCCGAATGCGTGAGTCTTCGGGTAATGGTCGACGCGTTTACACCCACCAAGAGCCAACGGCGAGCGGCGCGCGCGCAGCGGCGCCTACGGCGGCTGGTCGGCGCCCCGCGGGTCGACGCTGATCGCGTGGCGCTCTACGCAAAGTGGCATGCCGAGCGAGAGCGACTCCGCGGTTGGGCGCCGAACCCCCAGTCACTGGACAGATACGCGCTGGAGTTTGCCTTTCCGCATCCTGCCGCCCGCGAAGCGGCGTTTTACGACGACGCGAACGGCGGCCGGCTCGTCGGCGTGGGTCTTTTCGACGAGACGCCCCATGCTCTGTCCGCCGTTTTTTTCTTTCGCGATCCCGCGTACGCGCACCTGTCGCTCGGGACGTCGAACGTGCTAGCGCTCATCGACGACGCGCGCGCGTCCGGGCGCGCTCACGTCTATCTCGGCTACCGTGTCTCGGGCTGCGCTTCGCTGACGTACAAGGCGGCATTTCGTCCGCACGAGCTGCTGCGCGATCGCCCGGGCGCTGGGCACGAAGCGGTCTGGAAGAGAGAGGCAGCGGATGTCTAAAGAGCTCGTGGTGCTGGGAATTTCCGGAAGTCTTCGAAAGGGCTCCTACAACACCGCTCTCCTCCGAGCGGCCGTCGAGCTGGCTCCGATCGGGATGCGCATCGAGATGGCGGACATTTCAGGGGTAGTTCTCTATGACGAGGACGTCCGCTCTGTCGGCCAGCCGCCCGCGGTCGCGGCGTTTCGCAATGCGATCGCACGGGCCGACGCGCTTCTGATCGCCACGCCCGAGTACAATTACTCCGTGCCGGGTGTATTGAAAAACGCCATTGATTGGGCTTCGCGCCCACCGAACCACCCGTTTGCAGGCAAGCCGCTGGCGATCGTCGGCGCGAGTGGTGGCGCGAGTGGAACGATTAGGGCTCAGTACCATCTGCGCCAGATTGCGGTGTGTCTCGATATGCACCCCATCAACAAACCAGAGCTCTTCGTCCGGAGTGCCGAGAGGGTGTTCGACCGCGATGGCAAGCTCGCGGATCAAGCCACGCGCGATGTCCTTCAGCAGGTTCTCGAAGCGCTCGGTGCCTGGACACGGAAGCTTCGGCAATGAGATGGCCGCCACCGTTCGCGGTCGTGGAAAGTGCGCCTGCGTTCTCAGTCCCGGCCTGCGTGTGCGATGATGCTGCGGAGTTTTCCCATGTCGATGGGTTTCTCGACCCACTGGTTGACGACGCTCTCCAGGAAGGCGCGAGACCGGGGGGTGAAGGCGCCACCCGTCATAAAAACGATGCGTCGGGCAAGCTCGGGTGCGCAGCGAACGACCTCCGCGTACAGGTCCATGCCGGTAACGACCGGCATCATCAGATCGCAGAGCAAGACATCGTAGCGCTCACCGGCGGCAACACGCGTTAGCGCTTGCTGCGCGTCAGTGACGACCGCAACATCATTGTCATCGGACAGTGCGCGCGCGATGGCGTGCGCCACCAGAGCATCGTCGTCGATGACGAGCACGCGCCGCCGTGTCGCCGCGCGAAGGTCACGGACGCTCGACGCTGCCGCGCCGCGCCATGTTTTCGCGGGCGGTAAGACGACGCGAAAGGTCGTGCCCGCTCCAGCTCGGCTCGTCGCATCGATGTCTCCCCCAAGCGCCCTGACCATGCCATGCGATATAGCCAGGCCAAGCCCCATTCCCGCTTCGCCCTTTGTCGTAAAAAACGGGTCGAAGATGTGCGGGAGGTCGTCCGGCGCGATACCCGTTCCGCTGTCTGTCACTTCAATAACGGCGTTCCCTCGGTCATCCGTCCGCGTGCTCACGCGAATTTCATGAACGTCTGCGCTCCCCTCTGGGATCGCTTGCGCCGCGTTAACGAGCAAATTGAGAAAGACGTGTCCGAGCCGCGCCTCGTTGGCGTCGACGGGTGGTACCTCGGCGAAGCTCTTCACCAGCCGCGCGCGATGACGAATTTCGTGCGAGGCCATTTGAAGGGCGCTCTCGACTATTCCGCGCACGTCGGTGATGCCTCGATGGTCGACGTTTCCTTGCGAAAACGTTAGTAAATCTCGGATGATCTGACGGACGCGACCGGCACCTTCCAGGGCCTGTTGCAGCGACTCCACGAGCGCTGGCAGGCCACCCCCCGACCCGCGCATGAATAGCTCGGCGCAGGGATCATCGCTTGCGCTCGCAACGCGCAGCCGCCGCAGGACGTGATCGAGGTTAACGACCAGGTACGTCAACGGGTTGTTGATTCCGTGAGCCACTCCCGCCGAGAGAGTCGCGAGGGCTGCCATACGGTCGCGCTGCATGAACTCATGCTGGAATTCGACCCGCTCAGTCACGTCGCGTGCCACGACGACCACCGCGGGCTCACCTTGAAAAGTCACCGCAGCCGTGACGGCCTCGGTGGTCCGATAACCACCCGCGTAGCGTTTCCATCGAAGACCGAACGGCTCCGGGGGCGCCGGCGCCCCGCACCCCATCAGGTGGAGGGTGACGTCCTCGCGATCCTGCGGATGAAAAAGCTCCAGCAGCGGCATGCCAATGAACTGGTCATGCGCATCGAAACCCAAGGCGCGAGCGACGGCCGGGTTCGCGTAGACGACCGTTCCCTCACGGTGGATTAGGGCAAGCTCCGGCGAAATGTCGAGCAGGGTTCGAAAACTGGAGGTCTCGGTGGAGGCATCGGGCTGGAACCCCTTCGAATCATCGCGCTGCCGGTGAGGGTGAGAAGGCATGGTTGGCACCACGATCGGAGCTCGTCCTGTGCTCAAGGGGAACGGCCCGTCCCCGTCGGGGGCGCTGCCCACCTCGGGTGTATCGGCAATAACGAGGCCAACACCAATTTCGCAAAAACGGCCGGCGTGCGGCGGCTGGCTGAGGGTGTCGTGTGGCGGCCGTGCGCGGCCGAGGGCAGCCGTGTGACGGGTGTGCGGTCGTGCTAGACGGGCCCTTGGACCGGCGCGTTCCGCTCGGCTCGTCGTAGAGCCGGGGGCCGCTCGCCCGCCCAGACCTGCCTCGTGCTGGCGACTGCCGGGTTGACAGCACACCGGTCGTCCCATAGGTTCGTCGGCCCCGCGCGGCACTTAGCGTGCGAACGCCCGGCAACGATGCGTCGGCCTCTCCGGGCACGCGCGGCAAAGCAACAAGAAGCGAAGAAAAAAGGTTCCTCTCGTCATGCCTTCCACGGAGTCGCAGCCCCGCTCTCGAACGCGTCAGAGTACGTACGTGATGACCAAGGCGGAGGCCCAATCGTCGCGTGCTTGGTGGGTCGTGGATGCGGCCGGAAAGCCCCTGGGCCGCCTGGCCAGCGAGGTCGCAAGCGTGTTGCGTGGCAAGCACAAGCCGCAATACACCCCTCACGAGGACACCGGCGACTTTGTGGTCGTGGTGAACGCAGACAAAATCCTGCTCACCGGCAACAAGCTCGACCAAAAGTTTTTCTACCATCACTCGGGTATCCCCGGCGGGTTCCGCGCCGAGAGCTACCGAGACCTTCTCGCCCGCAAAGCGACATTTCCGATGGAAAAAGCCGTGCGGGGCATGTTGCCCAAGGGCGTATTGGGCCGGCAGATGCTCACCAAACTGAAGGTCTACGCCACGCCGGATCATCCGCATACCGCCCAGAAGCCCCAGCCCCTGCCCATCAAGTAGGATTTCAGGATCAGAATGGCCACGATCGACAACCGCACGTACGCGACGGGCAAACGAAAGACCGCGATCGCGCGAGTCTGGCTCAAGCCCGGTGCCGGCACCATTCAGGTGAACGGGATGCCCTGCGACGAGTACTTTGAGCGCGAGACGTCGCGGATGGTGCTCCGTCAGGGCCTGGAGCTGATCGAGGCGAACGACCAATTCGACGTTTGGGCGACATGCCAGGGCGGCGGAAAGAGCGCGCAAGCCGAGGCGATGCGACACGGTATCGCGCGGGCCCTCTGCATCTTCGATCCCGAGAAGCGTAGCGCGTTGAAACGCGCGGGCTTCTTGACGCGCGACGCACGGAAGAAGGAGCGCAAGAAGTACGGGCAACCCGGTGCGCGCAAGCGGTTCCAATACAGCAAACGCTGAGGCGCGCGGTGGTCGCTGAAGTGGCGCGAGGCTCGTTTGCGTGCGGGCGGCCGGTGCGCATGGGTGCGCGTGCGCTCCGGACTTTCGTCCAGCCGTTCTTCTTTGCCGTGGCCGTGCTCGTCGGTGGCGCTTCGGACGCGAACGCAACCATTGTCGAGCGCGTCGTGGCCGTGGTCGGTGAGCGAGCAGTGCTGTGGACTGACGTGCTGCGGCGCGCCGGTCCGACCCGAGTGCAGATCCGCGCTCAGACGCATGACGCCAATGTGGTCAGCGTTCAAGAGCAGGAGATGTATCGGGAGCTCCTTGAGCGCATGATCGACGATCGGGTGGAAGAGCAGCAGGCCGACAAGGCGCACATCACCATCTCTGCCGAAGAAATCGATCGCGGCATTGCAAACATCGCTACCCAGGCCCAGCAGCAGCAAGGCCGCACGGTGACCGAACAGGAGGTCCTCGCCGAGGTGCGCCGGCGCGGGCTTACCGAACAGGATTTCCGTGACGAGATACGGCGCCAAATCATCGAGGGAAAGCTCATCGAGCTTCGCGTTCGTCCGCGCGTGCGCGTGACCGATCAGGACGCTCGGGCCGCGTACCAACACTGGGTCCGGGAGACGAAAGAGCAAGAGCCGCTCGACGTTCGCATCCTCGCGTTGCGCGTCGGCCCTCAAGCGACCCGCCAGCAGGTCGACGCGCGAATGGCACTCGCGCAAGAGCTCGCGGCGAAAGTGCGGGCAGGCAGCGACTTCTGCCAACTCGTCACGGAATACACCGAGGACATCGGAACACGCGAGTCGTGCGGCTCGCGAGGTCCACAGCCGTTCGCAAGCCTACTCCCCCCGATCCAGGAGGCCGTACGCGGGACGAAGCCGGGCGACGTTTCTGACCCTGTCGTGGTGCACATCGGCGCGGAGGACGCGATCGTGATCTTGATGCCGCTCGGTCAGCCGCGTGTGCCCGAGTTCGAGGCGGTCAAAAACGAGATGACCCAACGAGCGCTCCTCGATGCCTTGGAGCGGGCGCGCAAGCAGTGGCTGCAGGAGCTCCGCCGAAACGTGTACATCGACGTGCGGCTCTGATACCGACTCGACCCGTAACGCCGGTCGGCACCCCGTGATACAGGCACGCGAGCGTGCTGGCGACCGCTGGGCGCGCTACGCTCGCCACTGTGCTGCTGCGTGCACCGGAGGTGACGTTCCCGAGCCGCGCCTGCGTGGACCGGGCGAAGCTGGCGCTCGAGCGACGCCTCGGCCCCTCAAAGGTGCTCAGTGAGCCCGCCGTCTGCGCCCCCTATGCCACTGATGACAGCGACGTGGGCGGCCTCGCGCCGGATGCCGTAGTCATCGCGTCTTCGGCGGACGACGTGTCCGCCGCGCTGGCGATCGCCGAGGCGTGCGACGTTCCCGTAACCCCGCGGGCGGGCGGAACCGGGCGCGCCGGCGGCGCTGTCCCGGTGGCCGGCGGCATCGTCGTCGCGACCCACGGACTCGCGCGGATCAAAGAGATCGATCGGGGAAACCTCGTTGCCGTCGTTCAACCGGGCGTAGTGACGGGAGAGTTCCACGCAGCGGTCGAGCGGGAGGGCCTGTTCTATGCGCCCGATCCCAATTCGTCGGAGAGCTGCATGCTGGGCGGGAACCTCGGCACCAACGCGGGCGGGCCACGCGCGTTCAAGTACGGTGTGACGCGCGATTGGGTGTTGGGGTTGGAGGCCTGCCTGATCGGCGGGCGAGTACTTCGAACGGGCAAGCGCACGGTCAAGGGGGTGACTGGCTATGACGTCACGGCCTTGCTCGTGGGCAGTGAGGGGACCCTGGCGGTCTTCACCGAGGCGACGTTGCGGCTCGTGCCGAACCCCCCGTCGATAGGGACGCTACTCGCTCTCTATTCCGATGTCCGGGCCGCGGCTGGAGCCGTCAGCAACGTTGTTGCCGCCGGCATTGTCCCGCGGTGTCTGGAGCTACTCGACGAGCCCACGCTCGGCGCCGTACGAGCGGCAGGTGTCTCGGTGGATGCGCGAGCGAATTCAATGCTGCTGATCGAAGTCGACGGCGAGCACGCCGAAGGCGCGCTCATGCGCATTGGCGAACTAGCGAGCGCCTCGCCCGGATGCATCGACGTGGTCGTCGCGCGTAGCGCTGCGGAGCGCGATCGGTTGTGGTCCGCGCGCCGATCGTTGTCGAGGGCGACGCGCAAGCTGGCCCGCTACAAGCTGAGCGAGGACATCGTCGTACCGCGCACACGCATTGCCGACCTTCTCGCGCAAACCGACGATATCGGGAGACTTACCGGCGTGCGGCACCTCGCGTACGGCCACGCTGGCGACGGCAACCTCCACGTGAACTTTCTGTGGAACGACGAAGCCGAGCGACCGGCCGTCGATCATGCGATCGGGTTGCTGATGCGCGCCACCGTGTCCTTGGGGGGCACTCTCACGGGCGAGCACGGGATTGGCGCGTCGAAGGCGCAGTACCTGCCGCTCGAGCAGAGCGCCGAGCTGATCTCAATCCAGCGAGACATCAAACGTGCCTTCGATCCCAAGGGCCTACTCAACCCGGGAAAAATCTTTCCTACCGAGGGACACTCCTCGTGTTGACAAGCGCCCGGCGGATCCACGCATCGATGCGGTGCCAGACCGTCCGCGAGCGCTCGCTCGTGACAAGTTCTCCGTGATTGGGTGCAGGACCGCCGTCGTCCGCCTTCGAAATACGCATCGTCTCGAAGGGGCCTGAGCACCGAGCAATGAAGCGTTCGCCGCATTCAGGCACGCATGCGAGCAGGTCGCCTTCGCTGACCACTTGAAGCACCGGGACGCGCACCCCAGCGAGTGACGCGAGGTAGTCGGTTCTGCCATCGGAGCTGCTCCACGCGCCGGTTCGCGCATAGCGGACGAGGTCCTCGATATAAGACGCGCTCTCGTCGCTGCTGCCCAGGCCGAGCGCGCGCGCAGGAAACCGGCCGACCTTCCGCGTCAGGGCGTGGGCTGCTCCCAGCGTTGCCCGTTTGACTATCCAGCGCGCCAGCGATGGTTCGAGCTCGCGCAACCAGATGTTGGACGCAACGGCGATGATCGCATCGAACGCGACGAGTCCCGCTCCTTGCGCGGCGAGCGCCACGTGACCCCCCAAAGAATGGCCGACCAGGATCACCGGGCGCTTCCGCGAGGCGCGCGACCGCGCGAACGCGTGAAGCGCGGGGAGGTCTCGGGTCACGAGATCGTCGTATGTGGCGCCGGTCCTTCCGCCCATCGGTGGCTCGCTGTCACCGTGGCCGCGAAAGTCGAACACCACCACGCGCCAGCCCCGCTCCGCAAGCAGTCGCACGACGCCGCGGCCGACCGGTCGATCGAACTCGCTTCGGCCGGCCATACTGCCATGCGCGAGGACGGCGACGCCAAGCGGGCCTTCGCGCGTCACATCGGGCTCGTGGACCTCCGCCCGCAGCAGCCAACCATCTGCCGTCCTCACTTCAATCGTCTCGCCCGGCAAGCGCTCGCACGCGAGCGGCTTCGCAGCGGTTCGGCAGGGCTTCACGCGCGCGGAGCATGCCATGGTTCGTGCTGCCTTCACTCGACAGGCAGCAGCCATACGAGGTCGCCGGGGACTATGCCCAGGCGCTCCGCGGCGTTACGGCCGATCTCTGCCGTGTGGTAGTCGTCCCCCGCTCGCCAGTGCGTATATACGCTGCGGAAGAAGGGCGGCGCATCGGACTCCGTGGCGACGAGCGCGCCATTGCGTGTTCGTTCCGCGCTGGCTACGCAATCCAGGAGCTTCGTGACCCGTGCTCGGTGCGATCGGCGGACGAGCGTCACCTCGTCAGTGACCGCAGTAAAATGCGGCCCTCCGTCAAAAGGGTCGACCCGCTCTGCGTAACGAAAACCGATGCGCCGCAGCATCTTCTCCACGCCCCTGGTCTGGGCGCCGACCTTGCCGATGACCTCCTGGGCTTGCAGCGGCAGGAGCGATGCGTAGATCGGGCCGTCCGGAAAAAGACCCTTCACAAACTCCTTGTTCTTCTTCGACAGCCGGTCAGCCTCCGCGTACGTCATCTCCGTGAACCTGCGGCCGAAGGCATCCCACAGGTGCGACGTCCCGTCGGGTTCGAGGGGAGGAAGAAGCTCGGCGAGGAGCTCGTCCCGGAACCAATCGCGGTGCATCTTGATGAACAGGAGACGCACGTACGAGATCATGAGTCCCAGTCGCGACGGAGCCTTGCGGTATTCCGGGCGAACGATGAGGCCGCCGATCTCCGTCGGTCCATTGTAAGAATGGCCGATCTTGAGCACGACGTGGCGAAAGTGTTTGTCGAGCGTCGCGGAGTAACGCTCCTCCTCGAAGACGTCGACATACACATACGAAGCGTCGCGGCGGCCCAGCTGTCCGATGATCATCGATGTGCCTACGAGTCGGCTCCTCTCGACATCTACGAGGACGAACACGTACTCGCGTCGCCTTGCATCCTTGATGGCGCCTGCGAAGCTCTCCTGAGCGAGCTGCAGGATGCCGCGGATCTCCTCGCGATCAGCGGGTAGATTGACGCTGTTCAGGTGGTGCGCCACTTCGAGGAGTTGCTCCTCGTCCGCGTCGACTGCGCCTCGAATTTCGTACGGCCAATGCATGCGTGCGTGATCAGCGCCGAAGATCGAATATGGGTTCGCGACGGGGCGGCCGCGCGGAGACGCGGCGCGATGGCTGGCCGGAGGGGTGCTTGCAACGCCGCATCTTCCCAGCATACTGCGTTGGCGTATCGAGGTGGGCGTTCGCGCCGCGAGTCCTGATTGTTCGTTGCGCGGAAGGAAACCCACGGACGCGGTCGCGAGAGGAAGAGTGCATGTCCGTCGCCTCACAGGCTCCGAACAACGCTGCGCCCGCGGCCAGCGAGATGCGTGCTGCCCTCGCGAAAATGCATGCCGCGCAACGAAAGAGCCTCGTGCCAACGTACGAAGAGCGCATTGTCAAGCTCGACAAGCTCGAACGAGCGGTCCGGTTCCGGAGAGCAGAGATGGTGGCGGCCATCTCGCGTGACTTCGGAAATCGCTCCCCCCACGAGACCACCCTCGGAGAAGTATTTCTCCTGCTCGGTGCCATCAAATACACCAGGGCCCACTTGCGGGATTGGATGGAGACAGACGAGCGCGAGGTGACCTGGATTTTCGTGCCCGCGCGCGCCGAAGTGCTGCGGCAGCCTCTCGGCGTCGTGGGGATCATCTCGCCGTGGAACTACCCCGTCCTCCTTGCGCTCTCGCCTCTCATCG
>JALYHV010000214.1 GCA_030776205.1 Myxococcota bacterium | reverse complement strand
AAGTCGCGCGGCCGCGGCTCCGGCGTGTCGGGTCCGGTTTGCATGGTTGGACCTCGGAAGGGTCGAGCCTATCTCCAAGGCGGTGAGGCGAATGGGGTGTCTGCTGTTCGCGCCCACGGGCGCGCTCGTAGCGCTTTCGACACCTCTGGCTTGCTCGCAGGGGGACCCTGCCGTTCCAATCTCGTCCCTCGTGGCGGACGCCGGCACCGGATTCGACGCCGACGCGGGACCCGACACGGAGGATGCCGGCTGTCCTCACGACCT
This sequence comes from Myxococcota bacterium, assembly GCA_030776205.1. Taxonomy (GTDB): domain Bacteria; phylum Myxococcota_A; class Polyangia; order Polyangiales; family Polyangiaceae; genus Palsa-1150. The sequence goes on along the minus strand of JALYHV010000214.1, from coordinate 4,817 downwards.
GCCGCCTGCCTGCCCGTCCCCTGCGCCTAGCTGGATGAGCCAGGTGCAGGCGATTGTCGACCTGAAATGCAACGCCTGCCACGGTATCGGAGGAGTCGAGCAATCTCGGTTTGACTTCTCGACGTATCAGGGTGTGCACAAGTATTTCGGATCGATGCTCAGCAGCGTCAATAGCTGCCTCATGCCTCCGCGGGACGCGGGACCGCTCGCGGGACCCGAGCGCCAAGCACTCCTGGGCTGGCTGGTTTGCGCTGCACCGAACAACTGAACCGCGGGCGCCGATATCGGAAAATCGAATCGCCCCCGGGCTCGCGGCTCAGCCGCGCCCTAATGAATCAATCAGGAGAATGATCCATGCTTTTCAATCGACCCATGCTTTTCAATCGAATGATCCTTTCGCAGTGCGCTTCGTTGGCGGCGTCCTGCGCTGCGCTTTTGCTCCCAATCGCCGCCTGCTCATCGGACACCACGAGCGCTGCACCGGATGGTGGCTTGGACGGCACCAGCGGCAGCGGTTCCGGATCCAGCAGCGGTTCGACTGGTGAAGCGGGAGCCGAAGCCGGGGCCGACGCTGCGCGCGACGCAGCTGCCCCCGAGGCCAGCTCGGATGCGCCTTCGACCTGCGCGAGCCCCGGAGCCCCCACGGCCGGCCCCAAAGACGCCCACTGCTCCCTGCCGGACGGGGGCAGCTCGATGCAGTCGACCAGCCAGGCGAGCTGCACGCCCGACGTGGGCGCGCCCGCCGGGGACGATGGCGGAGGCTGCGCGTACGGGAGCACGATGTTCGGCAGCGAATCGGACGACGACGACTGCAAGTACCACGTAAAATGGACGTCGACTCCGATCTGCGCCGGTTCAGGCGTCGTCGTCACTGCGGTTGTCACGCACAAGACAGCCGACGGGTCGCCCGGCCAGCCGCTGACCGGCGCGAGCGCCGAGATCGAGGCATTCACGACGTCGCCCGGTGACTGGGACGCGGCCACCTTCTGCGACACGATGTCGACGCACCCCAGCCCGAGTGGCCTGGCGCCGCTCGCCGAGAACCCGCCCGGAACGTATACGGGCTCCGTCGTCTTCGACCAACCGGGTCAGTGGACGATGCGTTTTCACTTCTTCCACCAGTGCACCGACGTGCTCCCCGACTCGCCGCACGGGCACGCCGCGTACCATATTGCCGTTCCGTAGCGGGGCGTCACGTCGGAGCCGCGTACGACTGCGCTACCCAAGATCACCTCATGAGAAAAGCATGACTTTCTTGCCGCTTCGCCACCCGTTCTCCACCGATCGCCTCTGCGGCCACGGCGTGCGGGTGCCAGCGCGGGGCATTGCGTGGCGGGCGTTCGTCTTTGCTTTTGCGGCGGCGCTCTCGAGCGCCGCGTTCGGTTGCGGCAGCCGGCACGAGAGTCTTCCCTCGGCCCCGGAGGCCGGCACGGCTGGGTACCTGTCTCGCGACGACCTGCTCGACCCGCAGGCGTGCCAGGGCTGCCACCCGAACCACTATGGCGATTGGCAGCGCAGCATGCACGCGTACGCCGCCGATGACCCGGTGTTCGTGGCGATGAACCAACGCGGCCAGCGCGAAACCAACGGCAAGCTCGGCACGTTCTGCGTGAAGTGCCACGCGCCGATGGCCGTCCGCGACGGGCAGACGACCGACGGCATGAACCTCGCGTCGCTGCCTCCGAAATACAAGGGAGTGACCTGCTTTTTCTGCCACAGCGAGGCTTCCGTCGAAGGAACGCACAACGCGGCGCTCACGTTGTCCGGGGACCTCGCGATGCGCGGCGAGGTTTCGAATCCGATTGCGAACGGCGTCCACGCGGGGATGTACTCGACCCTGCACGATCGCGATCGGCTCGAAAGCGCGCGGGCCTGCGGAACCTGCCACGACGTCGTGGTGGATGGAACGAACGCGTTCATCGAGCGGACATCGTGCGAGTGGTCGCATTCGGCGTTCAATGCGCCCCTCGCCCAGGGCGGACAGACGTGCGTCCAGTGTCACATGGTGGAGAGCGAGGGCGCGATCGCGCAATTCCCCAATGCGCCGATTCGCAAGTACCACACGCATGATTTTCCGGCCGTGGACATTCCTATCGGGGCCAACGAGGCGGATGGCGGCGTTGCGAGGGCGACGGTGCAGCAGTTCTTGGCCAGCTCCCTGCAAGGCGGCCTGTGTGTCACGCGCGCGGGCGGCGTCCGAGCCATTCTCGATCCGGTGTTCTTGGGTCATGACTGGCCCAGCGGAACCGCACAAGATCGGCGCGCGTGGGCGGAGATCGTCGCGTACAACGGTGGCGCAGTCATCTATCAAAGCGGCGTCGTGCCGGACGGTACGCCGGTCGTCGGCTTGCCGAATGACCCGGATCTCTGGCTCCTGCGTGATTCGATGTTCGACGGGCAAGGCAATCCCGTCGACATGTTCTGGCAGGCCGCGAGCTCGAAAACGAACGCGATACCGGCGCTGGCCACGTTCGACCCGCTGGACATGCGTTACTACCAAACCCATGTCGAGCAGCTCTACCCGCGCAGTGGGGCGACGCCGATGTCCCTGCCGCAGATGCCCGACCGGGTCACTTTCCGCATGCGCCTGCAGCCGGTAGGGCTCGACGTGCTCGAGAGCCTCGTTGGGAGCGGTGACCTCGCGCCGAGCGTTCCGAGCCAAATGCCCACGTTCGATGTCTCGTTCCTCAGCCCGGACGGCGGCACCCAAGCGGCTCTCGAATGGACGCCGGCAGCCGCGACGCTCACTTACCGCGACGAATACGATTTCACGACGGCGACCTGCGTGGCAACGAGCGGCTTCAACGTCGGGGCGACGAAAGTGCGTGCTCCCGCTCCCGCCGCGCCCAAGGACTGCCCGAGCGCAGCACTTCCCGATGGGGACGGGGGCGCAGCCGACGCCGCGACGGTCGTGGAAGCGGCTGCGCAACCGGCCGTCGCGCTGGACGCGTCCGCCGAGTGCGATCCGCGGTACCACCCGGACACCATCGAGCCCGGGCTCACGAAGACCGGTAACGGGGGCGCGCTGACGCTCGTCCTGCTCAGTGCGGCGCCGTCGCCGCCAGGTGTCAATTACAACACCTGGGTAGTGAAGGTCCTCGACAGCAACGGCAAGCCTGTGACGGACGCTACCTTCCCCGAGATCAAGACATGGATGCCGCTTCACGGGCATCCGTCATCCATCGTGCCGACGTCCGTGTCGAATGGCGACGGGACGTACACGCTAAAGCTCTATTTGTTCATGCCGGGATTGTGGCAAATCACGCCAACCGTCCAAGCGGGGCTCACCAAAGATCAGGCGGTATTCACGTTCTGCGTAGGCGGTTGAAGGGCTTGCTATGCGGTCGACAAAACGTCGAAGGATGCGCGGGATGGATCTCCTCATGCGACCGCTCGCGCCAGCGGGCGGGCCGCGCAGGGCTAGGGCGCGCGGCGCGATGATCTCGCTGGCCGCGGCGGCGCTCCTTGCACCGCCCGGGCTGGGCTGCACCGCGGTGCCTGCGCAGGGTAACCAAGGCTTCTCGGGGCAGCCCTTTGCGGCCCTGTCGTCGAAGGGCGGCGCGTACCAGGTCTCCGTCCGCACGTCTCCGCAACCGCCTTCTCGTGGTCAGGTGAGCGCCGAATACACCATCGTCTCCACCGAGACCCGCGCGCCAGCGTCCGGCCTATCTCTGACGGTCGTCCCCTGGATGCCGGCGATGGGTCACGGAGCTTCGGTCGTGCCTTCCGTCGCCGAATCGTCCGCGGGTACGTATGTCGTCACGGACGTCGACCTGTTCATGCCTGGCCACTGGGTCCTTCGCACGACCCTCTCTCCGGCGGCCGCGGAGGCCGGAACCGGCGACGACGCGGGCCTCCCCACGGACTACGTGGAGCCCTCGTTTGAGATCCCATGACGTCGTCGCGGCCATCGCGGTCACATTGACCTTCTTCTTCATGACCACCCCCGCGCGGGGCCAGGCGTGCTGCGCAGGGACCGGCGCTGTCACCCCTGGGCGGCTCGCGCTGCACGAGAGGGTGATTGTCGGTGTTCAGGCGAAGGCAGCTATGGTGGTCGGCTCGTTCGACAGCCGTGGCGGTTATGCCGCGTCGCCCCCGGGTGCCCACGAGAGCGATCTCGAGCAGGACCTGTTCGCCGCCGCGCGCGTGCTAGGCCGCGCTCAGGTCGCGTTGCTGGTTCCTGTCGTCGAGACGTGGCGCGCCAGCCTCGGAAGGTCGGAGCTCGGCGGGGGAATCGGCGACGTCAACGCGAGCGCCCGGTACGACTTCTCGATCGCGGGGGCGTCCGCGGTTCTTCCGGGTCTCGCCGCACTGGCGGGTGTCACGTTCCCCACGGGGAAGCCTGCCGACGCGCGAGACGGAGGCGCCCTCGCCACCGGCGCGACGGGCGTCGGGGCCTACCAGATCAATGCCGGGATCGCGGTGGAGCAGACGTTCGGCCCGTGGCTCGTGAATGGGACGGGCGTCGTCGCCGAGCGCACGGCGCGGACCGTGGGCAGCGGCCGCACCGCGGTGCGTGAGCATCTGGCGCCGCAAGCAACAGTGCTCGCCTCGGTCGCGTACACCTTCGACAACGACTGGGCTATCGCGGCCAGCGCGTCTTACGCCTTCGAAGGAAACGCGACCCTCGACGGCGCGGAGAGCGCGAGCAGCTCGCACCGGCTTCTGACCGTCGGCCTCTCGGGGGTCGTGCCCCTGAGCGGCGTATGGCGCCTGCAGGGGTCCGTGTTCGACAACCCTCCGATAGCGCAGCTGGGAGCGAACCAGCCGGCAGACGCGGGGCTATCGCTTGCGCTCGTGCATTCCGGGATTTGAAC
>JALYHV010000213.1 GCA_030776205.1 Myxococcota bacterium | reverse complement strand
CGGCGGCGCAGCGCGCGTTCGAAGGCGGCGTCCGGGTAGCCGACGAGGCAGTCGCGGTGGCGAACACCGTTGCGCAGACCGGTGCACACGGCGAGGCGCGCAGGTTGTTCGAGCGGCTCGCTCGCTGGGCGCCGAACCGCTCGTCGGTGTGGGCCGGCCTCGCGCAGGAGACCGCCGCCGCGCCGGCCACCTCCGGCAGCGGCACTCCCCCGGGCGACGTCGTCACGGCCATGCTGCGCCGCGCTCGCGAGCTCGACCCGGGCGATGCCCGCTATCGCGCAGAGCTCGCGCTTCGAGCCCGCGCGGAGACGCTGGACGTGGAGGCACGCGACGACGAGAAGTACCTGGTTTCGTCGCAGACGATCCTCGCACGGCGGCAGGGCGCGACGCCGTCTGCCAGCAGCGTGTCCGCCGAAGCGAAGCCCGGCCATGCCGGCGCACGGCCTGCCACTCCGGCCGATGTCGCGCCCGATGTCGCGGATCGCCAGCTGCATTGGCTCCGCGCGGTGGTGATGCACCCCGACCGACGGGTCTCCGAGATGGTGCACTACGCGCGCGAGATCGTCATCCCACCCCGAACGGAGGAGGAGCTTTACGAGGAGATCCCGGCAGAAGGAGATCTCACCGAAATCTTACGCGCGCGCGTTCACCGAAAAGACGGCAGCACGACAATACCCGTCGAGGAGGCCAACGAGAACGCGCACCCGCGAATCCGATGGCCAGAGCTGGCCGCGGGCGACGTCGTCGAGGTCGCGTTCCGATCGTGGAGCGCAGGGCCGGTAGGCGGCCGCGGGGATCCGCCGTTCTTTCGCCTGGACTATGCCGGTGCGCTGTCTACCCATCCAGTCCTCTACAACGAGGTCATCGTCGAGACACACGCGGGCGACCCACCGATATTCGTCGACGTCGTGAACGGAAGCCCCGACCGGCGCGAAGAGAGAGACGAGCCAGGTTCGAAGCACGTCGTGCGTTTGATCTGGAACGCACCGAGAAACGTCCCTGACGAGCCGTTGGCGCCGGCCCTCAGCGAAACGGTGCCGACCGTCGTCCTTTCGACGTTCAAGGACTGGAGCGCGTTCCGGTCGTGGTACGCCGAGGCGGTGCGCGGCTTCACCGAGCCGGACGCGCAGGTGCGGGACCTTGCCGCGCAGCTCACGAAGCGGTCGCGGACACGCGAGGAAAAGCTGCGTGCGCTGTTCGATTTCGTGGCCGACGACATACGCTACGTCAACTACGTGAGCGGGGAGTGGTGGCTGCCGAACCGGCCGCAGCAGCTTCTGGCCCGGCGCGAGGGGGACTGCGACGACAAGGCGCTGCTCCTCATCACGCTGCTCAAATCGGTCGGCATCGAGGCGCAAGAGGTCATGGTCCAGACCCGGCTCACCGGCCAGCCGTCGATCGTCCGCGCGCCGCGCGCCGCGATCCCGCTCTTCGATCACGGCATCGCATTTCTGCCCGGTCCACGTGGCGGTACGTACCTCGATGCGACCAGCCCTCAGTCGCGCCTCGGACCGCTGCCCTCCATGGATGCCCGAGCCGTCGCGCTCCGCATGGATGGACCGGCCGAGATCGTGGTTCTCCCTTCGAGCTCGCCAGAGGACCACGGCGTCGACGCCACATGGACGATACGCGCCGCGGACGATGGGAGCGCCAAAATCGAGGGCGAGGAACGCGCCACCGGCGACGACGCGTTTTGGATGCGGACCTATCTCACGGAGCCGGGCGCGCGCGCCCAATGGGTCGAAGACCGCCTGGTCGGCCCGTGGTTTCCGACGATCGAAGTGGACAAGAACGTCGAGTTCGATGGGGCGCTGGCGCGCGGAGAAGCCGTCGTGCGCTGGCGCGCGCGTTCCGATGGGCTTGCGCGCCACGAAGGGCCGGAGCTCGTCGTGCCGCTCTCTCCCGCTCAAACCATGGCGTCGGTGCTCGCCCCGCTCGTGAAAAGGACGCTCCCGGTCTGGCTGCCGCCCTACGTCGCGCCGCGCCGAGAGGCCCGCACGATTCGCGTCATCGCGCCGAAGGGCTGGTCGTTCGAGGGTGTGCCGGCGGGCGGCGACGAGGAGGGGGGGCCGTTCGGGCGTGCGCACCTCGAAATTGCGCGCGATAGGCGCGATGCGGGGACGATGATCGTCAAGCGGACAGTGCTATTCGATCAGAGCGCCATAGGCCAGGACGAGTACCCGAGATGGCGTGCCTGGGTGCAGCGCGTCGACGCGCTGATGCACAAAGCGCTGCGTCTTTCGCGGACCGGGGGTGCCAAGTGAGGGCGAACGCACCCATTCACGTGCTTCACGTGCTCCTTGTACTGTGCGTTGCGTGCGTCGCGATGCCCCCCAAAGCGGCGGGCCCCAGAACCGACCTCGCGGGCGCGTTCGCGGGCGCGTTTCGGGTGGATGCCGTGGGGGAGCCGAGAGAGGCAGTGGCCCGGTATCTCGGTCTGCTGGACGCGGCAGCGCGAGCAGAAGGAGACCCCCTGCAGGTGCCTGCCATCGAGGCCGCGCTCGACGCGCTGGTGACGCGGACCATGCCGTCCTTGGGCGAAACGACTGCGATGGACGCGGCGCTCGTATACCGGACTCGCGAGCCGATCGCGAAGGACCTGATCCGCATCGCGGGCGAAGCGCGGGGGCCCTTCGCCCGTGGGCTCGTCGCGCGCGCGCTGAGCTCACTGGCCGAACGGCAGGGAGATGCGACGCAGGCAGAGACATGGCGCACGGCGGGCGGATGCGCGAGAGAGGCTCTCGTCATTGGCCCGACCACATGGGCTGCCCTGACCGGGGTCGCCGAGCACGGGCCGCTCGACGAGGCGGACGCACGGATCGAGGCCTCTTATGCGACCGACGACGCGTTCGGCAGGGTGGCTCGGCCGCTGGTCGTCCGTGGGCGCGGCTGCGCGATCGCACTGTCCGTCGAGAGCGCTCGGTCAGGCGTACGCGAGGTCGTCGTCGACGTCGAGGTGCCGCGGCCGCAGACCATCGGTCTCGCGTTACGGGCGCACGGCGCGGCGAGCCTGCGCGCGGGTGGATCTCTCGTGCTGACCCGCCCGTTCGAGCTGGGAGACGGCGAGGCGCCGCGCTTTGGGTCTGTCGGCACCACCGCCGGGACCCTGCGGATCGTGGCGCGCGTCGGAACGGCAAAAGAAGACGACGTGGTGGAGCTGGATGCGTGGGGCGAGGACGGAGCGCCCCTTAAGGCGAACGCACCGTCCGTCGGATCGAAGGCGAACGCACGCGTGCTTCGGAGCACTCCGCTCGTACGGACGGTCGCGGCGGGGGCGGACACCGGCGCGACTGCTCGTCGAGAGGACGACACGCTGCTGCGCGCGGCAACCGCCGTCGCGGAAGGGAGCGCCCATGAAGCCGAGCGGGTGCTCTGGCCCGAGGCGGCGCGCGCCGACGCCCCTGCGGCGTTGGCCCTCATGTATGCGAGGGCCGTCGAGACCGCGCGCGACCTGTCGGTGGCCACGCGCGCGGAGAGGGCGCGCGGCGCGTATTCGCGTGTGCTCGAGGCGTGGCCGAACAGCTGGGAAGCGGTCATCGCACATGCGGTGCTCGCCGGAATACGGCGCGGCAGGGATGAGGGTGGGATCGAGACGCTTCGGGATCTCGATGCACACCGCTCGATGGATAAAGGCGCGAAGACGCCGGTGCTCGACGCCTTCGATGGGCTCGTGAGCGGACGCCAGCATCTCTACGATCGCGCGCGAGGCGCGATCGACCGTGCGCGCAGTGCCCTCGGGGGCTCCGCCTTGTTCGCCGACGCCATGGATGCCTCCACGCCCGCCGCCGGGGTGGAGCAAGTCGCCGTCGCCTGCAACCCGGCGCGCAGCACGGGACGCAATTCGCTGGCGTGCTTCGACGCGCGGCGGGCAGTTGGCGACCGGACAGCCGCACTCGCCGAGCTCGCACGCGTTCGCGCAGTGCTCGGGGCGCCCATGCTCTTTCTTTCGCTCGAGCTGCGAGAGCGGCTGCTCGGGCACGACGAGGACGGGGCGCGCCGAATCTTCGACGCGATGCTCCCTGCCGAGCGGACCCTCGCCGAGCTGAGCGAGCTCTCCGTCCCCGAGCCGGCCGAAGCGCGACGAACGGCGCTCCTCCGGCTCGCACCGAGCGCGGCGGACGCGCCGGTCGCCGTCGCGCCGCTGCTACGCGCCCTCGATGACGACCCCGCTCGTGAGTTCGCGGGCGTCGCCGAGCGACTCGCCGCTCAGGATCGCGAGAGCCCTATCCTTCCGAGCGCAGCGACGGCCGTATTCACGCACGTCGAGCGTTATGACGTGTCGGCGGCGGGCCTCGTGCGATGG
>JALYHV010000212.1 GCA_030776205.1 Myxococcota bacterium | reverse complement strand
GGGCGAGCCAGTCGCGAAGTGAAAGCGAGGCCGGCGCCTCGACGAAGAGGCTGGCGGCGGCGACGATCAGCCCGAGCGCAAGGGCGAGAGGTGCGAGCATGCCGACCTCCGCGAGCGCTATGGCCGCGAGCCCCGGCCCGCTCAGGCCCCCGGTTCCGGCGGCCGCGGCTCGCGCCTCGACGAGCGCGACGACGAGCGTGCCGAAGAACGCCCCGACCAGCGCAACGACCACCCGTCCGATGCTCCTCGCCACTCTCGCAGGCCTGTCTACCGCGTCCGCGCCAGCCAGGCTACTCGTCCAATGGGCTGGCCCAGCGGACGACGGCGGACCGAAGACTCAACCCCGCGAGGAGCGCGCTCGGGCGAGCCGCGCGTGCGGGTGAGCTGCGTCGTACACCCGCATGAGGTGCTCCATCGAGACGTGAGTGTACCGCTGGGTGGTCGTCAGTGACGCATGTCCGAGCATCTCCTGGATGGATCGAAGGTCGGCGCCGCCATCGAGCATGTGCGTCGCGCAGGTGTGGCGAAGGGCATGAGGGTGGAGGTCGGCGCGGCCCGCTCCGGTCGCACCGTGCGCCTGGACGAGGGAATGCACAGCCCGCGGACCAATGCGCGCCCCCCGCTTCGTCAGAAAGAGCGCCCTCGGATCCTGCCAACATGTCTTTGGGTGAACGTACCGTGGTCGCTCGTCGAGCCAACGCGCAAGCGCGCTGACGCACTCTCTGCCCAGCGGGACGACCCGCTCCTTGTTGCCCTTGCCCAGCACACGCGCGCTAGCAGCGTCCAGCGCGAGCCCGTCGATATCGAGTCCGCAGAGCTCGGCGACCCGCAGACCGGATCCGTAGAGGAGCTCGAGCACCGCGCGGTCGCGAGCGCCGGCAAGGTCGTCGCTCGCTACGCCTTCGATGATCTCTCTTGCGGCGTCGACGGACAGGAGGGTGGGCAGCGGCCGACGCACCTTGGGCGTGGCGAGCTCGTCGGCGGGGCAGGTCTCGATGGCCCCACGCCTACGCAACCAGCGCATCCACGTCCTAAGAGCCGCGATTTTCCGCGCAGTGGTGCTTGCCTCGCGGTCTCGGGCATTGGCGCCCAGCCACGCCCGCAGGACGTAAATGTCGAGGACCCGCACGTCACCCGCCGCCGGCGACGAGCACGCCGACGCGAACGCCTCCAGACTGCGCAGATCGCGAGCATACGCTCTGACCGTGTGGCGCGATGCGCGTCGCTCGGCTTCGAGGTGCCTAGTGAAGCCCGCAATGGCGTCGTGAAGGGTCACGCGAGGGTGCACTTACCATCGTGCGGCCCCGACGGGCCAAGTTCGGGGGCTGGTGATGACGGCGAGTGCGCTCGAAGCGAGCCTCGGCGCGCTATCCTGAGCGAGTGGCCTGGTCCATCTCCGGCCTTTGTCGCAGCACGAGCCGGCTCTCCTTGGAATTGTGGAAGCACGCGCTCCGGGAGCACTCGACTTCACATCAGATCGGCTATTCGGTCGCGGTCGGGGTCTTTGCCGGTTGCACGCCGCTCTTCGGATTCCATCTGGGTTTGGCGCTGGTCCTCGCCACGCTCTTGCGCCTCAATCGACTGTGGGCGGCGGTGGGCTCGCGCGTTTCCTTTGCGCCGCTGTTTGCGGTCATTAGCGTCTGCGCGATCGAGACCGCCCATTGGTTGCGGACTGGCGGCTGGGTCGCGCTCCGCCCAGAGATGGTCGTGTCCCAAGGCAAGGACCTGATGTTCGATTGGCTGCTCGGGACGGCGGTGGTCGGAGCTCCCCTTGCCGTGGCTTTGGGCGGGGTTGCCTACCTGGCGGCGCGGCGCTTCGAGCGGATCAGCGCCTCAAGGCGCGCAGGACCTCCTCGACAGTCTTTGGAATCCCCGCCGTCAGGACCTCCGGCGCCCCCTCGGTGATGGCCACGTCATCCTCGATGCGCACGCCGATGCAGCGCCATTCGGGTGGGACGCTGTCGTCTCCGGCAGGGATGTAGATGCCTGGCTCGACGGTCAGCACCATTCCCGGCTCGAGCGGACGTGGCTTTGCAGCCAGGTAGTATGACCCGACATCGTGTACATCCATCCCTAGCCAATGACTCGTGCGATGCATGAAGAATCGCTTGTAAGTACCATCCTCGATTAATTTTTCAGGGTCTTCTCCCGAGAGAAGACCAAGGCGGACGAGCCCCCGCGTAATGATGCCGATGGTAAACTTGTGAATACCATCGAGCGTCGCGCCGGGTTTGCATGCAGCGATGCCGGCGAGCTGTGCCTCCAAAACCAGCTCGTAAATGGCCTGCTGTTCTTTCGAAAAACCCCGACCAACCGGAAACGTCCGGGTGACATCGCTGGCGTAGTATCCAAGCTCGCAGCCGGCATCGATCAGCAAAAGCTCTCCGTCGGCCATGCGACGGTCATTCCTGCGATGGTGAAGCACGCACGCGTTCGGCCCGGACCCGACGATGCTCCCGTACGCCGGCCGTTCGGCCCCGTGGCGACGAAAGGTCTCGAGGAGGAGCGCTTCGACCTCGTATTCGTACATTCCGGGGCGGGCGTTACTCATCGCGAGTTCGTGCGCCTCGCGCGTGATCCGCGATGCGCTCCGCATCGTCTCAAGCTCTACCGCGGACTTTCGCAGCCGCATCTCGTGCAGGATCGCGCCCGGGTCGACGATCTCGGAGGGCGCGAAGACCCCCGTGCGCTGACGGGCGCGCACCCGGTCGATAGCAGCGAGGACCCGGTCATCGAAAGTACGGCTCGCGCCAAGGCGATAGTGCACGCGATGGCGGTTCTGAACGAGGTTGGGCAGCTTCTCGTCGAGGTCCGCAACGACGAACGCCTCGTCGGCGCCATAACTCTGTTTCGCGCCCTCAATACCCGCGCGCGGGCCATCCCACACTTCCCGGTCCCGGTCACGCGGGCGGACGAAGAGGGTCGTCCTTCGCTCCCTCGCGTCAAGGACTAGGACGCTCTCAGGCTCATCAAAACCGCTCAGGTAGTAGAAGTCGGAATCCTGCCGGTATTCGTGCTGGACATCGTTGTTCCGCTGGGCAACGGGCGCGGCGGGAAGAATTGCAAGTGAGGAGGGCGACCCAGCCGTCATGGTATCGAAAAATGCTTCACGCCGTCGCGCGAATGCTTCGAAATGATGTGTGC
>JALYHV010000211.1 GCA_030776205.1 Myxococcota bacterium | reverse complement strand
GCACGGTCGATTCAGACGCTTGCTTCGCTGCGCAAATGGGCCGACCCCGCGTAACTGGAGGAAACTGACAGGCGAGTCGCTCTTCTGTTCGGTGCTTGCCACAAAGGTGGCCATTGCGGAGCGCTCGCCGTCTCCGACTGCGGGAATCCGAAAGACCTGAGACCAGGGGACGCGACGCTCTCCATTGGGCGCGAAGAAGAACGTGGTCTCCACGACGCTCAACCCGCGCGGCACCTTCACGATCGTCTCGGCCCCTATGGAGAAAGGACGGCGTCGGCGCAAACTGAAGATCGACCTGGCGAGCGGGGACTTCACGCTGGCCGGCGACATAGACATTCAGGTGTGCGTGGCCCTGAGTGACGCCAGCGCCTCGCCGCCCCCCATGGGCGGCGCCCCATCAGAACTCGGCTTCGACGGCCATCGTGCTGAAGACCGACGTTCGGTTGCTGATGTAGAGAGCGTTCAGGTACCGCGTGTAGCTGGCGTCGATCTCGAATACCAGTGACCAGGGCCGGCGCGGGTCGTCGACGAGCTTGAGCCGTGCCCCGCCTCCGCCGGTCGCGTTGTAGAGGGGGCTCAGCTCGCGATCGCCGGCGCGAATGACGGGAATTCCCGGCCCGCCACCGGCGCTGGCCGTCGCCACGTACGCCCGCTGCCAGAAGCTCGCTTGATTCTGACCGTGAAACCGGAGATGCGGCCAGAGCGTGAGGCGGCGCCCGAGGTCGACCATGAATCGAAAGTCGGTGGTGGAAGCCAAGACTCCCCAGCTATCGCCGTACGCGCGCTCGTCGAGGCGAAGCGTGGAGCCCTCGAAACGATGGGCGACGCGGGAGGTGAGCGCAAAGCGATGGCGCGCGTTCGGCAACTGCTCGGCCGGCCGCTGGTCGAGGCGCGTGGCGTTGACCTGGGCAATCGACGCCCCGGGCTGGATCGCGGACGCCTGCGCCGCAGTGAAGACGGGAACGTACCGGTAGGGCTTCGCGAGATAGCCCGTCTCCGCGATGACATCGCCTTGGATGCTCGCGATCGTAGACCGATCGACGACGAAGGTCACTCCAAGCTGGCCGCTGAGGATCTGCTTGTCGCGCCAGAATTCGCGCGGGAGATCGGTGCGGCCCACTTTGTCTTGGCCGTAGGAAAAGCCGACGAACGGCGTCACGTTCTTGTCGAGGAGGTCCACCGTCAGCGTGCCGCCGCCGGCCAATGAGAGATAGTCCGGCTCGCTCGACACGACACCCGAGGCGCCCACGGCCAAGGGCCCGACCTTCACGCTGCCCTCCGCCGAACCGGCGTGTCGAATCTCGGTCCACTTGGTCGACGCGGTCGACACGATATCGACCGAGGCCGCCGACACGACGTCGACCAGATAGTGGCCGCTGATCTCCCAGCCCGCGACCTCGTCGGAGATACCGCCCGCGATCGACGGGCTCACGACCGCGATGTGATCCGTGTCGATGTAGCCAGAGACCTCCGTCGAGGCCTTCGTCGTGATCGCCGACCCGGTGCTCGCGGGCGCCTGAGACTCCTCGCCCGCACCGAGAGCGGGCGTGCTGCCGAGGCTTGCCACGAAGAAAAGCGAGAGGGTCGACCGGGTCGCGCAGAGCCGCGTTTTTGGACGGTGCATCGTTCTCGGCAATCGGCGCTTTCTCAGGCGCTAGGGCCGCGGAAGCTCACCTGTCCGCAATGTGCCTGGTTTCGGTTTGACGGCCAAGACCCCAATTGAAATTTTAGTTGCAGCCGCACCCGCCCGTGGCTCCCGCCCCCCCACCGACGGCCCCCTCGCGAATCGCGTAAACGTGCGCGGCTCCCGCGCGCGACATGTCGCCGAGCAACATCGTCGGATTCGCCAGCCGCCCGCGCTCGTACGGCTTGAGCCGTGCGCAACCCGTGACCGCGACTGCGAAGGACACCGCGAGAGCGATACGCAAGATCATGGCTTGAAGACCAAGCTGATGCCCTTGAAATAGGTCGCATCGGGGGGCGACACAGTCGCCGCGTTGGGCCCCTTGGTGAAGGGCACGAACATGTTCGGGCCGCTCTGGTTGTCGTCGGTCATCTCGAAATAGACTCGGTAGGCGCCGTCGGGGACGACTGCATGGTTCGTGTCCGTGCAGTTCCAGGACACGTTGTGCGTCTGATGACTCGAAAGGGTCGCGCTCGTCACCGCGTCGACGACGTTGCGCCGGAGATTCGCGGCCGCCGTGGCGGAGTTCCAGAGCGTCAACTCGCCGACTCTCGATTGCGCCCACCGGGCCAATGTCTTGACGAACGTGCCCGAGCCCTGGGCGATCCAGATGGCGCCGACGTTTCGTGGGCTGTAGCCGCCGTTGTCGGTGAGCGTACGGACAGTGACCGAGAGCGTGCAGCCACTCGACGAGCCGAGGCTCGCATCGGGTGGGCTCATAGCGCCGCTTCCTCCCCCGCCCGCCGCTTCGGGCGTTCCCGCTTCGACGTCGATGCTCCCGCTCCCACCGCCGCTCCCGCTCCCGCTTCCTGCGCCCGATCCCGTCCCGCCGGCGCGGCTTCCCCCGATGTCGAACCCGGAGCCGGAGCTGGCGCCCGAGCTCGCACCCGACCCTGACCCGGCGTCCATGCCCGAGCGCGACGGACTGACCGTGCTCGCCGAAGCATCCGACGCGGGCCAAAGCTCCAGCGTGGGCTGGTACGCCGTGCAGCCCGCCAAGATAACCAGCAGGAGCGACCAGCCACGGGCCCTGTCGCGGCGCGAATCAAAAATCGGTGCGCTCATCGTTCGTGGGTACGGCCGCCTCGGGGGCGGTGTTGCGCGGGGCGACGCGTCCGTCGCTCTCATTAATCGAGTTAATTTCAGTAACTGTAGTACCCACAGCCATTCCCAGTTAGGCAAAGCCCGCGGCGAAACACGCCTCCGGATGGCATCGCTAAACTATTCTGCCAGGACGCGAGCAGATGAGTGTCCCGGGCTGGTCCGTCACGGCATCGTTATGCGCTGATCGCGCTCGCTTCGCAGAGAGGGTGGTTCCACCTGGATAGCGAGCAGCGACCCTGCGTTGCTGAGAAGATACACCCGGTTGCCGAACGCCGCTGGCGCCTGCGAAAAGCCGCTGCCCAGATCGAGCCCGTCGATGGGTCGACCATTCAAAGGAGAGAGCAGGAAGGCCCCGTAACGCGACGTTCCGACGAGGAGTGCGCCGGCCACGGGCACCGGCGCCGTCAACCCGCCCTCCGGGATCGGAATCCGCCAGACCACCCGTCCGCTGCTCGGATCCATTGCCCATAGGCCGGTGGCGCCGCTCGAAGCGAGCAGGAGCTCCCTTTTTGGCTCGGCTGGGCCGCCCGGCACATGGTCGGCGTTCGTCACGTCGAGGAAATGGGCGGGCTCCGCCCACGACGTTAGATCCGTTACGCCCGTAGCGTGCTCGTTTTTCCACACTGGCGCACCACGCTCTTGGTCGAGGGCGTACACGCCTCCCGCGTAACTCGCGACGAAGATCACCCGCCCCTGCGGCCCCAGGTCGCGCGGTACCGGCGTTGTGTCCACGTCGAGGTAGCGTAGGGCTTGCCCCTGCGCCTGCTCCGCCTCTGCGGAGAGATCAACGGGTGCCCAACGCTCGCTGCCGTCGCGCGCGTCGTAGGCGCCCACGTGCCCGTCGGAGAACGGGAAGAAGACGTACCCATTGTCGATCGCAGGCCCGCCGTAGCCGGCGATCTCCATCCCGAGGGCGGGCGTCCGGTGCACCTGCCACAGACGGTTGCCGGAGCGCCGGTCGATGGCAAAAAGGTTGTCTGCGCCGTTGCCGAAATAAAGCACCTCGCCCGCCCGGACCGGCTTCCGACCGACTTCCGCACCGCTGTCGAAGCGCCAAACGAGGCGACCATCGCTGGCATGCACCGCGTACAGCGCACCGTCATTCGAGCCGAAATAGACGACGTCGAGCTCCGCGTCGTAGAGCGGCTCGCTCTGCACCGCGCCGAGAGTCTCGAACCGCCATATCGTGCTCCCGTCGCTCGCGCGCAGATCGTACAAGCCATGATCGCTCGTGCCGACGAAGACGCGCCCGTGTGCGGCGTCGATCGCGGCTCGCCCGCGCTCGTAGGGCTCACCAACGGTGCGCGAAGCAGCCGTCAACGCGCGAAGATACAAGACGTGCATCGCCCCACCTGGGCGATTGAACCACATCGGCTTCTCCGGATTGACGCGGTCGTTGCCCGAGCCGAGCGTTCCGCACCCTATCGTGAGCGACAGCGCGGCGGCCACGGCGAAGGGCGGGCGGGCCATCGACGTCACGGAGATCCGCCGGGCGCGGGATGGGGCAACGCGTTTCCTTTCTGTTGCTTCAACTGTCGAAGGAGCTCCTGAATCTGCGGATCGTTCATGTCGGGCCCCCCAGGACCTCCCATCCCGCCTGCAGCGCCTCGGCCGCCTCCGCCTGTCCCGCGCGAGGGCCTGGGCGGAAGAGCGCTCGGATCGAGCTGCCGAAGGCGGTCATCTACTACCGACTCGAGGTACGCAAAGGAGTGGCTCTCACCCGGGTCTTTCACGCGCTTCGAGACGTCCTTTAGTAGCTCGGTCGCTTTCGCGTCGTCGCCTTTGTCCTCGAGGACGCGCGCCTGGTGATACATGGCGAGCTCCTTGAAGCCCTTCGCGTCCAGGTGCTCGAGCTCTTTGTAAGCCGCCAAGGCCTCGTCGAGGTGCTTCTCGCGGCTTGCCCCATCGCGCTCGGCAAGTAGCTCGTGCGCGAAGCCGACGCCCTCGAGCGACCGCCCTTTCACCTCCATGTCGGCTCGTGCGAGCGGAGACGCCTTAACGTCCTCGTACGCCGCGAGCGCCGGAGCGGCGTCGCCCTTGTCCAATAAGAGCCCCGCTTCCGCGAGCCGAGCGAGGATCGCCGCGCCCATCCCGGCGTACCTCGACTCGACCTGCCGGAACGTGGCGAGCGCCGCTTCCCTCCGCTCGGCCACCGATTTGAACGTCGGATAGAGCGGCTTCGCCTTGCCATCGTCCTCATCGTCAGCGTCCTTCGCGCTCACGTGCCCGTGCTCGTCCGCGAACGCTTGCGCCAGCAACGCCGACGCCTGGGCCTCGTGCTTGGCTTGCCAGTACGTCCAGCTCATCGTTCCGCCCAAACCCAGCAAGACGACGGCAACTAGGCCGCCGAAGAGCTCGCGGTGACCGCGAATCCACTGACTCACCTGCGTGGCACGATCGAGCAAGGGGTCTGGCTGGATTGACGAAGCCCCGGCGACCGTAGACGGCCGCGTGACCTTAACCTCGCCGATCTGCGATAAGCGCTTGGAAGCGGCGGCCTCGAGGCCACTCTTGCCCTTGCTCGCGCCCTCTCTCCGTCGCGCCGCGAGCTTTCGCTCCTCCTCGTTTGCGATGCGCTCCAGATCCGTCTCTTCACCTATCCGATCGATGCGCGCGGCAATCGCCTCGGGACGGAACGCGTCCGCAGGGCCGTCTTCTCTTGCGTCCTCGCGCGCGTCTCCAGGAGATGCCACCTCTTCGCCGGCTCCTACGTGTGGCTTGTCGTCACTTTTCTGATCGTCGTCCGGCACGGGTGCTCCTCGGTTCGGCGTGAGACTCTGCGCGCGAGACTATGGCGCGATCGCGGGCCGTCGATCAAGTTGGGCCGAGTGACCCAACAAACACCGCGAGCACCCCGCCGC
>JALYHV010000210.1 GCA_030776205.1 Myxococcota bacterium | reverse complement strand
CGCCCCTCCTGGTCGTCGCCCCCTCGCGCGGTTCCCGATCGGAAAAGGACGAGCGCCGCACGAAGTGAGCGCGCCCGAGGCCGCGCGTGGCCCTCGATTTCGTGCAACACCGTGCGCACGGCGTCCTCTTCGTGAACACGTCGGCCGGTCGCTACCAGGATGACGCGCTCTCCCGTCGCGGCGAGCGGCGCGAGGGTCGGCTGCGGCACGACGGAGAAGGGTAGCTGGCTCGCGGTCACCGCGGCACGCATTCGCGAAAGAAGCGACCGAGGGTCGGCGTCGTCGCTGACCATGATTGGCCCGTCTGCGGGCCGTAGTGGCTCCGCAAGCCAGCTCGCGCACAGCTTCGACGCTGCACGCGCGACTCGCGGATCGTCTTGCGCGAAGCGCATGCGCGCCCAGCGCGGCAGGTCGGTAGTTCCGGCGGCCGCACAGAGGGAGGCCTCGATCGAGAGCTCTCGCACGCGATCGAGATACAAGCGCCTCAGGGGATCCTCGCCGGAAGCGAGTAGACGCTCTGCGCTGTCGAGGGCGCGCCGCGTATCGTCGTGGCACACGGGCCCATAGGCCCAAACGGGAGCCGGGCGCCTTCCAGCCCGAAGCTCCCGAACGAGGCGCGCTCGGTCGCGGTGCGCGTCGAGGGGTGTTACCGCCGCAAGGAGCTGCACCTCGCGCGATGCGCGCAGGACGAGCTCGGCGATCGAGCCGAGCCCCGCCGGCCACTCGCGAGGCTCGAGGGGAGTCGTCGGCAGGAAACGAGATCCCGCCCTCGGGTCGGGCGATGGCGGGAACAGCGGAGGGGGAACGGCAGGCATTGTGGTCGGCGAGGCGGACCGTTGCAGCAGCGGGCGGCAACGGGCCGGACGCGTGACTATAGATCGCGCACGGCGGGTCTTCGTGCTTGCGCTGGCGGCCCCGCGCAGCTACGCCGCCCGAAGGAGGGCTGGTCGAAGCCGACGATGAAGAAGAACTACGTCCTCGACACAAACGTGCTGTTGCACGATCCTCGGGCCGTCTTTCGCTTCGAGGACAACTTCGTCGTCATCCCAATCTACGCCATCGAGGAGGTCGATCAATTCAAGCGCGAGGGCTCCGAGCGCGGGCGTAACGCGCGCGCCATTGCGCGGTTGCTCGACGAGCTCCGCGAACGCAGCGGCTCCCTCTCCAACGGAGTTCCCCTCGAGTCGGGCGGCACCTTGCGAGTCGCGCTTCCGAGTAAGCGTCTCGAGCTGCCGAGCGCGATCGATCGCACGACGATGGATCAGGCCATCTTGCAGACGGCGTTCGACGTACGCGAGAACGACGGGGGCCGCCCCACGGTGTTCGTTACGATGGACACCAACCTACGCATCCGCGCCGATGCGCTGGGGATGGTCGCGCAGACCTACGAGAATCAACGCGTCGAGGTCGACCGGCTCACGAGCGGCATGGTCGAGATGGATCTCGACGGCGAAGCGATCGACGCGTTCTTTCGCGACGGACGCGTGGCGCCGCGCGATCCACATCCACCGCCCAACACATGCCTGCTCCTCCGCGATCGCGCGAACCCGTCACACACAGCGCTCGGTCGCTACGACGCGACGAAGCGCGCCATCACGGCCCTTCGCGTCGGTCGTGACGGCGTGATGGGCGTGCGGCCGCGCAACAAGGAGCAGTCGTTTGCCTTCGACTTGCTGCTCGACGAGTCGGTGCGTCTCGTCACCCTCGTTGGCAAGGCGGGGACGGGAAAGACACTGCTCGCCCTCGCCGCTGGGCTCAAGCAAACCATGGAAGACGGCTCGTACACGCGGATGCTCGTGTCGCGGCCGGTGATGCCGCTCGGGCGCGACATCGGGTTCTTGCCCGGTGACGTAGACGAAAAGCTCAATCCGTGGATGCAGCCAATCTTCGACAACCTCGAGTTTCTCTTCTCGACCGGGTCGCGTAAGGGCCCCCGCGCGTACGCGGAGCTCCTGGAAAGCGGTCTGATCCAGGTCGAGCCGCTCACGTACATCCGCGGTCGCTCTCTCCCGCAGCAGTTCATCGTCGTGGACGAGGCACAGAATCTGACGCCCCACGAGGTCAAGACGATAATTACCCGTTCGGGTGACGGTACGAAGATCGTTTTAACAGGTGACCCTGGCCAGATCGACAACCCCTACGTTGACAGCGCCTCCAACGGGCTGACGATCGCGGCGGAGCGTTTTCGCGGTGAAAAGCTTGCGGCCCACATCGTGCTCGCAAAAGGGGAGCGGAGTGAGCTCGCCGAGCTCGCGGCGAACATCCTCTGAACGCGCGTCGCGCCGGACTCGACTGCAGCGCAGCGCAGCGCGCCACTGGTCAATTGGCCACGCCGGGCCATGATGGACAGCATGCCCGTGCGGCCGCTTTCCGTCTTGGCCCTCGCGCCCATCATCGCCTGCGTGGCATGCACGAGCATCCGCTCACGCGCCGTGCGGACCGGCGCGGCCACGATGGCCCCTTATAGCGGGCCGGTCGCCATCTTCGCGGCGCAGTCTCCGCCGGTCGGTTCCGAGCTGGGGGAGATTGAGGTTCACGCCGCCGAGTCGGAGGCCGCCATCAAAACGCTCGTCCCCGTGTTCGTTCGTCGGGCCGCGGGGCTGGGCGGCAACGCCGCCGTGATCGACGAGGTAAGCGCCCGGTTCGAGATCGTCCCTCACCCGTATGCCGAGGCGTACTCGTTTCCCTGCGGCTTCCACGGCGAATGCTTCGGTACGCGCATGGGCGGCGTCAGCGAGGAGGTGATCGTCGTCAGCGTCCGCGGGCGGGCCTTTCTCGTTTCTGGTCAGGACGGGGTGGCACGATGAGAGCGGTCGGGCGTTGGGTGGTGGTCCCGGCGATCGCGACGCTCGGCTGTGGGCACGTCGAGGTCCACGAGATGCTGCTGCGAGCCCCCGACGCTTTTCCTTCGCAATCCGCCAACACGGGCGGGCCAGTCCCGATGTACTCGGAGCCGGTGCGGCCCTCGCGGGCGTCCTACGACGTCGCTCTCCTTCAGGTTTTCGGATACGGCGCCGACGCGGACGCGGGCCACCTGGCCGCTGCGCTGTCTTCGAGGGCAAGCGCTCTCGCCTGCGACGCAGTCGTCCGAGTACGGATCGATCAAGGCTGGACGCGTGCACACGCGTTTGGCGTCTGCGTGCGGTGGTCGCCGCTCGCGTCGACGGGCATGCCGGCGCCGGACGCGCAAAAGTCCGCGCCCTGACGCCGCGTGACGTCCGCTACGAGTCGCCAGGGGAGGGCTTGCGGCGAACGACGACGACGCTGACGTCATCCTGCTGGACGCTCGCCCAACGCCGTACCGAATAGACGACTTGGTCGCGGATGGCTGCCGCCGATTGACTGGACACGCGGTCGACGATTGCGCACAGCCGCTCGAGGCCGAATTGCACACCGCTTGCGTTCATCGCCTCCGTGACGCCGTCGGTGTGGAGCACCATCACGTCCGCCGGGCCGAGCGTCAGAGCGCTGTCTACGAGCGCTTTCCCAAGCTCGGGTCGCGCGCCGACCCAAGGTCCAGGAGTGGCGATGTGCTCGCAGGCGCCCAGCGCCGCTCGATGCACGACGATCTCCTCGTGCGCTCCGGCGAACACGAAGCGGCCCTCTCCGTCGTATCGCAAAAGCGAGAGCGTCGCGTGCTCGTCCTGGCCCATTCGCCGCCGGACATTGTCGAACAGGACTGAATTGAGGTGGCGGATCAGGTCGCACGGAGAGGCACTAGGCGCTTGGCGCACGAGCGCGGCGACGATGCTCTGGATCATCAACATCACGAGACCGGCTTGAAGCCCGTGTCCCGCGACATCACCTATCCCGATCCAGCAGCCGCCTTGGAACGGGATGACGTCGTAGTAGTCACCACCCACCTCCGTCGCAGGGATCATGGCCGCCGCGATGTCGAGGCCCGGCACGGCGATCGTCTTCGGAACGATGGTGGTCTGAATGCGCGCGGCGATCTCGATCTCCCGTTGCAGCCGCGCCTTCTCCACGCGTTGTCGCTGCGTCGCGTCCTCGACGACGCGCTCGACCAAGCGCGCACCCTGGAGCGCCGCGCTCACGAGCTCGCGCAAGCTCTCGTACACAATCCCGTCGTGCGGCCCGACCTCGAACAGGGCGAAGCCGAGCTGCTCACCTCGGGAGACGAGCGGTCCCGCGATGAGCGTCCGGGCCCGAGCCTCCATCCATGGCGACGGGGCGAGATCGCAGGCCGGGAAGACGCCGGTCCGGTCATCGGGCTCGATGACGGCACCGTTGTCGTAGACGAGCAGCGACCGCGCGGTTAGGGAGTCGCCGACCGCCTCGTTGTCATAGAGGGCGAGCGAGCACGCCGAAATCTCGAGCCGGGGCAATTGCTGGGCAATCGCCGCGACCAGTGACCGCGTATCGACGGCCGTCAAGAGCGCTTCGCTGGTTTCGTGGAGGGTCCGAATCCAGCGCTCTCGTTGGATTCTGTGCTGAGCTTGGACCCGCTCGCGGAGGTCGCCGATCAGCACGCGGGCGCCCTCGCAGAGCGTGTCGGCGCGTCGCATGCCGGCGGGATCGCCCACCGTCCTGGACGCGTCGTTCAGAACGGCGATGGCCGCTTGCCAGGCACGAACGCTGCCGCCCGCAACGATGACGCGCCGGAGCGTGACTCGCAGAAAGGAGGCGAGCATCGTGCTCCGCACGTTCTCGACGTCGGCCGCGAACGCGTCGAAGAGTGCCTGTGGCCAGTCGCACGGGATACGACCCTGTTCGAGGGGCACGCAGGCGGCTAGCTTGCCGACGAGCTCACTACGTCGCTCCACGAGAGACCGTGACAGCGACTCCGTCCACGGAAGGGAGTCCGGCCGCAGATCGGCGAGCTCTTGGTCGGCAAGGCACCCGCAGGACTCACGCAAGCTGAGCTCCGTCTGCAGGGTGACACGCATGGCGCACGGCTCATTGCGCAGCATCTGCAGCACGAGGCGCGCCGCCTCTCTTCCGGACTCGTAGAGTGGCTGTCGAACCGTCGTGAGCGGAGGCGTGGCAAAACGGGCTTCTTCGATGTCATCGAAGCCGGCCACTGCCACCTGCCCGGGAATGTCCACGCCGCGCGATTGGAGCGCTGCCATCGCACCGAGGGCCATGTAGTCGTTGGCCGCGACGAGGGCGTCGAAGGCGACGCGACGCTCATCGCACAGGACGCGGACGGCCTCCGCGCCGGAGCGCGCGTCGAAGTCTCCGACTACGACGCGAGCGGGGTCGAAGTCGATGCCATTGCAGGCGAGCGCCTCGCAATAGGCAGCGTACCGGCGCTCCGCCTCCACGTTGCCGGCCGGTCCGCGTACGAACCCGACGCGACGTCGACCGTGGGCCACAATGATGTGCTCGAGGAGGCGCGCCATCCCGTCTTGATCGTCGACGACGACGCACGAGGCGTTGGGCATTTGGACGGAGAGGCTGCACAGAGGGACCGGCCCGAAGCGTGCGCAGAACCTGGACAACGCGGCTGCCCCGATATGGTTGCCGAGCGGCGAGAGGAGGATGACGGCATCCATCCGGCCGGGGGCTACCAGGTTGTAGATCGCGTTCCGCTCCGAGGAGAGCGGATCCGTCGACTGGAGGACTCCGCCAGCGAAGAAGATCACGGTAGCGCCTTCTTCGCGGAGCGCCTCACTCGCTCCAAAAAGCACGGTGTTCTGGTACCCGTTGAGGACGTTGTCGGCGAGGATGGCCACTATGCGTCGTGCGCGTGCCTGGCGAGCCGGCTCCATCGCCAGGCTCCGTTGTCCGCGCTGCGGCGAGTTCACGATTCGATCGCGACGACTGTATCGGAGAGGGATCTCAGGGCCTCAAAGCTGCGTTTTTGCCAGTGCAGCTGCTGGTTACTACGGAGTCGAATGCGGTATCGCTGACTCTCATCCATCGTTTCGACGGTCGCGATCCACGCCACGAACGATTTGAAGCAGGAGGAGTTCATGAAGTAGAGGCGCGCAAAGTCGCAGACGACTTCTCGCACTTTGAGTCGCACCGCCTCGTCGTGAATCCGCTTCAACTCCGTGGACAGAGCGACGATCACGTTCATGTCCGCGTTGCCGGCCAAGCGCACGACGAGGCGGCCGCTCTCGTAGCTTGGGTCCAGCGTGAACCCAGGCTGAATGAGCGGGTTGATCGCGAGATCCATCAGTGCACCGCGACTGGGACCCGCGACTCGGCGATGACCGTCACTTCTTCCCCGCGGACGTCGCAATGGACGTTCATCTCGGCTTCCACCCGGATGCGGGCCAAACCAAGGCCGGAGATGTCATCCTGCATTGCGCTCCTCCGCATGAGCTGGTGGTAATGTAGGAGCGGGTTCGGGGCCTGCTCCAGCTCGGTCACGATGCGCTGCAGATCCATGGCGCGGGCAACCGTCGTCCGGTTGCGTGCCCGAACGCATATACGGCTCCCGTCGTCCAAGGAACGAACGAGCTCGGTCTCGAAGCTCATCCTCCCGTCGGAGGAGTACTTGAGGACGTTCTCGAGCAGCTCTTGGGTGGCGAGCGCAACGCGCGAGACCGCGTCCGGGTCGCTGACGAGGCTTTCGTAAAAGTCGGACACGAACTCCCTCGTGCGCGCGATGAGCTCGATGTCAGGGCAGAACTCGAAGCGGAGCTTCGGGCCGCTGATGGCGCGGTGCGCAAGCCGGGCAGCGCTCGGCATGGAGGGGGTGCTTGCGGCCCGTGGGGCGTTGGACGGATCCTCCATGCGACATTCTGTTGAACGGCAGTCGCAGTCGATTCCTTTAGGAGCGAGGGGCCTTACGAGCGACGGGACACGCTCGCGTACTGCGGCAGCGGTCGACGGCTCGGAGCGAACCAGCGAACGTTGACGCCGCCGTTGCGCGTGGCGCGCCCCATGTGCGGGCGTGTGAACACCATCGGAACTTCCTTTGTTTCGCGATGCCTAGCTCGGCGAGGAGCGCTGGTAAGCGTGCGCGGCCGGTGGCAACATGGGAAGAACGGCTCTTCCGGCCGAGACGAATGTCCAAACGTCGCTCGCTAGCCATCGTGGTCACGGCCTCTGCCGTGACCGGCCTCACGCTGGCGCGCATCGCCGGCGCCGTCGTCGATGCGCTGCCACCCCCTCGGGCTTCCGC
>JALYHV010000209.1 GCA_030776205.1 Myxococcota bacterium | reverse complement strand
GGCAAACACCCAATCGCGCAGGCGGTAGGTGACTCTCGGCCGCCCTGCACCCCGTGACTCCAGCCACCCCGTGATGAGTTTGCGCGCTTCGGACGTCGGCAACCCGTCGGGCACGGGAACGTCCGTGCGCTGCCGGTAGGTGAGGGCCCCCTCGTCGTCGGTGAACGCGGCGACCTTCACGTCAATCGGTTTGCCCCGCGCGCCGCACTCGCTCGACGCCGGCGCGATGACCTGCACGATGGGCAGTTCATTCGTGACGGCAAACGCGTGATCGCGTTCGTCGTGGGCGGGCACTGCCATCACGGCGCCGGTGCCATACGTTCCGATGACGTAGTCCGCGACCCAGATGGGGAGCCTATCGCCATTGATGGGATTTACGGCGAAGGCCGACAGCGGAACCCCCGTCTTTGTCTGCGCCTCGGCGCGCTCGAGGTCGCTCCTGCGCCTCCCGGCCTCGACGTATGCGTGCACAGCTCGGGCGCGCTCCCCCTCGCCTGCGAGCGCAGCGACGAGCGGGTGCTCCGGCGCGAGGACCACGTACGTCGCGCCGGCCAGCGTGTCGACCCTCGTCGTGAACACCGTCACGCGTTGATTCGTACCCTCCACGAGAAAATCGACCTCGACCCCCTCACTCCGCCCGATCCAGTGATGCTGCTTGGTCTTCGTGTCAGGCCAATCGAGGCGACCGAGGTCGGCGTCGAGCCGGTCGGCATAAGCCGTAATCCTGAGCATCCATTGACGCACCGGCAGGCGCTCGACCGGGTGTCCGCCCCTTTCGCTCTTGCCGTCGATGACCTCTTCGTTGGCGAGGACGGTCCCGAGCGCCGGACACCAGTTCACGGGGACCGACGCCTGGTACGCGAGACCGCGCTCGAAGAGCCTCAGGAAGATCCATTGCGTCCACTTGACGTAAGATGGGTCGGTCGTGTCGATCTCGCGCGACCAATCGTAGCTGAGCCCTAGCATCTTCAGCTGGCGCTTGAAGGTCGCGATGTTTCGCTTCGTCGCGATGCCGGGGTGCTCGCCGGTCGCGATGGCGTGCTGCTCGGCGGGCAAGCCAAACGCGTCCCATCCCATCGGGTGAAGGACATCGAATCCTCGCATCCGGTAGTAGCGGGCCACGATGTCCGTCGCTGTGTACCCCTCCGGATGGCCTACGTGGAGCCCGCTTCCGGACGGGTACGGGAACATGTCCAGCACGTAGAGCTTTTGCCGGCCCGGGCGGCGTTCGGATCGAAACGTCCCATGCTCATCCCAGTACCGCTGCCATTTGGGCTCGATCGCAGACGGCTCATAACGCGGGCGGGATTCGTCGCTCATGGAAAGAGGGACCGCGGTCTAGCACGAGCGCTGATCAATGGGTTGTCTGCGCGCTTTCCGGTCCGGCATCCGAGGCCACGCCGTCGTCAGGCTCGGCACGATTCGGCTTGAAGGTGTGCTCGGCAGCGGGGAACGCGCCATTTCGCACGTCGGCGACGTACCTCCTGACGGCGTCCACGACCGCGTCGCCAAGGGGCGCATACCGTTTGACGAATTTCGGCACATGGCCTCGTGTCATTCCCAGCAAATCGGTGCAGACGAGCACTTGGCCGTCGCACGAAGGCCCGGCGCCGATGCCGATGGTCGGAATGGAGGCTGCAGCCGTGACACGCTCGGCCACGTCGGGAGGAATCGCTTCGAGCACGATCGCGTATGCGCCGGCCTGCTCGATGGCCTGCGCGTCCGCGAGAACCCGGGCCGCAGCGGCATCGCCCCTGCCCTGCACCGTGAAGCCGCCGACCGCATGCACGCTCTGGGGCATGAGACCAACATGACCCATGACCGGAATACCGGCGCGCACGATACACCGCACATGCTCGGCGAAATCGAGCCCACCCTCGAGCTTCACGCTCTCGAAGCCGCCCTCCTTTATGAGTCTGCCGGCGCTTTCGACCGCCTGCGCACCCGAGACCTGGTAGCTCATGAAGGGCAGGTCGCCGACGAGATGGGCCCGCGCCGCGCCGCGAGCGACGGCGCGACCGTGATAACAGACCTCGTCCAACGTCACGGTCAGGGTATTGGCCAAGCCCTGAACGACCATGCCGAGCGAGTCCCCGACCAGGAGGAGATCGACCCCCGCCTCGTCGAGGAGTCGCGCCATGACGAAGTCGTACGCCGTGACCATTGCCAGCGCGGGGCCGCCCTCCTTTCGAGAGCGCACCTCAAGTGCAGTAACCTTCCTGGTCGGCGCGAACGCACCGGAGCCATTGCCATTGCCATAGAGAGCCATTAGGACCTCGGGTCGCAGCCGGAAAACTACGGTCCACGCCTCGCTCGAGGGTAACGCTGCGCGATTTTCCCGGCAAGACGGCTTGGCCCGCTTGCCGTAGCGCACTACGGTTGGCCGCCGTGGCCAGAAAGCCCCTCATTGCCCGGCTCGGCATGTGCGCCGGCGTCTTTTGCGCCTCGGTCCTTGGCTGCGACCGGCCGCCGGCGGCGGACGAGCTAACCTCGTGGACACCAACGGACCATCATTCGACTGACGACGGCAAGCTCGCGACGGGCGCTCAGGCGAGGCCGGCAGCGGCCGGAAGCCGGCCGGCGACAGGCGAGACCGCGCAGCTCGTCGATCTCGCGTGGCGTCAGCAATGCGCGTCTTGCCATGGCCCTCTCGGCAAGGGCGATGGGCAGATGGGGCCGATGGTCCGGGCGCCCGACCTCACGCGCGAGGAGTGGCAGGCCAAGACCGCGGATGGAGACATCGCGGCAACCATCAAGAACGGCAAAGGGAAGATGCCGAAATTCGGCCTTCCCGACTCGGTCATTCAGGGGCTCGTCGCTCGCATTCGCGCTGCGAGGGGACGCTGATGAGGCCTACCGACGAGGACGGCTCGCGCGAACGCAAGCAGGTCGCGTCGCCGAGTGAGGACGAGCCGACGGAGATCGCCGAGCGAACCGTGACGAAGGCGGGGATGCATGTCATCGTCCTCTCGGGGGCGACAAAGGGCACGACGAAGCCGATCGTCGACAAATTGCGTGTCGGGAAGGCACTCGAGAACGACCTGGTGCTGCCGGACGACACTGTGTCGCGGCATCATTGTGAGCTGACGCGCTCTCAAGACGGAGTGCACGTGCGCGACCTGGGATCGACCAACGGCACGAAGGTGCACGGAGCCAAGATTTCGGAAGCGATCCTGCAGCCGGGCACGGTCCTCAAGGTCGGCGAGGTCGAGCTCGCCCTCCGCGCGACCGTTCGCAACGTCGAGGTGATGCCCAGCGACAGGACATGGTTCGGCGCCGCGATCGGCCGAAGCCTCGCGATGCGGACAATCTTCGGCATGCTGGAGCGAATTGCCGCAACGGACGCGACCGTTCTGCTCGATGGCGAAACAGGCACTGGCAAGGATGTGCTGGCGCGCGCAATTTGGACGGAGAGCGCGCGGGCCCACGGCCCCTTCGTGGTCGTCGATTGCGGCGCGGTCAGCTACTCGCTGCTCGAATCCGAGCTCTTCGGCCACGAACGCGGCGCATTTACCGGGGCCGTGACGGGACGACAGGGAGCGTTCGAGCTCGCCGACGGCGGTACCGTCTTTCTCGACGAGATCGGCGAGTTGCCGCTCGATGTGCAGCCCAAGCTGCTGCGGGTGCTCGAGGCGAAAGAGTTCAGGCGCGTTGGCAGCAACAAGACTCTCAAGACCAACGTGCGCGTCGTGGCTGCCACGAAGCGGAACCTCTTGCGTGAAGTGCAAGCCGGCAAGTTTCGCGAGGATCTCTACTTTCGCCTCGCGGTCGTACCCATCACGGTCCCGCCCCTGCGCGCCCGGCGCGAAGACATCTCCATGCTGGCGCTGCACATTCTCAAGGCCTCCGGCGCCGATGTCACTGTAAGCGAAGAAATGATGCAGGGCCTCGTCGCCCATGATTGGCCGGGCAACGTGCGTGAGCTGCGAAATGTCCTCGAGCGCGCGGTGTACATGACGAGGGCCACGGGTCAAACGGAGCTCAACCTGATCTCGCTGCCCATGTCCGGCAGCACCGGCAACGACGTGTTCCTGTTCGACCCCGCCAAGAGCTACCGCGAGACACGCGCGAAATACGATGCCGAGCTCGAGAGGAAGTACGTCAAGTGGTTGCTGGCGAGGCACACTGGCAACGTCAGCGCCGCGGCAAGAGAAGCGAAGATGGACCGCAAGCACCTGCACGACATGGCAAAAAAACACGGGCTTCGCGGGCCCGAGCCCGAAGAAGACTGAACCCGCTACGTAGGGGCTCGTCTCTTCATCCGAAGCGGTGATGATCGACCTTCACACGGCCGCTACCCCGAACGGATTCAAAGCCTCGATCGCTCTGGAGGAGCTCGCGCTGCCCTATGCCGTCCACTTCGTCGACCTCCGCGCCGGCGATCAGCTGAAGCCTGAGTTCTTGCGCATCAGCCCGAACAACAAGATCCCCGCCATCGTCGATCACGAAGGCCCGGGGCATCAGGATCTCGCCGTCTTCGAGTCCGGCGCCATTCTCGTGTATCTCGCGGAGAAAACCGGCCGTCTGTTGGCGGCTTCGGGCCCGGCACGCTACGCGGCGCTGGAGTGGCTCTTCTTTCAGGTTGGCGGTACGGGCCCGATGCTGGGGCAGGCAAATCACTTTCGATCCTATGCGCCGGAAAGGATTCCGTATGCCATCGAGCGCTACACGAACGAGGCGAAGCGTCTCTACGGCGTGCTCGACAGGCG
>JALYHV010000208.1 GCA_030776205.1 Myxococcota bacterium | reverse complement strand
GGCCTCGCCACCTCCAACCGGCCCTTCCCTCGGCCAAACCAGCACCCCCGCGGGCCCCGGCGGAGGCAAGCCATCGTCGTGACACGGAGCGGTATTTTTTTGCGGCGCTCGCGTGTGGCGGACGGCCAGAGATCACTTCGCGTCACCTCGGCGTGGAAGGTCCTACGCGCCGAAGCGACGACGGAGCGTCGCTGCGATCTGACATGGTAAAACCGGGGGCCGCTCCTCACCGCGTTCGTGGAAGACGCTCGGCACGCGAACGGCGAGTGTCGAACGGGAGGCGAGCTCCAGCTCCTGGCCGGAGGCGCCTCCCGTTCTGGATGTGCGTTCCTCGTTATCGCGTGCTCACGCAGCCTCGCTCAGGAGCGCCGCTCAGTGACCCGCGCTCGCTGCGAGCGCCTGCGGTGAGCCCGCCACAGGTTCCGGAGCGGGTGCCCGTGCCGGTCCGGGCGCTGCCGGCGTCGGCGTACCCGCGATCGCCGTCGTCGTCAGGGTCGGCGTTGCGGGCGCTTGCTGCGGCCCCCCTTGCAGCGCCGTGATGGGCGTCATGACGACCCCCGTCACATCGCCCTTCACCGTCTTCTTCTGCACGATTCCCATCGTGTGCCGCGCAGCGCGGGTGGCCTTGCGCTTGGCGGCGGCGGCGGCTTTCGCAAGGACCGTCGGCGGCGTCCGCGGCTTCGGCGGATGCAATCCGAAGTCCGCGAGCGTATCGGCCGTGCCGTAGGCGACCTTCACGAACGTCACGAACGAACGCAAAAACGTGCGCAGCGCCGGCATGTCGGTCTTCTCGACGGCAAGCTTCGCTTTGGTGACGGCCTTGGCCGCGTCGACGTCGCGCCGCAGATTCACGATCGCTTGAAGCCGCGCCGTGATCTGAGCGGGCGTGAACGTTCCCCCGGCGAGCAGGACTTGTGTCGCGTTTGGCAGGTGCTTGTTCGCCCCGGCGATCAACTGCTCCGCGATGGCGACGGTAGAACCCTTGGTTCTCTGGCTGGACATGGGACACGGTCTCTCGGTTCCGAAGGCACGCCGCCGCGGACGCCCACGCCTCGGTGCGTGGATGGCGCTCGCATCGGTTGTCCTTCTTAAGCGAATAGGCCTGAGGGACCCGCTTTTCGGAAAACACGATGTCGATTTTTCATGGGCGGCGATAAGGCGAATCGTTGCGCAGGCTTCGACATCACCCAAGGGCACACCTGCCACGACCTTTGCGGACTGGGGCACCCGCGTCGGCCGCATCGCGTGTGTGCCTCACGCGCGTTTGAGGAGGCATTCTTCGCGTGTTGCTGAACGTGTCACGTGCGCTCGCCACGCCTTCTCCCGTCATCCGCGCAGGAGCTCGGCATGATCGGACGACCAGCTGTCGTGATCCGCGCACGATCGCGAACGACGCGTGCACGCTCTCGTGGGAGCGGCCTATCCTTCACGCGGCATTGGCGAGCGAGTCTCGCTGTGTCCTGGTGGAACGAGACGATATCCTCGCGCGTGCTCGGAAGACCGCTGCCTCTCTGTCGCGAGACACGTGCAGGATCCCATGGGATGGGTACGCGAGCGACGCACGCTCGCGCCCGATTCACGTGGGAACGGTGCACGATACGCGCGGTGGTCCCGAGAGAATGACGCGTGATGGATGGGCAACCAGGCGAGACGAGTGCACCTTCCTGGCATGAAACGCCAAGGGGTCAATAGGACGGGCTGTGGGAATCACACGATGCTCGTGCACGCATTGCTGCTGATTGATGTGGGAATCATGCGATGCTCGTGCAGGCATTGCGGCTGATCGACGTGAGAATCAGGACGTGTCCGTGCGCGCGTCACTGCTGATTGACGTGAGAATCGCGCCATGTTCGTGAAGGCATTGCTGTTGCGGCGTGTAGGCATCATTGCCTATTCGTGCAGAGATCCTGGTTCGTTCGTGCGGGAATCACCGCACGTCCGTGTAGGAGTACGGCTGATAGACCTGGGAATGACGCCAAGCTCGATCACCAAGCACTGCTAGCTTCTGTGGGAATCGCGCCATGTTCGATCACTCAGCAGGGCTGTTTGTAACAGGACCTTCTTGATGACCGTGCCGCCATCGCGCACGCTCACGAACAGAGCATCGATGTATACGAGGACTCACGGCTCATTGATGCGAGAGCGACGGCAGGTTCGTCCACGAAGAGCGTCTGATCGATGCAGAGCGCACGGCATCACCGTGCACGAAGCGCGAGCGAGCGCGAAGGATCACATGCAACAAACGACGGTCGTGCCACCGGTCGAGACCGCTGCGCCTTTCGGCGCGGTGTCCGTGGCCACGCCGCAAGTGCCCGCCTTCAGCGTATAGTTTCCGATGATGTGCGTGGGCGCCGGAGTGCTGGGAATGGATTCGGGGCTGCAACCGATTCCCAGTGTGTAGGTAGCCATCGCGCCGGCGCACGTCGTCCCGCCATAAATCGAGATAGTGCCCGCGCAGCTTCCCCCGTCGGGGCCCTTGCACGTGCACGGCAAGCAGTCCCTCGAGTCGGCGATCGCGGGTGAGGCCGAATAAAAGAGCTTGGGCTTGGGCGCGAACCCATCCGGGCACGCCGGCGGCACCGGCCCCCCGTTTGCCACGATTTGATAGACGCACGTGGCGGACCCGTAGGGTGGAGCGGGCGTGAGCAAACATTGCGGGTTCGCTCCGGCGCAACCACCGGGCGTGTCGGCACCGACCACGGCGCAGAGGCGTGCCGCCGTGGTCCACGCCGGTGTGCTCGGAATGGATTTGCGAACGGTGGGCGTGCACGTCCCTCGCGTCAGCGCGGGGACGTCTGCGTTGAAGGAAAAGCTGTTTCCGCAGCCACCGGCATCGACCAACGGCGCGCAGGCCGTCGTGACGCTCTGGACCGCACAGTTACGGCCGCACGTCGTGTCCCCCCCGACTTTCCCGATGGTGCTCACGCACTGCTCTCCGGATGCAGCGCAGCTGCAGCTACAGGTCAGCGGCGGCGCATCGAGGTTTCCCGTCCAATCGAGCGGCGTGTCGTAGCCGGGCGGGCAGGGAGGCGCGCCCGCGTCAGGGCTGCCTTCCCAGAGCGCAACGGGGCCGAGCCATCCTCCTCCCGGCGAGAGCGCACACCGAAACTTGCTGTTGCATGCCGGATCGGCGCAGTCGGTCAGCCCGTTGCAATCGTCATCTATCCCGTTCGTACAGTCTTCGGGGCCGACGGCAACGCACTCGTCGAGCGCTCGGTCGTCGTCTCCCGCCTCGGCCTCCTGTCCGCCCGCGTCTGCGCTCGCGTCGCTCGCGTCGTCGCTCCCGATGACGGCAGCATCGTCGTCACCCCCCGCAATGCCGTCGGGGGCCGCGCATGTCGCTTTGTCCACGCAGTCGCCCTGCGAAGTGACGCCGCAGCTCGGCAGCGCAAGCGCTACAGCGAGCGCCGCGGCCGTCGCTCCGCCGACCAGCCATACCGCTCCCCAGCGCGCGACCATCAAAAAACGCCGCCGACGCGTAACCCGGCTTGTCCCGCTGCCACCGCCGGAGCGATCCACGCCCCGGCCTCCTGGCGCGCGCCACCCTCATGCGATCGCGGCCAGAGGAGCCAGGTCGCTGCCGCGGCCCCGGCGAGGATCCCGCCGGCGACGAAGAAGCCCGTGCTGAGCGCGGCGTCGCTGTTCTGTCGATCCACGGCGTCACCAAGGGCGTGGCAAGCAGGCGTGCTGGCGAGGGTGCACGCGTAGCTGCGCCCCAGCGACCCTCGCAGGCCAGCGGCCTGTTCTGCTTCGTTCCGCGATTGGATGCCAAACGCGAGCGCCGTCCCGGCAGCAGCCACTCCGGCGACTAGGAGCGCCGCCGAGGTCACGTTGCGCGCGCTCCCTAGGGGGGAGCTCCTGCGGCCGTCCCCCGATCCGCGATCGCCCCCCATCCCATTGAGCAATAGCAGGTATGCATTCGTGGGGCTCACGTCGCGGTTCTTTTCCCCTGTTCGAAGCACCACGTGCACCGTGACCGGCTGGCTGCCCGGGCGTTCGAAAACGATGTCGTGCGGTCCTGGGTCCATCGCGAACGGTTTGCCGTCGAGGTGATCGGTGATGAGCTTTCCGTCGGCGGTTACGCGCGCGGAGGTTACGTCGTTGCCGTGATCGTCCTTGGCGCCGAAGACGACGGTGGGCGTGGATTCGTCCAGCTGGCGTAGCCATTCCGTGCACTGATCGCGCACGATCCTGGGACAGACCTCGCGCGCACATCCGAGGAACTGCTCCCGGGCGAGCATGTGCTTGCCGTCGTCACGCAAGGACTGCCCTTCGTCGGCCGCGGTCAGGCAGGCTTCCTTCGTGCCGGGGGCGGGCGCGCCTGGGGCTCGCGCATGCGCCGCCGGGCTCATGAGCACGATGGCGTTCAGCACGAGGAGAGAGGCTATCGCGATCCGAAGATGCTTCACGTGCGCCTCGCTTAGAATACGCGCGACCTCAAGCGGAGACGAGGACTTCGCGCGCCTTAGGCGTGTCAGTCGTGGTCGACAACGGTCGAGCCGTCCCTCGAGCGGCGGTCGAGTGCACGCGCGCGGGGCCGAGCGACGCGCGATGACGCAAAACGTCGCAAAAGAGGACGCAAGCGACAACGCTCAAAATTGCGCGGGATCGGTGTACGTGCCGAAGACGCTTCGAAGAACGTCGCAGATTTCCTGCTTCGTGCAGCAAGCCTTTGCGGCGGCGACGATGGGCGGCATCAAATTCATGCCGGGCGAGCCCGGCTTGCCTTCGGGGGCTGCGGCGGCGGCGCGGACGGCCGCGAGCGCTGCGTGGACCGCTGACGCGTCGCGTTCGTCTCGGAAGCGCTTCAGACGCTCTACCTGATGGCGTTCGACCGCGGGGTCGGCGCGCAGGACGCGTACATGGCTCGTTTTTGCGTCGCCGTATTTGTTCACGCCCACCATTACGCGCTCGCCGCTCTCGAGCTCGCGTTGGAAGCGATAGCTGCTCGCCGCGATTTCGCGCTGCGGGTAGCCGTTCTCGATCGCGCTCACGATGCCGCCCATCTCGTCGATGCGCTGGATGAGGGTCCACGCCTCGTTCTCGAGCCGACGTGTCAGGTCCTCCACGAAGTACGAGCCCCCGAGGGGGTCTATCGTGCTCGCCACTCCGCTCTCCTCCGCGATGATCTGCTGCGTCCGGAGCGCGATGGTCACCGCGTCTTCCGTCGGCAGCGCGTAGGTCTCGTCGAGCGAGTTCGTATGCAGCGACTGCGCGCCCCCGAGCACCGCCGCCAGCGCTTGCAGCGTCACCCGGACGACGTTGTTGTACGGCTGCTGTGCGGTGAGCGTGACCCCCGCGGTCTGCGCGTGCGTGCGCAGCTTCATGCTCTCCGCCTTCTTGGCCCCGAAGCGCTCTCCCATGATCCGCGCCCACATGCGGCGCGCGGCGCGCAGCTTGGCGATCTCTTCGAAGAAGTCGTTGTGCACGTCGAAGAAGAAGGACAGGCGCGGCGCGAACTCGTCCACCTGCATGCCCCGATCGACCCCCGCTTGGACGTATCCGATGCCGTCGGCCAGGGTGAAGGCGAGCTCCTGAGCCGCGGTCGCGCCCGCCTCGCGAATGTGATAGCCGCTGATGCTGACGCTGTTCCAGCGCGGCAGCTCTCGGCTACAGAACTCGATCATGTCGGTGACGATCCGCATGGCCGGACGAGGCGGTACGAGCCAGGCGTGCTGCGCGACGAACTCCTTCAGGCAGTCGTTCTGGATCGTGCCGCGGATCTGTGCGCGCGGCACGCCGCGCTGATCGGCGAGGGCCACGTAGAACGCGAGTAGCACGATGGCCGGGCCGTTGATGGTCATCGACGTCGTGACCTGATCGAGCGGGATGCCGGCGAAGAGGGCGTCCATGTCGCGCAGCGTGTCGACGGCGACTCCGCAAACACCGACCTCGCCGCGGGCGAGCGCGCTGTCGGAGTCGTATCCCATCAGGGTCGGAAAATCGAAGGCGGTCGAGAGGCCGGTCTGCCCCTGAGAGAGCAGGTACTTGAAGCGCTCGTTCGTTTGCTCCGGCGAGCCGAACCCCGCGAACATTCGCATCGTCCAGAGCTTGCCGCGGTACATCGTGGCTTGGACGCCCCGCGTGAACGGTGGCTCGCCCGGCAAGCCCAGGTCGCGCAGGTAGTCGATGGGTACATCGGCCGGGGTCAGAAGGTCCGGCACCTCCGCGCCGCTCCACGTCGAAAATCGCGCCTTTCGCGCGGGCAGCTCCGCTTGCGCGTTCGCCGCCGTTCGCGCGCGCCAATCGAGAACGGCCTTGCGGATTGCGTCCACGCGGTCCGGTCGCTCCCCCTCCGCCGTGTAGTCCTCAGCCGCCCCGCGCGCGTAGGGCACCTGGTGCGCCATCCGACGAATGTACTCTCTTTGGCGCGTCGTGCAGGCGGCGGCGGGCCGGGCGCTCCGCTGCCGCTCGGTCGTCAGCTCGGGCGCCCAGCCTCCGCCCGATACTGCTTGTAGACCTTGATGCGCGACCAGGCGAAATAGGCCCCGGCGACGATGACGACCGCGCCGATGACGGCGTCGAAGCGATGCATGAAGTGCTTCAGCGGCGAGTGCTCGTCGAGCAACCTCACGCCGAGCACTTGCCCGACGTACGCGAGACCCAGGCACCACGGGAGCGAGCCGGCGAACGTGTAGACGTGGAACTTCGTGCGGTTCATCCTCGCGACACCCGCAGGAAAGGCGATGAACGTCCGGATGACCGGCAGGAGACGAGCGACGAAAATGATCCACTGGCCGCGCTCCTCGAACAGGCGGTCAGCGAGAGCAATTTCATGCTTCGAGACGAGGAGCAAGCGGCCGTATTTTTCGATGGCCAGACGGCCCCCCTTTGCTCCCACCCAGTAGGCGAGCTCCGAGCCGAGGTTGCACCCCAGCGCGCCGGCGATGGCGGCGAGGATAAGGTTGAACGGGTGAAGATCGCTTACCCCGTATTGTGCGCTCAACGCGTCGGCCACGCGCGGGTCGCTCAGCGCGCCGGCGTAGGGCATGATGAGCTCACTCGGCAAGGGGATGCAGGCGCTCTCGATGCCCATCAAGAGCGCAATGCCCGCGTAGGACAACGTCGCCATCACGTAGACGCAGAAGCCGCCCAGCACCACGAATATGGCTTTGACCATGCCGCGCGCGGCTTAGCCGGTGGCGCGCGCAGGGTCAAGCTGGCGAGCGGCAGGTCTCGACCTTGTCTGCGGTCTTCTAGCGGGACCTCACGCGGAGGGTGGTGGAGCCGGCGCCGCTGCTCACGTCTGTCGCGCCGTGCTCCTCGCCCGCCTCCTCGATTCGCACGAGGACTGCCGTGATGTTGTCTTCGCCCCCTTGCTCGTTGGCGCGCTGAATGAGACGCCCGCACGCCTCGCGCACGTCGGAGGTGCTGGCGACGATCTGCCGGATCTCCTCGTCCATCACCATGCCGCTGAGCCCGTCCGAACAAAGGACGTACGTGTCCCCGTCGCGGGGATCGTCGTGCTGGAGGTCGACCACCACGTGGTCCTGCATTCCGAGCGCCCTGGTAATGACATTTTTCGGAAGCTCGCTCTTCTGTTCGTCCGTCAGATCGGGCATCGCCAGCAGGTAATCGTTGATGAGCGAGTGATCGCGCGTCATCAAGCGAATCTGCCCGTCGCGCACGCGATAGCACCGAGAGTCGCCGACGTGACCGATGTAAATCCGCCCTTTTTTGGGGCTGAACATCGCGCCGACGACCGTCGTGCCCATGCCGTGGAACTCGCGCGACCTGGTCGAACGCTCGAAGATGTGGCGATTGGCCACTCGAATGCCGGTGAGCAGCCGATTCTCCTCTTCGCTCAGGTTCGTATCGAAGTGGAACGGCCAGGTGACGTCTTCGTTCGCCGTCGTCCGGAAGAATTCGGAGATCGTCTCGGTTGCGAGACGGGAAGCCACGTCGCCGGCGCGATGCCCGCCCATTCCGTCGGCAACGACGAAGAGGTCGTGCTCGTTCAGAACGACAAACGAATCTTCGTTGTGCTCGCGCTGGAGCCCTACATCGCTCAGCCCGGCCGCGACTGCCCGCATCAAGCCGACGATTCCTCCAACCGGGAGAGCCTTTCACCCGCCTTCCAGAGTGTCAAGCGATCCACAAATTCGGATACGCGCGAACGAGCTCCAAGGAAGCACTCGGCCGGCGAGCAGCGCGGCCCGCCCGCTCGCCGACGCCTGCGTGAGGATGGGGCCGTCAGACCTCCAGAATGTCCTTTTCCTTGTTGGCGATCGTCGCGTCCACCGATTTGACCGCCTCCTGAACCGTCTCCTCGACTTTTTTCTTGGCGCGATCGACGTCGTCCGCGCTCGCTGCGCCTTCGGTCTCGAGTTGAGCGAGCATGTCGAGCGCATCGTGGCGAGCCTTGCGCACCGACACCTTGCAGTCTTCACCATACTTGCGGGCGATCTTCACGAAATCGCGCCGGCGCTCTTCCGTAAGTGGGGGGAGCGGAATGCGCACCAGGTCACCGTCCACCTGTGGGTTCAGGCCGAGGTCGCTCTCGCGCAACGCCTTTTCGACGGACTTCATCTGGGTCTTGTCCCAGGGCTTCACCGTAATGAGGCGGGGCTCCGGTATGTTGATGTGAGCCATTTGCACGAGCGGAGTCGGCGTTCCGTAGTAATCGGCCCTGAGGCCTTCCAGCAGGCTCGCGTTCGCTCGGCCCGCCCGGAGCTTGGTCAGCTCACGCTTGAGCATTTCGTGTGACTTGCCGATTGCGCTGACGAGCTCTTTTTGTACGTCGTTTATCATGGGCGGTCTCCGCGGAGCGCCGGGAACTTAGCGCCGCCGCTCGGGCCTTGAA
>JALYHV010000207.1 GCA_030776205.1 Myxococcota bacterium | reverse complement strand
GCCGCCGCGGTTGCGAGGGCGTCGTCCGCCTCCCACACGTTCATCGACCAGACCACGACGCCGATGGCGCGCATGGCCTGCTCCACGCCGTCGAACAGCGCGCGTAGCTCGGGCGGAACCCCCTCGTCGCTCTTGTAACTCGCGAAGAGGTCGTTGCGGAAGGAGCGGATTGGGTTGTCGAAGGCGATCGCGACGTGCGTCACGCGCTCCTCGGGATCGCGCAGTAGCCCCAGCATGGACCACACGACGCCGAGCGTAGCCTTGACGTCGCGGCCCTGCGGGTCGTCGTGCGCCGGGCGTTTCGAGAAGTGGGCACGGAAAAGCTCGTAGGTGCCATCGACCACGTGGAGGCGCTGCGGGGGCATGCCGCATCCATGCTAGGCAATCCGCGTATGGCCGACCGCCCAATCGATGCCGCGGCGCGCGTCGCGGCGGAGACCGGCCTGCCGCCAAACGCCGTGCGGGCGGTCGTCCGGATGCTCGCCGAAGGCGGGACGGTGCCTTTTATCAGCCGCTACCGGAAGGAGCGCACCGGGGG
The DNA here is from genome assembly GCA_030776205.1 of Myxococcota bacterium. Classification (GTDB taxonomy): domain Bacteria; phylum Myxococcota_A; class Polyangia; order Polyangiales; family Polyangiaceae; genus Palsa-1150. The sequence continues at coordinate 12,443 of JALYHV010000207.1, read as the reverse complement.
CCTCGACGAGGTCCAGATCCGCGCCATCGAAGAAAAGCATGCCTACACGGTGGAGCTCGAGGCTCGGCGGTCCATCGTTCTCTCCGCGATCGAATCGCATGGCAAGCTTACGCCGGCCCTGCGGGCGCAGATCGAGTCGTGCTGGGTGAAGTCGGCGCTGGAGGACATCTACCTGCCGTTCAAGCCCAAGCGTCGAACACGCGCGATGATGGCTCGCGAGCGGGGCCTCGAGCCCCTGGCGAAGCTCATACTGGCCCAGCCCCCACCGGACGTGCATGCCCGCGTGCCCGAGCGTGAGGCCCTCCGCTTCGTCGACCACACCAAGCAGATCCCCGACGCGAACGCGGCGCTGGCAGGCGCGCGCGATATCATCGCCGAGCTCCTCGGAGACCGTGCCGACGTCCGCGCAGCCGTTCGCCAGGTGTTCGAGCACGAGGGCGTCGTGGCGTCGGAGCCCGTTAAGGGCAAAGCCAACGAGCCGACCAGGTTCGAAATGTATTACGGTTTTCGCGAAAAGGTACGGGTCATCCCTTCCCATCGCTTTCTTGCCATTTGCCGCGGCGAGCACGAAGGCGTCCTCCGCGCGAGCATCGAAGTCGACAAAGCCGCAGTCGCCAGCCGCGTGGCCGCCGTCGCAAAGCTGAGGCCAGCGTCACCGTTCGCGGGCCAGCTCACCGAGGCTGTCGCGGACGCCGTCAAACGGCTGATTTGCCCGAGCCTCGAAGCCGAGGTGCGCGCAGCAATGAAGCAGGCCGCTGATCGCGAGGCGATCGCAATCTTCGCGGAGAATCTGCGTGGGCTCCTCCTCCAGCCGGCGCTCGGCCGCAAGGTGGTGTTGGGCATCGACCCCGGGCAACGCACCGGGTGCAAATGCGTCGTCGTGGATGACACGGGCAAGCTGCTGCACCACACGGTCGTGTATCTGGTCTCGGGCGAGGAGGCGCTCGTCCGCGCGAGGCAGACGTTGGGTGACCTTCTCGAGAGGTTCGCGCCGTTCGCGATAGCCGTTGGCAACGGGACTCATGGCCGGGAGACTGTCGATTTCTGCCGAGAGGTGGCGCGCTTCGGCGGAAAGGCGGAACCTCTCGTCGTGAGCGTGAGCGAGTCCGGTGCGAGCGTCTATTCGGCGAGCGACCTCGCCCGACAAGAATTTCCCGACCTCGACCTGACCGTGCGCGGGGCGGTCTCGATCGCCAGGCGCTTGCAGGACCCCCTGGCGGAGCTCGTGAAGCTCGATGCCAAGGCCATCGGCGTCGGTCAGTACCAGCATGACGTTCACCAGGGGCTGCTCGAGCGAAAACTCGACGAGGTCGTCGAGAGCTGCGTCAGCGCGGTCGGCGTGGAGCTCAACACCGCCAGCGCGCCCCTCCTTTCCCATGTGGCCGGCGTGGGCGCGTCGCTCGCCACGCGGATCGTCGAGCATCGGGACCGCCACGGTGCGTTTCGTTCGCGAACGCAACTGCTCGACGTCGCCGGATTGGGGCCAAAGGCGTTCGAGCAGTGCGCGGGTTTCATTCGCATTCGCGGCGCATCGAATCCGCTCGACGCGAGCGCCGTGCACCCCGAGCGCTATGCCCTCGTCGCGCTGATCGCCGCCGACCGCGGCATGAAACCCGAGCAGCTCGTTGGCCGAGCCGATGCCGTGGCGTCGATTGATTGGTCGCGATACGCCTCCGACGAAGTGGGCGCGCTGACGCTCGAAGACATTGCGGCGGAGCTGGTCAAGCCCGGTCGAGACCCGCGCGAGCAATTCGTCGCCGCCGCGTTCCGGAGCGACGTGCGCAAGCTGGAGGATCTCACGCCGGGAATGGATCTGGAGGGCATCGTCACGAATGTGACTGCGTTCGGCGCCTTCGTGGACGTCGGCGTGCACCAGGATGGGCTCGTGCACATATCGCAGCTCGCGGATCGCTTCGTGCGTGATCCCCACGAAGTGACGCGGGTGGGGCAGATGATTAAGGTCCGGGTCCTCGATGTGGACCCCGTTCGGCGGCGAATCGCGCTCACCGCCAAACGAAGAAACTGACCAGACCGCGCAGTGCGGCGTTTTGCGAGGTGTGTTGTGGAGCGATGTGCGCGCGAGGGGTGTGGGCGTGAGCGTGTGCGCCGACGCAGCGGTTCGTTTGCGTGACCACTGCGCTGCGCACGGCGTGGGAGTGGACGGACGACTGCTGCGCTGCTTTGCTCAAAGAGAATTCTGCGCTTCCCTATTGTCGAAGGTGAAGTTGAAGTCGGCCTGACCCGAAGCGCCCGCCGCCAGCCATGCAAGAACGAGAAACCTGCGTCGAGTGCGGAGCGCGTTCCCCGGAAAAGAGCGAGGATCACACGTTGACGAGCTCCATGGGGTGGCGCCTCACACGGGAGCGCCTTCCGGACGGAAGCTTCCGCGCAGCGTGGCGCTGCGGGGATTGCTTCGAGAAGCACAAAGCGGCAAAGCAGGTGGCCCGCGAACGAAAGCTCGCGGGTCGATCGGAGTGACGCGATGATGGACGTCCCGCGCGACGCCGCCACAAGCCGATCGATGGCAAACGGGTCAATTCTCCGCATTCTGGTGATCTCAGCCTGTTGGGCATGTGGGTCACCCGCGGATGGCACCCGGCCCTCGTCCCTCGACGCAGGTGGTGCGATCGTGATCACCCCCGGCGCCAGTGACGCAGCCTCCGGTGCGACCTCGGGTGGGCAGGACGGTGCGACTGCCGGCACGCCTGACGCGGCGAGCGGGAATGACGCGATGGCGCAGGCCGGGAACGGCCCGACGATTGCGGGGTGTCCGGTGTTGCCCCGCAATCACGTCTTCAACACGCCTATCGACAATCTCCCGGTGCATCCGAGCTCGGCGGCGTTCTCGAGCACCATCGGAGCCCGCAACATTCATCTGGATCTTGGCGCGACCGTGGATGTCAGCAGCTCGAGCTATTACGGCATTCCCTACGATGTCGTTCATGGCTCCTCGGCCTCGTGGGTGGCAGCTCGCTACTTCACTGCCGACAAGAGCCTCTCGTGGGATCCGACCCTCGAGTCGGACTGCGCCGCCGGGAACGCGCATGCGTTCGTCAGTCCGTGTCTCGCCGCAAGCGCGCCGCAGCCCCTCTTTCCAATCCCCGCGTCGCCGCACGTCGAGGGCGGGATTGTTACGGATCCCGCGCAGCCCTACGGCGATCACCACATGCTCCTCCTCGACGCGGACGCCTGTCGCCTCTGGGAGCTGTATCACGCGTATCCCGATGCGCGCGGCGGTTGGGACATCTACGGATCGGCATCCTTCGATCTTCGCTCCAGCAAGCTGCGCCCCGACGGGTGGACCTCAGCGGATGCGGCCGGCTTTCCCATTTTGCCTTTGCTTTTGCGTGCGGACGAGGCGAGCGCGGGCGCCATTCGACACGCGCTGCGATTCACGATCCAGTCGAACAAGATTCGCGTCGCGTACACGTGGCCGGCGCGGCACCTGACCTCCAACGGGACGGCTTCGACCCTCCTGCCACCGATGGGACAGCTCTTTCGACTGAAGGCAAGCTTCGCCATTCCGGCGACCTTCGGCGTGCAAGCGCAGGCCATTCTGCAAGCGCTGAAGACGTATGGGATGTACCTGGCGGATGGGGGCTCCGACATGTACCTCTCCGGCGAGCCCAACGCCGCATGGGCCGATGCGACAATCGCGCAAGTGCAGTCGGTCAGCAGCAGCCAATTCGAGGCGGTCGATCTATCGCCTTTCATGAATCGTGCGGGGTTCGATGTGAGCTCGGGCGCAGTGCCGCCATGACGCAGCGCTCGCCCTGGCGCGAGAGCTCATAACCCGACGCGCGCTCGAATCGGCCGCTGCGACTGTGGCGAACTGGCATCGTGGGGCAATTGGGCACATCTCCTGGATGGCTGCGGAAAGAACGGCACAAGGCATTGCGCGCAGGCGTAGCGGTGCCTACCACTCATGCCGATGAGTCGAGCTCCGGTCGAATTTCTCGCGATGCTTGCGGTGTGCGCGCTTGCCCTCTTTCCGGCCTGCCAGAGTTACGATGTCCTGGTACAAAAGAACCAGATAAGCCAGCAAAAGTTCGCGGATCTGCAGGCGCAATTGGAGCGGCGCGCGGACCTCGTGCCCAACCTGGTCGCGACGGTAAAGGGCTCAGCGAAGCACGAGGAAGACACGCTGAGCGCCGTGACCCACGCGCGCGCCGAGGCTAGCGGCATTCAGATCAATCCGGGAGATTTGGACGATACGCAAAAGATGAAGGCGTTCGAGGACGCTCAGAACAAATTCTCGGGCGCGCTGTCGCGCTTGCTCGTGGTCAACGAGCAGTACCCCGACCTGAAGGCCAATCAGGCTTATCACGATCTTCAGATTCAGCTGGAAGGAACGGAGAATCGCATTCTCCGCGCGCGCGAGGAGTACAACGCCACCGTTTCGGATTTCAACACGGAGCTCGGTAAAATTCGCGGCCAGGTCGTCAACAAGGTCACTGGACGGCCATTTCAGGCGCGCGCGTACTTCAATGCTTCGCCGGCATCGCAAGAGGCGCCCAAGGTGCAGTTCTGATGCGTCGCCCCTGCGCACGCGCGCTACTCGGATGGCTCGCGTTCGCCGTCGCGGTGCTCGTCGTGCGACCGTGCGCCGCGGCGTTCGTGGTCCCGCCGCTCACCGACGGGCACGTGGTCGACACCGCAGGCAAGCTCGGCGCCGATGGCATCGACGCGCTGAACCGCCAGATGGAGGGCATTCGGCTTCAGACCGGAAATGTGATTGACGTCCTCGTTACTGGCTCGCTCGAGGGCGACTCGATAGACGATGTTGCGTACCGCACTTTCAACACCTGGCAACCGGGCCAAGGCAGCAAGGACAACGGTGTGCTCCTGGTCGTGGCGCCAAACGAGCGCAAGGACCGCATAGAGGTCGGGAAGGGGGTGGAGGGCGCCCTTACTGATCTGCAGACGGACGACATCCGTCGGCGCATCGTCGAGCCGCGCTTGGCGGCAAACGACGTGCGGGGCGCCCTATCGGGAGGCGTGGACGCTATCGCTGCCGCGCTCGGGCATGGGGAGACGGACACTCCGGTGGCGCCACCTGCCGCAAACGGGCCGCCCGGGCGCTGGATAGGCTTCGGAATCGTGATGGCCATGGCTCTGTTCTTGTTCGCACGGCGCGGCTTCGGTGGTTCCGGATGGCGCGGCGGAGGCTTCGGAGGTGGAGGCTTCGGAGGTGGAGGCTTCGGAGGTGGAGGCGGTGGGCGCGGTGCTGGGGGCGGATTTGGCGGTGGCGGCGGGTCGTCGGGCGGCGGCGGATCCAGCGGGAGCTACTGAGAGAACGGCCGGCTCATTGCGGGAGAGCGCAGGGACCAACGGCGAGGCCTGCGTCCTCGTAAGCTCATATCGGCCGCAAGATTGCATGAGCGGGTGCCATGACACGATCGCCGCTTCGTTTGGCAGGCACGTCGCTCGAGCCGCTCCTTTTTTGGAAGAGGGATCATTCGATCGCCGAAGCGGTCGATTTTGCCAGCTCCACTGCGGCAACTATGGCGCGACTCGGGAGCGGGGCGTTCGTGGCGCACATCGGGAAGAGGCCCGCAAAGCTGTTCGAATTGTATGATCGCGAGGGATGTCCCCTCTGCAGGAAAGTCCGCGAAGCCCTGTCGATCCTGGATCTGAACGCCATCGTGCACCCCTGTCCCGCGGGCGGCACGCGGTTCAGCGGCCGCGTCGTCGAGCGAGCGGGCAAGATGATCCTTCCGCTTCTCGTCGATCCCAACGGCCAAGCCGAGGTGCAGCTCACCGATTCGGACGCGATCGTCCGGCACCTCTTCTCACGATACGGCGACGGCAAGGTGCCGCTTGCCTTGCGCGCCGGCGCTCTCACCGATCGGACTTCGGAGGTCGCGTCGCTCCTGCGACGCTCCAAGGGCCAGCACGCCCTCGCCTCGAAGATGCCGGACCAGCTGCTCGAGCTCTTCAGCTATGAGGCGTCGCCGTATTGCCGCATCGTCCGCGAGATGCTCTCGCAACTCGAGCTCCCCTATGTCCTTCATAACGTCGCGCGTGGGAGCCCGAAGCGCGCGGCCTTCATCGAACGGGCGGGGAAGATGCAGGTGCCCTATCTCGTCGACGAGGTGCATGGCGTGGCGATGTTCGAGTCGCGAGCGATCGTGACCTATCTCGAGGATCGCTACCGGGACGTGGGAGACACCGGACTCGACCCCGGGCGACCAGGTCCCATCCCGTTGCAATGACGCGCTGTCCGGTGCGTCAGAGATTTGCGCTCGCGCGGCTGCGGCACACGCGGTTAGCATTTTGGAACATGAAACCTTCGTGCCCTTTCGGTTTGCGCGCCTCGTGGCTTCCGCTCTTTGGCGCGTTGGTGGCAGGTTGCGGGCCCACCTCGCCGCCTTCGGCCGCGGACGTGGCGGCCGCCCACGCGCGTGAGGCCCTGTCTGTCGACAACCGGCTCCAGGGCACCTGGCGACTCGTCGACTTCCGTCCCGAGGTCCCCGATCCCATGTTCAACGCCCTGCTGACGGCCCAGCTTGGGGTCATGATCGTGCGTTTCGATCGGGGGCACCTGTACGCCGACTCGCCGGCGTTCCACGTGACTCGCCCCTATCAGATCGTCGACGCTGCCGGCTCTGACTTCACCGTGCAGTCTCCGGACGTGGGCACCGCGGTCTTTGCTACGAAGGCCACCCTCTCGGGCGATGATCAACGAATCTCGTTCCGCGGCGACACCGATCCGTGGCGAGGCGCGGGGACGCTCGTTCGCATCCGATGAGCGCGCGTCGCGCATCGGAGCCGCCGCAGCCGCCGCGCGAAGGCCCGGTTGCGCTTTTGCTGATCGACGTGATCAACGACCTCGAGTTCGTCGGAGGCGACAAGCTCCTGCGCCACGCGCTGCCGACAGCCAAGAAGCTCGCTGCCCTGACCGCCCGTGCCCGGGCCGCGTCGGTTCCCGTGATTTACGCCAACGACAACTTTGGGCACTGGCGCTCCGATTTTCGCGCTCAAGTGCGCCATTGCCTCCGTGACGGGGTGCGCGGCGGCGCCATTGCGCAGTTACTCCGTCCCGGGCCGACCGACTACTTCGTGCTCAAGCCGAAGCACTCCGCATTCTTCCTCACCGCCCTCGAGGCATTGCTTCACGCGCTCGGAACGCGGACCCTCGTGATGGCGGGGCTGGCTGGCGACAACTGCGTCCTCTTCACGGCGCATGACGCCTACATGCGCGAATACCGGCTCTTCGTCCCGGAAGACGGGATCGCTTCGGAGAGCCTCGCCGCCAATCGCTGGGCCCTCCGGCACATGCAGCGTTTCTTGAAGGTCGACACGCGCAAAGGCGCGCGTATCGACTTTGGGCGGCTCAAGGCGTCGTCGTCCCGAGCGAAGCCGGCGCGACGCGGCGTCACGACGCGGCGCGACGAGGTGTGAGCGGCGACACGTGAGCTCGCCAACATCATGCGCCGCACCGCAGCGAAGGCGGCATTGCGCACGGTTTACCCTGCCGGAATGGCACGGGCGATGCACAATAATTGACCGACGAATCGTGTGAGCACGCCGCAGTAAAGGCGGTCGGAGGTGTCCCAGTGCATCCGAAGCCGGGTCGGGCAGCCGAAGCGGCCCTTCTCTCGAAATACCACGGGAAGCGACACTTCGATGCGACGCCCGAACCGACGGGCTCCGTCCACGTCGTTCCGGGCGGCGCGCGGTTCGTCGTGCAGAAGCATCACGCCTCGCGCCTGCACTACGACTTTCGTCTCGAGGCCGACGGCGTCCTCAAATCCTGGGCGGTGCCCAAGGGTCCGACACTCGATCCGAAGGAGCGCCGTCTCGCCATGCAGGTCGAGGATCATCCCCTCGACTACTTCGATTTCGAGGGGGTGATCCCGGCCGGAAACTACGGCGCCGGCGAGGTGATCGTCTGGGATTGGGGCACTTATGAGCCGCTCGAGGGAGGAGATGCTGGCGGAGCGATCGCAAAAGGCAAGCTCACGTTCCGCATGCAAGGGGAGAAGCTGCGCGGCGTCTTCACGCTCGTGAAGATGCACGGCCGCGGCGGTTCCAAGGACAACGCGTGGCTGCTGATCAAGGACAAGGATACCGGCGCAGACAGCGCCTGGAGCGCGGACCAGCACGCCGAATCGGTGAAGAGCGGCCGACCCATCGAGAAGCTCAAGGACGCCGGTCCTGACGAGGCGCGGTGGATCTCGAACCGGACGGCCAAGGCAACCCGCGCCGCGGGACGTCCGACCAAACCTAGGACGAAGAGCGGCGGTGCCGAGTTTCCGGGCAAGGCCGAGAGCGCTGTGGTCGCGAAGAAGACGCGATCGAAAAAGAGGGGTGAGCCGCTGCCGCGCGTGCTGGAGCTCGAGAAGGCGACGCTGCTCGACGCGCCGTTCGACGATCCGGATTGGCTCTTCGAGATAAAATGGGACGGCTTCCGCGCGTTGCTGACCGTTCACGAAAACGGCCATGTGGACCTTGTCTCCCGCAACGGAAAGGACTTGCTTGGACGGTTTCCCCAGCTCGCGAAGATCGGAGAGCGCTTCACCGGTACGCCCGCGATGATCGATGGCGAGATCGTCGTCCTCGACGCGAACGGAAAATCATCGTTCCAGCGCCTCCAGAACTTTCAGGGTGCGCCCCGATCACAGGTCACCTTTGTGGCGTTCGACGCCCTCTACGCCGAGGGCCATGATCTTCGGGCCAAGCCGCTCGACGAACGCAAGGCGGTCCTTGCGCGCATCCTCAAGAGCGGCTCGTCCGATGTCCTCTTTTCGGAGCATGTGGTGGAGCGCGGGAGAGCGCTCTTCGCGTCGGCGCAGAAGGAGGGGCTCGAGGGCATCGTCGGGAAGAAACGCGATTCGGTGTACCTCGGCAAGCGCACGCGGGACTGGGTCAAGATAAAGGCGCAGCTTGAGCAAGAGTGCGTGATCGCAGGCTGGACGGAGCCGAGCGGCTCACGCGCAGCGTTCGGGTCGCTCGTCCTCGGGCTCTACGAGAGGGGCCGCTTCGTCTACTGCGGGAACGTGGGGACGGGATTCGACGCCGCGACCCTCCGCGCCGTGGCAAAGAAGCTCGAGCCATTGGCGACCAGCGAGTCTCCGTTTGCCAGCACCGCCAAGATCAAGATGCGGAGGCGCGTTCACTGGGCGCGCCCGGAGCTCGTGGCCCAGGTTCGTTTCACCGAATGGACGGAAGACGGCGCGATGCGACACCCCACATTTCTCGGTCTCCGGGACGACAAGTCTCCGCGCGATTGCCATCGCGAGCTCCCCGAGGCGCGCGTCGCGTGAAACCGGCGACACGAACGCGCACGGGCGAGAAGCCGGAAGGGGTGCAAGGCGCGCGACGAGCGCGACGCGCCCAAGACGCGCAGGACGCGATGCTCGTTTCGGCCGGCGCCCGCCAGATACGCGTCACCCACCCGGATCGCGTGTTGTTTCCGGCCGATGGGATCACCAAAGGCCAACTGGTCCGGTACTACGCCGACGTGGCCGGTTTCCTTCTGCCCTATGTGGCCGACCGGCCGCTCACGCTGCAGCGGTGGCCGGACGGCATCGAGGGATTCTCGTTTTTCGAAAAACAGGTGCCTCGGGGCGCGCCGGAATGGATCCCGACGACGCGCCAACCATCGACCGGTAAAAGGGCGCTCGTCGATTACCCGCTCTGCAACGACGCCGCCGCTCTCCTGTGGTTCGCGAATCTGGCCGCGATCACGCTTCATGTCTGGATGTCGAAGGCGAGCTCCATCGACGTGCCTGAGTATCTGCTCTTCGACCTAGACCCTTTCGAAGGCTGCACGATCAAGACACTGGCGAAGGTTGCACGCACTGTGAGAGACGAGCTCTCGATGCTCGGTCTCTCGCCCTTGGTGAAGACGACCGGCGGCAAGGGGTTCCACGTCATCGTGCCACTTGCGCCGCTCTACTCGTATGAGCAGGCGCAGGCGTTCAACGAGCTTTTCGCTCAGCATATTCGCGCGCTCCTTCCCGAGCTGGTGACCCTCGAGCGCAGCAAGTCGAAGCGGACGCACGGCACGGTCTACTTCGACTGGGCGCAGCTCGGGATGGGAAAGACCCTCGTTCCGCCGTTCGTGGTTCGCGCGCGACCCGGTGCTCCGGTCAGCACCCCGCTCGAGTGGAGCGAGGTCGAGGCGCTCGAAGAGAAGCGCAGCACGAAGCCGACGCATGACGAGCTCCGTCGCTGGAACATGACCACCGTGCCCGCGCTGCTGGCGGACCGCGGCGATCCTTGGAAGAAGAGCTTCGCGCCGGGCGCGCGTCTGGAGGGTACGCTCGAGAAGGCGCGCCAGCTGTGGGGCGCGCACGTCGGAGGCTAAAAGGGAGGGCTACGCACCGAGGAAGGCCCTGCGACCGCAAAAAACCTGACCGCCGGTATTTGCACCCGTGCCTCGCGGTAGTTTTACTCGTTGTTACGTGCGGCCGCGCGATCGCTGAGGGTGGTGAGCCATGCGGGCAGCCGCGCCGACCGGCTCTCGCGCCCCGATTGCGAGCGACCGCCGGTCGCGTCCGCAGGAAGGGCGCGATTCACCCATTGCAACACCATCGCTGCGAGCCGCGGTGCCAGCGCGTGGAGCAGCGCCGCTGCCTTGGCCGGGGCTCCAAGAACGACGAGCGGCTCGCCGTAACGCAGCGCGCGGACGATGCGGCGCGCCGCGCGTTCGGCGCTCATCGAGAGAAACGGTAGCGAGTCCGCAGGGCCAAACCAGCCAAACTCCGCCGCGCGATTCCCTTTAAAGCGCGCGTGATCGGGGCTGCCCGTGCGCATGAGCCCCGGACAGATGGTCGTGACCACGATCTCGTCCTTGGCGAGCTCCGCCCGCAAACCGAGCGAAAAGCCAGTCAGCGCGAACTTGCTCGCCACGTAGGGCAGCAGATGCGGCACGGGAACAAGGCCGCCGATGGACGAGATGTTGACGATCCGACCCGACCGGCGGGCGCGCATCGCCGGCAGGACTGCCCGCGCGAGGTGAAAAGGGCCCCAGAAATGGGTCGCCATGGAGCGTTCGAAATCCCCGTCGCTCATGGCCTCCAATGGCGCCACCTGGATGAGGCCCGCGTCGTTGACGAGCACGTCGACCGAGCCGAACGCGTCGACCACGCGGGCAATCGCCCGCTGCACGTCGCCTGCATCGGTGATGTCGCAGGGGACTACGAAGACCGCGCCGGCGCCGGCTGCCAGCAGATCAATCCCGGCTCGCTCGAGCTCGTCTGCGTCACGCGCGAGGAGCGCAACGCGCGCGCCCCTTTCCGCCAGCTGCCGCGCGAGCACCAAGCCGAGCCCGCGCGATCCCCCGGCGATGAGCACGCTCTTGCCGCGCACATCGAAGCGATGGCGCGCACGGACGGCTCGCGAGGCGGCCACCACGCCGCCAATCGCCAGCGCGCCCCATGCCAGTCTGCGCATCTTCATTCGTCCAGAAAGAAACCTAAGTGGGCGCGTCCGATCCGCAAGGCCCCTAGCGCGGCCGTCCCGAGAGCAGGACGCACCGCACGTTCGGTTCGGCCTCACGGCGCACACGTCCGTCCACACCAGGGACCCGACGTGCGATCAGAGCGGCCCGATCTTGAACGCGACGGCGAGCTGGAAGGGCATCGACGCCGGACAAGTGATGGTCAATCCCGCTGCCGTCTGACTCCAGACGAGCGACGCCGTGCTGCCGAGCAGCGAAACCGAGGTGATCGGCTTCGACAATGCAGCCTGGTTGGTGCCGAGGGACGCGATGGTGATCTGCGCGCCCGGCGAGGGCACCTTCAGCACGAACGCGTAGAGATAGCCGTCCTTGCCGACGGTGAAGCGGACGTCTGACGTGGTGAAGACCGCGTTTGCCTGGAGGCTGCCGAGCTTGCCAAAGGGCGCGGCGTTGACCCCTTCGCCGAACTTGATCCACGCTTTGCTGCCGTAGATGCCCTGGCCGTTGATCGTCATCCAGCTGCCGATGGCTTGCAGCTGGCTCACGCTGCCCGGGTCCAGCGAGCCATCCGGCCTGAGCGCGACGTTGATCGCCACCGCGCCGTCTCGGGAGACGCACTCCAGCAGATAGCGAATGACCATGCCGGGGTCGTAATTGAAACCAGGATTGTAAAACCAGTCCCCGACCGGCACCTCGCCTATCCACGGCTGGTCGGTCTTGATTCCGGCAGGGTAGTCGGTCTCGTACGTGTTCACGACACCGTTGTTCGGGCCATGGAATTTGACGATACCGAACGTGTCCACCGTTCCGCGACGGGCGAGGGTGCGGTTGAAGTAGTGCGCGAGCACCCGCTGGATCGCATCGGCCTTGTAGCCGGTGCCGCTCTTGATTCCGCTGAAGGGCTGCGTGGAGTTGCCGTCGGTGTAGATGAAGTCGGGGTCGTAGTTCTCGATCACATCGAGGATGCGAAGCGCCCACCTCGTCACGTACCAGTGCGCGTAGTCCAGGTGGTTTGTGAAGATTCCCTTGGGCG
>JALYHV010000206.1 GCA_030776205.1 Myxococcota bacterium | reverse complement strand
CTCTCTTCGGGCATGGCCGGGCCTCATGGGTGGGGGTTGGTTTCGACACCCAAACCCGTCCCAGGAGTCACCCGGTCCTGCCCACTTTCCTGCCGGAACTTACCCACCACCGACCGACAAGAGCCCCGCCTTCGCGGGTGCGCCACGCATCGCGAGGTGCGAGCAGAAGGTGTGGCGGAGCCTAAGCAGGCTGCCCATGACGCGCAAGGCTGCGTGCCGCTGAGCGGCCTCCAACCAATCGCGCAGGACGTGGCCGGTACGTGCAAGCCGTCGTCGAGGGTGAGAGCGTGCTCGCCCCAAACATGCCGGTGCTTGCCCAGCACGTCGCGCGGCGCGTGGATCATCCCGACGATGCGCCCCAGGCGGCTCTTGGCCGCACCGACCGTCCATTCCTCCGCGCGGGAGTCCGGCGCCGCGCGCTCGCTTCGCTTGCAGGCGGCCTGCTCGATGCGTAGCTGGTCGCGCCGAGAATCTATGAACCCCGCTCGCTCGAGGTTGCGTAGGCGCCGCGCGAGCCCCTGCGCATCGCCGCCCGCGGAGGCGTCGACGGCGAAGACGCCGCCGCTGGCCCTTGGGCGGCTTTCGGCGATTGCCTGTCCACCGGCGGGATATGCACGCCGTACGCAATGGGGCTTCGGCGCGGAGCGCAAGTCGAACTCGATAGTGGTCGAAGAGTCCGCGAGGAGGTGTAGAGCCGGGGGGGGGGTTATCGATCACACTCCCGGATCCGGCAGATCGCGTCGCGGACGACATCTATGTGCATTGGATTTCGCTCAGCGTTGCCGCCCAGTTGCTGTCCGTCGGTGACCGCGCTGAGCACGGACGATGGCGCCGGGGAGGTGCGAAGGGTGCTCGCGGAGGTCTTGTCGTGAGCATCGACGAGGCATTCGTGAGGGCGGTGGGACAGCCCGCGTCGGAGGAGAGGCGCGATCGGATTCGAGAGGACTCGGCGCCGCGTCGAAGGTGGGCGGGCCGCATTCGCGGTGGTGGCCGAAAAGGAAACCGCGCCCGTCGAGCGCATGCTCTCCGAGAAGGTCGCGGACACGAGCGTGGAGATTGCCCGAAAAGCTCGACGATGAGCCCTTCGGGCTTCAGGTGACAAACGCGCAAGCCACAGTGATGGCCTTGAGGCTCAGTGTGCAAGCCGCGGATACAACCTGGGCCCTCCGACAGTCCCTTTTGGGTGAAAGACACGAGCTTCGGGAGCGCCGAGCGGCGGCTTTCGGTGGTGCGCGCTCTCCTCGGTGGATGATCTACGCGCGTCTCCTGCCGGCCGCCGCGTACGGCGGGAGAGTCGCCTCGGGCTGGCCGTAGATAGCTCGACGGAGCGACGCGAGAGAATCGTCGGCGGGTGAATGGTCACCGCGTTCGTCTGTGGGTCGTCGCGTGGGCGGTGATGTGGGCGAAACTTGCCTACATCTATATGAGCGCTGTCACCGACATCAGCATGCGCCGGTCGATGCGCGCGGATCGAGCGAGTCGCGAAAGGTGCACCTCGATCGCGGGAATGTGTGGTGTTGGGTCGCGCTGTCCGCCAGGACTTCTCGCCGCAACAAAGGATTATGTGCAGCGACAACGTATCGTGCGAACGTCGAGGTGAATGACGTCCGGGGGGGATTCGAGCGGCATGAAGCCGCGGGCCGGTCTCGGTATCAGGGGTCCCGTCTTTACCGGCCCTACCGAGCGTTCGGTTCTTGGCGGACCGACGTGGGGACCACGCGCCCTTCTCGACGATCTCGAGCTCCGGCTCGGTCTTCGGTCAGCCGAGGAAGCGGAGAGTGTGCGCGTGCCGCGCTGGGCGGCACGGATCAAATCGCTCGGCGACGTGCGGGCGTTTTACGCGCGGTCACTTTCGGTCGACGAGCTCGGGACTACGGCGGCCTTGCTCGAATGGCGCGACAATCTCGTCGACGCCGGCTGGAATGGAAGCGAAATCGCCGGTGGCGGCGAGAGGCTTGGGGCACTCGCAGCGATCGAGGCCCATGAGCCCACGCAGACGGCCGTTGGTCGCGCGGATCGCCTTGTCCGAATCGAGCGCGCGCTCGAGCGGGCTCCAGTCCGTATCTACGACTCCCTCGAACTCCTCGAGGACGCTGCGCTCTGGCCTCGGCGCTGGCAGACCATCTTCGCGCGACTCGCTGACCGCGGGACGTCGATCTCGCACCACACGTGGGATCTGCCGGGCGCGCCCGCCAGCTCGGATCTTGGCCTCCTCCAGGCGAGGCTGCGCGGCGAGCGTCGCGAGGGGACGGTCCGCGGGGATGGGACGCTCCTCTTCTTGCAAGGGGACACTCCCGACGATCTCGCCGAGCTCACGGCGGCCTTGCTTGCGAACGGCCATGGCTCCTCCGCGCTCGGGCGTGCCACGACGGGAACAGACGTGGTCGTGCGCTGCCTCGATGCCGTGTCGCTCGAGAGGGCGCTAGTACGTCATGGGCTGTCCGCGCAAGGCTCAACGAGCGAGAGCGCGTGGCGTCCGGCGATGCAGGTGCTTCCCCTTGCCATCGAGCTCGCGTTCGCACCTCGCGACCCGAACCGCGTGCTCGAGCTTCTCACCCTTCCGCTCGGTCCGCTTCGGGGCAGCGTGGGCGCGCGTCTGGCCAGGGCGGTGACGCGCCAGCCTGGGATCGGCGGCAAGGAGTGGACACGTCAAAAGGCCGAAGCGGCGCGACGATTGTACGAGCGTCACGTTCGGCTGGCGCTAGAGGAGGGCGCGTCCGATGAGGGCGCGAGCGAACGAGCGCGAGCGACCGTCGCGGACCGCATCGAGCTCGTCGAGGTCTGGCTCGAGGGACCGGTGGCCGCGGAGACCGGCGCGATGCGAGCCGAGCTGCTGGCGTCGGCCGCGCGCGTCCGCGCCTGGCTCAAGACGCGCATTCGTGACGGCGGGGTCGAAACCTACAGAGCGGCCTACGCGCATTGCGCCGCGTTCATCGAGGCGCTTGGTCACGACACCCGTGAGCTCTACTCGCAGGACGATGCGCGTCAGCTCGTCGACCACTTCGCTCGAAGCGAGCAACCGTTCGACCTCTCCGAAGAGGCTGCGGGCCGTCTCGGGCACGTGAATCATCCGGCCGCCCTCCTCGCACCGTGCGATCGGGTCTGGATGTGGTGCTTCGTGTCAGCCGTCGAACGACAGCCCACGCGGTTCCGATGGGGCGACGACGACGACGCGCTTCGCGCTCGACTGACGATGCTCTCGCCCGTGGAAGCACTCGACGGGACGCTCGCGGCGCTCGACGCCGTCCATCTCTGTGCCCGATGGCCAGATCCTGCGCAGCGGATCGCGAACCTCGACGCGCTCCGCGCCACTGCGGCGAACTACGAGGCGCGATGCGCGCAAGAGCGAGAAGCAGCGACCGTCGCCGGGATGCTCCGCTATTTCGAGGTCCTGCGTTCGCCGTCGCTGCAGGGTGACGAGATTCTCGCCGCAGACGATCAGCACGTACCCGCGGACGACGGGGCCGTCGTGGTCTGCACGTATCACAAGGCGAAGGGCCTCGAGTGGCCAGTCGTGGTGCTCGCGAACCTCGACCGCGGCGAGCGCCGCGATGCCTTCGAGGTAGCGCCCGAATCCCTTGGAGGCACCTTCGACCCCGAGCGGCCGCTCGCGCACCGATCGATCCGGTACTGGCCCTGGCCGCTCGGCGCCACGCAGAAGGCGCCGCTCGCCGACGCTGCCGCCGAGTCCCCGGAGGGACGCCTCGTATCGCAGCGCGAGGACAAGGAGCGCTCGCGCCTGCTCTATGTCGGCTTCACCCGCGCGCGCGATCACCTCGTGCTTGCCGGGCGCGTGTCCAAGCAGCGCCTCAAGACCGCGTGGCTCGATGCGCTTTGCTCCGGCGATGGCGAGCCGCTCGTCGAGCTTCCGGTGACGGCTGCCGACGGCACGATTGCGCACGCGAACGTCCGGCTCGGCTGCGACGATGCCGCGCCGCTCTCGGTTCGGACGCGGGTGTACCGCCTGAATGCCGAACGAATCGATGGGCAGAGGACGCTCGACAACGCTCCCGCGCCGGTCTGGTTCGCGCGGCCGGTCGTTGACGCGGACGACACGACGGCGCACGCCGCTTACCGGATCGTCCCCTCGGCCGGTGCGAACGACTGGCCGGAGCTCGAGGCGCGCGTGACCCAGTCGCGTCTCGGTGCGATCGAACATCTCCCGAGCGCGATCACATGCGACGCAGGCAAGTACGAGGACGACGTCCTCGGCAACGCCGTTCATGCCTTTCTGGCCGCCGACGTCGATGGCCTCGACGCCGAACTGCGCCTCGAGCGCGCGCGTGAGCTCACTCAAGGCGCGGGCCTTGAGGGCGTCGTGCCGGCGGAGTCGCTCCTCCTTGCAAGCGATGCGCTGCGGTCGTGGGTGAGTGCGAAGTGGCCCGACGCCATCTGGCATCGCGAGATCCCGATCGAGCGGACGATCGCCTCCGACCAAGGCGAGCGTCGCGTGAGCGGTATCGTCGATCTTTTGCTCGAGACGCCGACGGCTTACGTGATCATCGATCACAAGACGTTTCCTGCGAAGGCCGCGTCGGCCTGGCGGGCGAAGTGTGCGGGGTTCATCCCGCAACTCGCCGCGTATGCGATCCTGCTCGAGGCCGTTGGGGAGAAGAAGGTGGCTGCCGCTTGGGTGCATCTTCCCGTCGGCGGCGGAATGGTGGAGGTGGTGCTGGGGCAGGGAGGTGGGGGGTGAGTGCGGGCCGAGCGTCGGACAAAGCGAGTTCGCCGATCTGGCGCAGCGAGCGATACTTTTCGCCTCGTTTCGGGTGCCTCCGTCCGCGTCCGGAAGATGCTGGAGAGCAGCGAGGGCAAGCCCTGACAGTGGGATGACGAGGCCGATCGGTGGGAGCCCCTGAATCGCTGGGACATCCGCCCGGCATGCCCGGCCGTGCCGAAAGAGAAGACACTTCACCGAGAGAGTTACCGCATGGCCTTTGACGACGATTTCACGCTGCTGACCGACAATCCACCCTTCCCGTGGCAGCGCGCGTTGTACGAGCGCTTCCTCGCGAACGACTTCCCCAAGGCCTGCGATCTGCCGACCGGCCTCGGGAAGACGAGCGTCATCGCCCTTTGGCTACTCGCGCTCGCCAGGAACCCAAAGCTGCCGCGGCGCCTTGTGTATGTCGTCAACCGGCGCACGGTCGTCGACCAATCCACGGCTGTGGCCGAGCGGCTGCGGAGCCAACTCCTCGAGCCAGCAGCGCGACACATCCATGATGCCCTCGACGCGCTGGCGACGGTGGCCGCGAAGCACCCGCTCGCCATCAGCACCCTGCGAGGCGAGTTCGCGGACAACGGCGCGTGGCGCCGAGATCCATCACGGCCGGCCATCATCGTCGGCACCGTCGACATGGTCGGCAGCCGGCTGCTCTTCAGCGGCTACGGCTGTGGCTTTCGCAGTAGGCCACTGCACGCCGGCTTCCTCGGGCAAGACGCGCTTGTGGTACACGACGAGGCGCACCTTGAGCCCGCATTTCAAGCGTTGCTCGCCGCCATCGCCGACGAGCAGCGCCGCTGCAATGAGCCGCGCTTGCTCAAGGTGGTTGCACTCTCGGCCACCGGTCGCACAGAACCCGATTTCACGCTCGGTGACGAGGACCTCGACAACGCGGTCGTGAAGAAGCGACTCTACGCGAGGAAGGGTCTGGAGTTACACCTCATCGACGATCGAAAAGAACTGCCCGAACGCATTGCCATAAAGGCCGCTGAGCTCGACGGCAAGGTCGTCGTCTTCCTCTCCTCCGTCGACCACGTAGAAAAATGCGCACAGGCGCTGCGGAAGGCGAGGAAGCACAGCGTCGCCACGTTGACCGGCACCATGCGCGGCGCGGAACGGGACGAACTCGTGAAGGCCCCGGTGTTCGCCCGCTTCCTCCCGCGGCCAGGCGAGGGCGTGAGACTGCAAGAAGGCACCGTCTTCCTCGTCGCCACATCGGCTGGCGAAGTGGGCATCGACCTCTCGGCCGATCATCTCGTCACGGACCTCCCTCCGTTCGACGCGCTTGCGCAGCGGCTGGGTCGCGTGAACCGCTACGGCGAAGGCGACGCCGAGGTCCACGTCTACTGCGAGAAGTTGAAAGAGCCTCCAAAGGCAAAGGCCGACGGCGACGACAACGACGAAGAAGACGACAAACCCGGCAAACGCAAGGACGAATACGACTACGCCCGTTCCCTCACGCGCGCGCTGCTGGGCGAGCTGCCGTTGCGCAGCGACGAGCGCCGCGACGCGTCGCCGTCTGCGCTGCGCGCGTTGCCGCGAGACGCACGCCTCAACGCCTCGACACCACAGCCCGACATTCACCACGTCGATGCCCTGCTGTTCGACCGTTGGTCGTACACCACCATCACCAACCCGCTTCCTGGTCGTCCGCCCGTTGAGGAGTGGCTGCACGGGAAAGCCGAATGGGAACCGCCTCGCACGACCGTCGCATGGCGCCGTGAGGTGGCGTGGCTCACGGAGGAGCATCTCGGTCGAGAGACGCTCGACGACTTCCTCGCCGACTACCCGCTGCGAAGCCGCGAGACGTTGAGTGACGTCACCAGTCGCGTACTGAAGCACCTCGAGAAGCTGGCGACCCGCGACAAAGACGGCGCGCAATTCGCTTGGCTCGTCCGCCATGACCGGCCCGCCGAGATCAGGAAGCTCGTCGAGCTCGTCGACCGCTACGATTCGAAGAAGAACCCGACGCTCGACGACGCCACGGTGGTGCTGGCACCAGAGGCAGGAGGCCTGAGCGAAGGGCTCCTCGATGGCGCCGCCGAGTTTGATCCGGCCGTTAGCTACGACCTGGGACCCAAGGATGCCGAACGGCTCGTGCACGAATCGGAAGAGGAACCCAAGGCGCCAACCGGCATGCGGCTTGTCCGCGCGGTGAGACGCGAGGTCGAAGAGGATGACGTGCTGCTGTGGTGGCACCTCTTCGCGACCTCCCAGCGCGCGGACGACGATGGCTCGCGCAACAGCCGCAAGGAGCTGCTGCTCGATGTCCATCTGCAGCGCACCGAGATGTGGGCGGCCCGCCTTGCCCAGCGTCTTGCCCTGCCCGAGCCCGAGCAGAAGGCGTTGGCCTGCGCCGGGCGCGCGCACGATCTGGGGAAGCAGCGGCGCGTGTGGCAGCGCTCCATCAAGCGTTTCAAGGAACCACCGCTCGCCAAGGGCCCCATGCAGCCGTCAGAGTTGGGCCACTACCGCCACGAACTAGGCTCGCTGCACGACGGTGACTTCAGCGGATTGAGTGAAGAGGCGAAGGACCTCGCGCGGCATGCCGTCGCCGCGCACCACGGCCGTGCGCGCCCGCACTTTCCGGTCGTCGAGAGCTTCGACCCGGAGGTGAAGGACGAAGTGGTGGCCGCGCTGGTGCGCGAGGTTCCCCTTCGCTTCGACCGGCTGCAGCACCGATATGGACGTTGGGGCCTGGCGTGGCTCGAGTCGATTCTCCGGGCGGCTGACGTGCTCGGCTCTGAAGAAGAAGAGGTGGCCGAATGATCCGCCTCGACGTCGACCTCACCAACCCCGGCCAGTTCTTCGGCTGCTGCGGTGTGTTTGAGCTTGCGCAGCGCCTGTGGCCGCGCGCGACGGCATATTTTGAGGGTGCGCACCTCGTCGTGTCCGATGGAGACTTGAAGGAGCTCGTCACGAAGACCGCGCAGGCCCCGCTCGAGGTGCTGGAGCCCGCCAACCAGACCTCGTCGGCGCTGCGGCTTGCGGAGCCATTCGACCTGCGGATCGACTGGTGGAAGGTCGAGCGCGGCCTGAAGACCTGGGCCGGGCGCATGTCGGTCGATCGCATTGCGACGAGCCTCCAGCGGGATCTGCCGAACACGTTGAACAACGGCTTCTTCGACGATGGCCATGTCGTCATCGGCGCCGACGGCAAGAAGGTCGAGCCGTACTACTTCGATGGGCGACGAGGCGCGACCGCCCTGCCGCTCGACGTTGGATTCTCCTCCGACGCGCTGTCGCTGGAGACGGTTGCCTTCAGCACCACGGAGTTCTTCACGCTGTTGGGGCTCCAACGTTTTCGCCCTTCCGACGTGAAGCTGCGCGTTTACCGGTATCGGGCATGGCGCGCGCCGTTTCCCGTGACTCTCGCGGCGCTGGCGGTGGCGAACGCGCTCCCCGTCGACGGACCGCTGTTCCAGTTCGAGAGCGTGTTTCGCACTGACCAGCGCAAGCACAAGGCTTTCTCACCCGCGATTCCCGTAAATGGAGATGGACATGAGTGAAGTGAAGATCGAGGCATGGCTCGAAGACTCTGCCGACGTTCCCGCAGCCATCGTGTTGCGCGAATACCTGATGCCGGTGGAAGGCAAGGACGGCGTCTTCTTTCCGCCGACGTTCGCGGCAGCCGAGAACTCGAAAGAGTTCCCCGGCGGGTACAATATCAACGAACTGGGCAACGGAGAGAACGTCTGCCTCGTCGACTCGGTAGGCTCACAGGCCAACCGCATCGAACCGATGTTCGCGACCGGCGACTACGCGGCGCTCGTGCCGCAACTCGTCATCGAGGCTGGACAGAAGAAGGTCAGCATTCTCGATGCCGGTCACCGCGCCGGTGACGCCATCGTGCGATGCACCGAGCTGAAGGACGCGCTGCAGAAAGCGTTCCACGCGCTGAGGAAGGGCAACGCCGCACCGCTGGCGAAGCTCGCGCCGACCTCCCTCGTCTTTGGCGTGTGGGACTCGCGCGACACGCAGGCGAAGGCACCTCGCCTGTTGGCGGCCACGATTCGCGCCTTCAACGTCGCAAGGCTGACGCGCTCGGCGCAGTACAACCCCGCCGTCGAGTACGTCGAAGAGGGGCTGCTGGACGAGACTGAAGAAAAGGACGTGCTTGAGGCCCGTTCCAAATGGGGCTACCGCCACGTGCCGGCGTCGGCGACGCACGGCGGCGTCATTGCGAAGGGCGACATCCGCCGCGAGGTGACGCTGCAGGTGGCGGCCGTGCGACTGCTCCGCGGCACGACTGACGACGAGACGAAGAAGCTGCGTGCCTACCTTCTGGGGCTGGCGCTCGTGGCGTTCACGAAGCCAGCGGTGGGATTCCTGCGCCAGGGCTGCAACCTGGTGCTGGACGGCGATCGGAAGCCCGAATCGAAGGTGGTTTTCCCCGACGGTCGACGCGAAATCTCGGGGCTCACACACGATGCGGCGCTTGCGTTTGCGAAGGAGGCGGCGGGGGCCTTCGGCGTAGGCCAGGACCAGACGGTGAGGTTCGACACCAAGCTTGCCAAAGACGAGACAACCAGCGACGGCAAGAAGAAGAAGGCGCCGAAGAAGGCGAAGGAGGAATGAGTCGCCACTTCGTGTTGTCATTCCGTTTTCTCTCGCCGTGGTTCCACGGACGGGGAGACGGGGCCGCACCGGAGTGGCCACCGTCTCCGCTGCGAGCGTTTCAGGCAGTGGTAGCGGCAGCGGCACGCGCAGGGACGTTGGAATCGACCCGCGGCGCCTTGACCTGGCTCGAGCAGCGCGCGGCGCCTCTCATCATCGCCCCAGAAGCCGTCGAGAGCGCCGTGGGCTACCGTCTCTCGGTGCCACACAACGCGATGGACATCGTCGGTAAGCAGTGGAGTCGTGGCGACGAAGGCAACGCTGCCGAGCACCGCACGATGAAGAACTTGCGGCCACACCGCCTGCCGGAAGACTCGGTCGTACACTATGCGTGGCAGTTCTATGGTGACGGGTCGCCCGCGCACGCCCTCATACCTGCAGCTCGCGGCGTGGTGGCGCTCGGCTGGGGGGTCGACCTGGTCGTCGGTGACGGCGCGGTCGTTGAAGGTGCGCGGCTCGCCGAGACCTCGGCGAAGCTGAGGGTCTGGGAGCCACGCAGCGACGGAAGAGAGGAGCTGCGCGCGCCAATGAAAGGAACGCTTGACGATCTCGACCGCCGGCATGCGGCGTTTCTTTCTCGCACCAGCTTCACTGACCCGACGCTGCGCCCACCGCCAGCGCTATCGACCTTCGTCATCACCCGCTACGCGCGAGCCGATCAGCCGCGCGCGGCCGACATCGCCGGCTTCACGCTGATGCGAGTCGAGTCGGACAACTTCCGCGCCTTCAACGCCGCGCGTCGCGGCATGGCGGTCGCCGGTATGTTGCGCCACGCAGTGCGCACCGCCGCCGTACGCGCCGGGTGGGACGAAGCGCGCGTGAAAGCCTCCGTGTTGGGGCATAATGACAGCCATGAAGCGCGCCTGCTGCTTGTGCCGGTGCCTAGCATCGAGCCGCGCGGCCGCGGTGCCGAGACGGTAGGCGCCGTGCGACGCGTGATGGTGTTTTCGACCGACCCCCGAAGCAGTGACACCGCGTGGGGCGCACGTGCGCTGGGCGGTATGGACCTCATCGATGAGAAGACAGGCGAAGTGCATGCGGTGCTCGCAGCGACGTCCCCCGGCGACCGCGTGCTCAAGCGCTACCTCTCGGAGTCCTCCACATGGGCGACGGTGACTCCCATGGTGCTGCCCGGCCACGATGATCGCGGGGGCCTCCGCGAGAAGCTCCGCAAGGCGATGCGTGTCGAAGAGCAGAGGTCGCTGCTCGATCGCCTGATGAAGCGACGCGAGGCACTGGTGCGCAAGGCGCTGCGCCACGCAGGCCTCGGAGACGAGCTGGTCTTCTCCGCTGAGATTGAGACGCGGGAGACAGGTTTCATCGCGGGTGTCGAGAAGGCATCGCGCTACGCCGTGCCCAGCCACCTTACCTCGTCGCCACGACTCCACGTCAAGTTGACCTGGCCGGTGAAGGTCGTGGGGCCACTCTGCGTCGGTCGTGGCCGATTCTCTGGACTAGGTCTGTTCGCGTCGGTCATTGCGTGACTGGCCGCCGTGATCGCACTGGCTCCGTTAGAACCTGTATTTGACTTGCGCATCCGATCCCGGATCCTCACAGAATGAGGAAAGCGTCCCAAGCGCCCCCGTCTCGCATCCCGGGGGACGGGGAGGCGGCGCGACCCAAGATCCTGCCACGACGGCTGCCGGTGACGAGCGGTGCGCCGGCCGCCGTTCCCGCGCGCATTGTGAACGAGGTCCTCTACTGCGAACGGCTCGCGTTTCTTGAGTGGGCGCAAGGCGAGTGGGCTGACAATGCGTACACGGACGAGGGACGTTGGGTGCACCGCCGCGCGGACGAAGAGTCCGGTCAGGTTGCGCCGCTCGACTCTACCGAGCAGGAGGACGGGCGCCCGTACGTCGGGCGGTCCGTGTGGCTGACGTCTGAGAGACTCGGATTGACGGCCAAGATCGACGTAGTCGAGTCCGCGGATGGCGTCGCGGTTCCGATCGAATACAAGCGGGGTGCGGCGCCCGACGTGCCTGAGGGTGCGTACCTCCCCGAACGCGCTCAACTCTGCGCACAAGTCCTCCTGCTTCGCGAACACGGCTTTCGTTGCGACGAGGGCGCGCTCTATTTCGCGGCGAGTCGGCGACGCGTGGCGATCGCGATCGACGACGCGCTGATCGAGACAACGCTGGCCGCGGTCGCGCGTGCTCGTGCCTTGTGCGAAGTGACGGAGCCGCCACCGCCGCTTCAGAACAGCCCGAAGTGCGACGGGTGTTCGCTCGTCGGGATCTGCTTACCGGACGAAACCAACGCGCTTCGCGAGGACGACGAGGCCCTGCGCGATGCGGGCCAGGGCGGCGCGATTGAGGACGTGGCCGTGGAGAGTGCCGATCCATCGCCGAAAGCCCTTCGACGTTTACATGCCAGTAGGGACGAGCGATTGCCGCTCTACGTGCAGGAGCAGGGCGCACGCGTCGGTGTCGAGGGCGAGCGTCTGCTTGTGAAGAGTAAGACGTCTGCGACCGAGGCGCGGCTGTCGAACACGTCGCAGGTGGCGATTTACGGCAACGTGCAGGTGAGCACACAAGCCATCCGGGTCCTTCTTGAGCGTGGAATTCCTCTCTTCTTTTTCACGTACGGTGGCTGGTTCACCGGGCGTCTTGTCGGTCACGACAGCAAGAACATCGATCTTCGTATTGCCCAACATCGTGCGGCTGCCGACGATGAGTTCTGCCTGGGCTTCGCGACGGCCCTCGTGGCGGCCAAGTTGCGGAACGCGCGCACGCTCCTTCGGCGAAACCACGCAGCGCCAGATCCTACGCTCCTTGCGCATCTCGAACAGCTGGCCACCAAGGCAGAACAATGCGATCGAATCGAATCGCTGCTGGGCCTCGAAGGCACGGGGGCGAGAGCGTACTTCGGGGCGTTTACGGGGATGCTCAAAGGTGACGACGAGAGGCTCGGCGCGTTTGACCTCGATGGGCGCAATCGACGGCCGCCGAAGGATCGGATCAACGCACTCTTGTCGTTTACGTATGGCCTGCTGGCCAAGGATGTTGCGCTCGCGCTCACTTCAGCGGGCCTCGACCCACTGCTCGGTTTCTATCATCGGCCTCGTTTCGGGCGACCCGCGCTCGCGCTGGACGTCATGGAGGAACTGCGTCCGCTTCTTGGCGACTCGGTCGTCCTGCACGTCGTAAGCACCGGGGTCGTGGCGGCAGACGACTTCCTCGTTCGCGCCGGTGCCGTTGCGTTGACGCCGCCGGCGCGGCGTCGCGTCATCTCGGCGTACGAACGGAGGCTCAGCACGGAAATCGCGCATCCGTTGTTCGGATATGCCATCAGTTGGCGCCGAATCCTCGAGGTCCAAGCACGGCTGCTGGGACGGGTCCTGCTGGGGGAGTTGCCTCGGTATCCCAACTTTCGGACCAGGTGAGCCGAGATGCGGCAGACCTACATAGTGACGTACGACGTCTGCGATCCGAAGCGCCTCCGCAAGGTGTTTAGGTTGATGAAGGGCTACGGCGATCACATCCAGCTCTCGGTGTTCCGTTGCGAGCTCGACGCGCGCATGCTCATCGAACTGCGAGGACGGCTCGGCCAGGTGATCCACAACGAACAGGATCAGGTGCTTTTCATCGACGTTGGCCCAACGGAGGGGCGCGCTCGCCTTTCAGTTCGGGCGCTCGGGAAGGCGTACGTGCCCCCCGTCGACATCGCGCTTGTCGTCTGACTTTTGCCGCCTCAGTGGCCTCCGGTGCGGTACAATGGGCTCGTGCGAACGCCGGAGTGGTGGACGAACCCTCCGGATCGCTCGCATGCCACGATCCTTGAATCCCTGTCACAAGTTACGCGGCGAGTGCCGCCCGAAACGTCGGTCGGGCGGCACGCCATTTCGAGGCCTTGGGGTAGGCACTCGCAAACCGGTCTCCAATCTGATGATTTCTCTTCGATTCTGCGTGACTACTCTCCGCCGTCTTCGGACGGCGGCTCCGTTGAAGCTCGATGAGGCTTGCGGGCAAGAGCAGCACCGGACTACCTCTCCGCCGTCTTCGGACGGCGGCTCCGTTGAAGCCAGTCGATGTCGCACTCGGCGCCACGAGCTCGTATCCTCTCCGCCGTCTTCGGACGGCGGCTCCGTTGAAGCCACGGCTTGTGGAGCAGGTAGCTGACGTCCTCGGGCGCTCTCCGCCGTCTTCGGACGGCGGCTCCGTTGAAGCTCGGCAATGAAGAGGCGCATCTTACCGGCCCCCGTCGGCGCTCTCCGCCGTCTTCGGACGGCGGCTCCGTTGAAGCGGTTGGAGCCGTTCTTGGGGGTGTCTATCACACCGCGCTCTCCGCCGTCTTCGGACGGCGGCTCCGTTGAAG
>JALYHV010000205.1 GCA_030776205.1 Myxococcota bacterium | reverse complement strand
GACGCGGCCGCTCGAGCCGGCTCGACCTGCTTTCCCTCTTGAGCGAGCTGCGCGAGCTGCGGCAAGACGCTCACCGGGACCGGCACGGGCCCGAACGCGACGACTCCGCCCGCCTCGAGCGGCGCCGGCTGATTCGGCGGCACCCGCTGTCCGGCGACCCACGTTCCGCTCGTGGAGCCGTGGTCGACCACGGTCATCCGATCCAGCATCACAGTCGCATGGAAGCCGCTGACCGCGGCGTGCGCGATAACCAACGAGGCACGCTTTGGATCGCGGCCGACAACAACCTGCCCTGGGGGCGGCTGAACCTGGCCGGGCGACATGAGCATCGCGCAGATGGCGGGATGGCCGAGCGGCACCAGGGCGGCGCCCACCCCGAACACCGTCCGGAAATCGAACGCGATGGATTGCCCCGGGGCGATCGGCGCGCCGTTTGCGGTGCTCGGCCCCACGCCGCCGTCGACGAAAAACAGCAAGCCGTTCTGAAGGGCGATCCTCGCGTGATGCGGGGCCACACCTGCCGCGGCAATCACGACGTCGTTGTCCGCCGCGCTGCCGATGACTACGTGTTCCTTGCCAAAGTGGAGGGGCATCGGCCGAGCATCCTAGCGTCTTTGGGTCGGCTCTCGAAAACCGCGTGGCGGGCAGGCGCGAAGACGAACGAGCCCAGCGACACAAGCTTAACGGGGCGGCGTGACGAGGCGCGCTCGCACTTTCTTCAAAACGCCGAGATCCGCCGGTGGAAAACGCGCGGGGGCGAGGGCTTCGGCGATCGCCCATTCGAACGCCGCGACGTCGAGCGC
The DNA here is from genome assembly GCA_030776205.1 of Myxococcota bacterium. Taxonomy (GTDB): domain Bacteria; phylum Myxococcota_A; class Polyangia; order Polyangiales; family Polyangiaceae; genus Palsa-1150. The sequence continues at coordinate 14,934 of JALYHV010000205.1, read as the reverse complement.
GCGAGGAGCGGCTGAGCCAGGAATGCGCGTGACTTCGAAGAACAGGAGTAGCACCGCCTTGCCCGTCTCCTCGTAACGATGGAACGTCACGTCGACGATTTCGCCGACGCGGACGTCGATGCCGAGCTCCTCGTCGAGCTCGCGCCGGAGACCTTCGCGGGGGTCCTCCCCCGGGAGCACTTTGCCTCCAGGCAGCTCCCAGGAGCCTTCGAGGTGCGTTCCCGCCTTGCGCTGCGTCAAGAGAACCCGCCCATGCTCGACGAGAACTCCCGCGGCGACGAGAACAGTCTGCATCATTTGCTGCACCGATTGCTCGCTCACATCGCGATCATCGCTCGAGGGCGGCGTGCGTGGTAGTCGCCACTAGCACCCTCACCACGGTACGCCGAACAGCCCAGGGAGGGATGGCCAGCCTGCAATCGTCCATCCGTCGCTGCCCCGTTTCGCCTCTCGCCCCTGCCCCTCGGCTTGCGGTATCGTCCCGGGCGAGACCCAATGAACAACACGGCTTTCCCGTCGGAAGACGGCAACTTCAAACGCGGCGCTTTCAAGCCCATTGCCATTCTCATCGGCATTCTCCTCGTCGCCGGCGCAGCGGTGATCGTTTTCTTGAGCGTGCACACCGAAGCGCAGTCGATGTCCAAGGAGGCCGTGAACAGGGAGCTGGAGGAGATTCAGCTCCTGCCCCGCGCGGAGCAGCTGCCACGCTGGCGCAAATGGGCCGCCGCGACGAACGAGCCGCGGCTGGAGCAGGAAGCCTTCGTGCACCTCGCATGGGCCAAGGACAGAGAGAGCATCCCGCTGATCATCAAAGGCCTCTCGGCGCTCGATCACAACGTGCGCGGAACCGCGGCGATGGCGTTGGTCGACTTCGGTCCACTGGATGCCGCTGCGGCGAAGCCGGCGCTGCTCAAGGCGCTGGCGGAGTCGGGTAGCGGTGACAAGCCGCAAATTTGCTGGGCGCTCGTGGCTCTGAAGGAGCCGACCGCGTTCGACGCAGTGATGGCAGAGTACCGTCTCGGCCACCTCGCACAAATCGAGCGGCTGGATGGGTATCCCGCGTTCGATGCGGAGATGCTCGCGGCGCTGGTGCCCGTCGAGACGCTCGCCGCGCTCGCCGGAGACGAGAGCGACAGCGTCCGGCAGCTCGTCGCGACGACCCTTTCGCGAACCGGCGACCCCAAATGGACCGACACGCTCATCAGGCTCGTTCAAGACAAGGGCGTCGAGATTGCGCGCGAGGCCGCCGTCGGCCTCGGTAAGATCGGCAACGACAAAGCGACGCAGCCGCTCGTCGACGCGCTGAGCAAAGCCGACAAGGGATCACGAGAGAAGTTCCTTCAGGCGCTCCGGGATGGCATCGGCGCCAATGGCCTCGTGCTCGCGCTCCGGACCATCAATCACAGCAAGGCTGACACCGAAAAGTTCCAGACCAAGCAGATCTTCGACATGCTCAAGGAGCTAGAGGATCCCCGTGGCGGTGACGCGCTCTACGCGTACATCCAGACCAATCCCAAGCCGCACTGGAAGCTCGAAGCGGCGATGCGCATGGCCGAGATAGGTGACGTTCGTGCCGCTGAGGTCCTCGGATGGCGCATGCAACAAGACCCTCTCAAGCTCTACAACGACGTCGACTGGCCCGAGCTTCGGCGGGACGACAACGAGCGGGTCTACGCGGCGCGCATGCTCGCCGACCTTGCCGTAATTCACCCCGAAAAGCGGGACTACTTGCTCAAGACGGCCGAGCCGGGCGTGCTTTCCTGGGTGGACCCGGAGAACAAGCCGCAGCCCCACGCGAACGGGATGCGCTTTCTCGCGCTGGTCGGCTCGCAACGAGCCGTGCCGATGCTGATGAAATGGGCGGACCCGAAGGAAAAGCTTCCGAACGAAGGTGCGCAACCCCCCTTCCCCGAGACCTGGGCCACCGCCCAGAGCGCTCTCCGGTACCTGGGCTGGACGAGAGAGCCGCGCGCATGGGGAGTCCTCGAGAAGCAGCTCCACCGACGCAACAAGAAGCTCGACGTCTCGTGGGACTCGCTGATGCAGGGAGGCCTGACCATTCTGGGGATGACGTTGCGTGCGCTCGGGGTGGGCGCCGCGGACGGCTTCGCGCAGTGGGGTGACCCGCGGGCATATGACGACCTCGTCAAGTACATAGAGGAGCCGCTCGAAAACGAGCAATCACGCATGGAGGCATGCTTTGCGCTGTCGTGGGTCGCGACCGACGACCAGATGAAGGCGGTCGCGAAGAAGGTGCACGACAACACGAAGGCCGACGCCAAGGGGAACTTCCTCCGGCAGTGCTACCTCGAATCGATCATTCACCGTCCGGTGCCCGAGGCGACGGCGGGCCTTATCGACATGCTCGGGCCGATGGTCCCAGACATGGAAGTGCGCCACCAAGTCGCGCGCGCCATCGGGATGGGTGGCATCACGCCGAATATGGTGCCTTCCATCTTCGGCAAGCTGAGCGACGTGAGCCTCAAGGCGGACGCCGAGATCGCGCTCATCCTCGGGGCAGACTCGGATACCGCCACACGGGCGATCGCGTCCTACAACGACCCCAGCGTGCCTGCGGAGGCCATCGAGGAGCTCAAGGACGTCTACAACAAGACGTTCGGCTACTGGAGCGACCGCAACTACGAGAGCGGCGACATCGCGCGATGGGTAGACAATGCGGACGCCATCACGCACGTGAAGGTGCACGACCAGCTGCAGGATTGGCCCCGCGTGATCCTCGGGCGCAATCTCGTGGAGTCGATCGAGATCGACAACGGCCCGCACTCGATGACGCGCGTGCAGCTGCGTGTCCGGCTCATGCAAGCCGCACTGGGCTCGAACCCCACGAAACGCGACGAGGCCATTCGCATCCTCAAGTTTACGAAAGAAAAGGGGGTGCTCATGGCGTTGCGTTACGAGCCGGCGCCCCTCGGCGAACTCGCACGGAGCGCCTTCTTCGAAGTGATGTACCCGAAGACGACCGCCGAGAGCGTCCCCGAGTCACCGAAGGCGGCCAAGCAGCAGCAGGGGGGCCCCCCGCCGGGCTTCGGCGGCGCCGCCGGTGCGCCGCGGTGAGACCCGAGTGAGATCATCGGCGTTCGCCGCGCTCGTGCTGGCCGCGTGTGCGGCTCGTGCGCGCGCGCGACCGCCGCAGGCTCCGGAAGACATCGTCGCCGAGAACCTCGCTGTCTCGGCGGGCACGACGCCAGTCCAGGCATGCACGCCGACGGGCCCAGAGATGTGCTTCAACGCCACGGACGACAACTGCAATGGCGTCATCGACGAGGGCTGCGGGATCCAAACGGGTCTGCTGCAATTCACGATCGCGTGGGCAGCCGCAGCGGCAGACGTGAACCTCACTGTGATCACACCCGATCACGAACTGACCCCCTCCGAACAAACGAGGACCTCGTCGAACGGATTTCATCTCGACCGCGATTGCCCAGGCCAGGAGGGATGCGGAGGCCAAAATACCGAGAACGTATACTTCGACGGCCCGAGTCCCCCACATGGCCACTACCTCGTGGAGGTGAAGCTCGCCGATCTCCACGGGGCGGACGCACCGGTAAAGGTACGATTCGGCGCTCGGCTCGGGGCCCGCACCGTGGGGTTCGACGTCGATCTCGGCCCAGGCGACGACGCCAAGAAGAGCTTTTCCTTCGACCTGCCGTGAGAGCGTGGCCGCTTTTCGAACCGACCAGAGCTCGACGTGCCGGCGGCTAGCCGCGGTGGCGTTCGCGATGGTTGCGCTTGCCGCGACCGGAGCGGCTAGGAGCGACGCGACGCCGGGACATGGGACGTGGGGCGTCGCCTATGCCCCTGCCGAACGCAGCGCGCAGCGTGCCGCGCCCGCGATCGTGTATCTGCATGGGATGTGGGCGAGCCCGGAAGACTCGTGCTCTTACTTCGCACGGGGCGCGACGCCCTTCGGTTTCTTGGTCTGTCCGCGAGGAAACGCGCCGCTCGGCCAGGGCCGCATGTGGGCGGGGACCTACGCCACCGTCGCGCCAAACGTCCACGCGGCCCTCGATGCTGCCGCGACTCTGGCCCCGCGGCCGCTCGATCGCTCGGGCAATGGAACGCTCATTGGCTACTCGAACGGCGCGTACTTTGCCGTCGAGATCGCGTGCGCCGAGCGTGGACGGTGGACAGGGCTCGTGCTGCTGTCCATGCATCTCGAGCTGGAGGCGAGTCGGTTGAAACGCGCAGGCGTGCGACGCGTGCTCCTTGGCGCGGGGGAGCGCGACGGCGCACGCCGGTCGATGGAGGCGATGGCCGAACGGCTCCGCGGCGAGGGCCTGGCGGCGCGGTTCATGAGCCTAGGTCCGGGCGGACACGAGTTCCCCGCGGACATGGATGAGCGAATGAAGGCCGCGCTCGTGTGGACGCGCGGCGAGCACGCGCCCGGCTGCGGATCCGACTCGTGCGCTGAATCCGAGTGAGGGGACATTCAAGGAGGCGCAGTGATCGTCAGAGGAATGCGTCCCGCATTTTCTTGGCGAGCTGGTCGAACGCCGGGTCGATGGTTGCGCCGTAGACCTTTTGCTCAAAGTCTTCGCGGGACAACCCCGTGCTCCTCAGCTTCCACAGCTCGACGCCGCGCGTCCAGCGAGTGGACACCTTGCGGGTCGGGCCCTCCGGAAGCACGAAGGCGGCATCGAACGCGAAATTGATCGGCGCGAACGCCGTCGACGGTTTCACGCTGACGGTAACGGTGCGCGCCCACTCCGGCGCGTACTCGACGAAGAGCGTCGGAGTGGACGCCGCGAGGGGCGCGTCGGGAGGCAGCGGTTCGCCAGGCCGAAGAAGCAGCATGTCGGGCGGGAAGAACACCTTGAAGGCCTCGGCGATGGTCTCCACGGTGCGACGCTCGCGCGGGCGCATCGCCTCCGCGGTGAGATAGTGCGATGGCAGCGCGTCGGGGCCCGGATAGCGGTCGTTCTTGGCGATTTTCCTGTCGGCCTCATCCACGCTCCGCGTCGGCCTCATCCTGAAGCGGACTTCGCATACCGGACCGTTCCGCTCCGTCGCGGTCAGCAGGCCCTCCATGAAGGACGTCGCGTCCGCGTCCGGCTGCGCTTGTCCTTTCCATGCCGCGAGCGCCTGGACGTAGAGCGCGTGCCGCGCCGCTTTCAGCTCTGGGCCGACATTGGCGTCGGGATACGCGCGCGCGAACTCGTTCAGCGCGGCCACGGTGCCGGTCCTCTTCGCTTTGTCGAGCTCGAGGAGCATGGCCCTCCGGACCGCCGCGTCGATCTCGGGCGCGATGTTCGCCGACGCGTGATCCCGAGCGAACGCGAGCAGAGCGCCCACATTCCCGTGCGATTCGACCTCGCGCAACTGAGCCCTCGGCAAGAGGACGTCGCGCACCTCAGCGGAATGCCGTCCGCCTCGCGCGACGTACTGCTCGAACGCGCCGACGGTGCCGATGGAAAGCACGCCGCGCATGATGCGCTCGTCACTCGTTGTGTTTCGGACAGTCCCGAGAACGAGCCCGAGCGTCATACCGAGCGCCGCTGCCAGCCCCCAGTCGAGCCGGATCCACAGCGGACGCGCGCGCCTCATCGCCGTCGTCGGACCGAGCGGGTTCGAAAGTGCGCGATCGTGCAGCGGGTCGAGCTCGGCGAGGACCGAGGCGTCGTCGTCCGCGGCGGCCCGGGCAAGCTCGACGCGCACGGAACCCAGCGCCGCCTCGGCGCGATCGAGGTCCGTCGCGTCCGCCGCAGGAATCGCGGTCCTTGAACCATCACGCATGCTGAGCACGAGCGCGTGCTCGGGCGGCGGCGCACGCTCGATCGTCTCAGCGTCCGCGATGGCCCAAACGCGCAACAGCGGCTGGCACGCGTCGACCACGCACGCCGGAAACAGGTACATTCCCGGTACGAACGGCAACGAATCGAGCGCGTGAAGAATGGCCATTCCGTGCAACACGCCGTACGCGCCGGCCGAGAGGAGCAGCCCTTCTGCGAGGAGCATCGCAGGCCCATGCAAGGCAAGCGCGCTGCTCACGTCCCCCCACCCCACCAAGAAGAGCAGGGCTGCCGCGAGCACGACGAGCCCACCGCAGGCCATGAACGCCCACGCTCTTTTTCGCGGAGCGCTCGAAAAAAGCAGCGGCGCTGGCGGTGCATGGTGGCGCGTCGCAGCAGCGAACCGCTCCTGAACCGGTCGTGAGCAGCGAAAAAAATCGATCGTCCTAGGACGTTCCACGTTTTCTCCGGTCCATCCTACGCGACCATGTCGCGTAAGTAATGCGCCTGCGGCTAGGGGGCTCGCGGTGACGGCGGGCCCGCTCGCCGTCGGGCCGGCTGCCCGAACGGAGCAGCGGCCCTGAGGACCGTTTGACGCGGTCCGATGCAACCCTATATGACGCGACCATGGGCCCGACGGCGATGCTCACGTTGATCTTCGCGGCGTTCGCCATGTTCACATGGTCCGCGAGCCGCCGCTGGCAGCTCTTGCAGGTGGGAGGACCGGCGGGCAATCGCCTCGACCATTTTGCGGCTCGGTTGCGCGGAACGTGGCGCTACGCGTTTCGACAGGAAAAGATGGACTATTACAATCCCGCAGGATTTGCCCACAAGCTCATCTTCGCCGGGTTCGTGCTCCTTCTCTTTCGCACAATTGTCCTGTGGGGACGTGGCTTTTACGCGCCGTTCAACGCGTGGGTGCTGGTGCCGAGCGGCCCTTTGGGACAGGCGTACGAGTTCATGAAGGACTGCATGGCGACGCTCGTCGTCGCGGGCGTGCTCGTCTTTTTATATTACCGCATCTTCGTGAAGCCGCGACGCATGGCGCTGTCCTTCGAGGGCATCCTCATCCTCGCGATCATCTTCACCATGATGATCGCGGATATGACCTATGACGGCGCGTCGCTCCTCCTCGCGGCACGCCAGGCGGCGCTCTGCGAAAGCGCTATGCACGCCGGCGACGCGTCGCGATGCGCGGCGATTGGGACCATCGTCGCGCCGCTCGGCGGCGAACACTGGGAAGGCGCGTGGTCGGCGTGGCCTGCGCCGGCGGGGTCGCTCCTCGCGATGCTCCTGCAGGGTCTCACGACCGGGCCGCTCGTCGTGGTCGCTCACGCCGGATTCTGGACTCATACGACGCTCGTGCTGCTGTTCTTGAATCTCCTCCCGCACTCAAAGCATTTTCATGTCATCACCGCCATTCCGAACGTCTTCCTGCGCAGTCTTACCCCGGCGGGACGCCTGGAGCCGATGGCGGAGACGGCGGAAAAACTGATGGAGCAGGTCGGCGCCGCGGGCGAGTCCGCCGATCCGCTCGCTCACCCCATCGGGGTGGCACGTATCGAGCACTTCAGCTGGAAGGCGCTCCTCGACTTTTACACGTGTACCGAGTGCGGTCGTTGTTCCGACAATTGTCCGGCCCACCGTACGGGCAAGATCTTGAGCCCGAAGCACCTGACGCTCGTACTCCGTGATTACCTCTACGCGCACGAAGAGGAGCTCATCGGGCGAAACGACGGGCGAGCCGATCGACGCGCGCCGCCGAATGCGCCCGATGCTCCCGCGTCCGCTGCCGAGACCGACGCGCACACGGTCGACCTCGTCCCCGATCTCGTGCACCCCGACGTGCTGTGGGCGTGCACCTCGTGCCGTGCCTGCGAAGAACAGTGCCCGGTGCTGATCTCGTACGTCGACAAGATCACGGACATGCGGCGCAACCTCGTCATGGTCAAAGGGGAGTTCCCCCACGCGCTCGCCAAACCGTTTCAGGGAATGGAGGCGAACGGGAATCCTTGGAACCTGTCGCGCATGGATCGCTCTGCGTGGAGCGACGGTCTAGGAATCCCAACGATGAGCGAGAAGCCGGCGGCGCCGCTGCTCTTCTGGGTGGGGTGCGCGGCGAGTTACGACGACCGCGCCAAGCGCATTGCGCGTTCGACCGCGAAGCTGCTGCAGACGGCGGGGGTGGATTTCGCCATCCTCGCGCAGGAAGAGAGCTGCACGGGCGACCCGGCGCGCAGAGCGGGCAACGAGTTCTTGTTCGCGATGCTCGCCGAGACGAACGCGAAGACGATCAATGCGTACGAGGAACACGGCGGCGCGCGAACGATCGTGACGACGTGCCCGCACTGCTTCAACACGTTAAAGAACGAATATCCCGACTTCGGGTTGAAGGTCGAAGTCATTCACCACACGGACTATTTGCTCGGTCTGCTCGCGGAGGGCCGGCTCGTGCCCCGCAATCGGGTGGAGGGGCGGGTCGTTTATCACGACTCCTGCTATCTCGGCCGATACAACGGCATCTACGATCCCCCGCGCGAGATCTTGAAGCGCATTCCTGGCGTGGAGCTGGTGGAGGCGGAGTACTGGACCAAGCAACGCGGCCTGTGCTGCGGCGCCGGCGGGGCGCAAATGTGGATGGAGGAGCAAAACCAGGATCGTGTGAACGTGAAGCGGACGTTGCAGCTCGTCGACGCGCTGATGCCGCCCGTCCCGGCGGGGTCGCCGTCGTCAACCGGCGTGGAGGACGGAGCGAGCCGTGCCGTTTCGAAAAAGATCGCTAGCGCATGCCCGTTCTGCATGACCATGCTGACGGACGGCATCAAGAGCAAAAACCTCGAGGAGCAAATTGAGCAGCTCGACGTGGCAGAGTTGCTCGATCGAGCCTGCGAGGCGCCCGCGCGGGAAACGTCTGCGGATGACGCATCGTCGCGCGCGACACCGTCCGCTCGCGCGGACGAGCTGACGAGCCCGGCGCGTTGAAGCGCCGGCGGCCCGAGCCGTTCGGCGACGTGCTCGGGCGCGGCGGAACGGCGACGCCTCTTTGCCTGCGCTACGATGGTGACGATGCTGGCTTGTCCGATCTGCCGTCGGCCGGCGGCGCTTCGCGCAGAGAACACCGCATTTCCGTTCTGCTCCATAAGGTGCAAGCAGATCGACCTCGGCGCCTGGCTCGACGAGAAGTACCGCGTCCCCACCGCCGAGTCTCCCGACGATGATTCCTCCTCCCTCACCGAGGCCTCGGACGAGGAGAAACCATGACACGTCAGACGGGATCCCCATGCGCATTTGACGTGCGACGAGTTACGACGGGCTTCGCCACGGCCCTCGTCGTTCTGTTGCTGAGCGGGCGCGCCGCGCAGGCGCAACAGGCCGAGCCGCCGCCTCCGATCGCCCCTACGCCGACGTACGCTCCGTACCCGCAGACGACGGCCGGGACATCGGGAGGTCTCCCGCCGTCCGTGGCGGAGGGCCGCTCGCGCGACGAAGCGGAAGACAGCGGTCTCGGTCTCGAATGGGTATGGTTCGACCTCGATCTCGGGGGCGCTTACGCGAACATGCAGTCGTTCAGCGCCAGCACGTTCGCGCTTCAGAAGACGGAGAGCGGCGGTCCGGTGCTCGGCGTCGGCGCGGGCATTCGATTGGTTTTTTTTACGTTGGGCGTGCGCGCGCGTGACATCCAGCTTTCGTCCATCGGCAGCCTGTGGCAGCTCGATGTCGAAGCGGCCTTTCACACGCGGATCTGGAGGATCGATCCGTACCTCGGAGCGCGCGGCGGGTACGACTTCGTCGGCTCGCTCGATTCGGGGGCAGTTCAGGTGGCGGGCGGCGGGTCCTCGTCCGCCGTGGCCGTTCACGGCTTCAACGTGGGGCCGATGATCGGGATAGATTACTATCTGACCAAGTGGGTATCGTTGGGCATGGACGCGGACGCGCAGTTTCTCTTTCTGCAGCGGCCTCCGGCGGCGCTGCCCGCGGGTGTCACTGCGGCCATGCTGCCGCCGCAGGCGCAAGCCCTCTACCGTCAGTCGGGCTCCGCCGCGGGATTCGCAGCGAGTGGCACAGCGCATCTCGGCGTTCATTTCTGAGCCGCGCTCGCCCGCCCTCGCCCGAACGTGCTCTCCAACGTGCTCGCCGCTGCGCGCTGGCTCTTGCCCGCAACGCTGCCAACGATCCTCTTCGCCGTGTTGGTTCAGCGCAGCGATGCCCGCCGCGAGCCTCCGTGGCTCGTCGGGATGACCTTCGTCCTCGGCGCGCTGGCCGCCCTCCTAGCCGGCATCCTCACCGAACGCGCGGCAGCGCTGACGGGGCTCGACCTGCGTGTCTCCGCGGCAGGCGAGAGCGGCGCGCTACTATTTCTCTTCTTGGTCGTAGCGCCTGCCCAAGAAGCAGGAAAGGTCGCGGCGGCGTGGCCGGCCTTCATGTCCAAGCACTTCGACCAGCCTTACGATGGGGTCGTCTATTCGGCGGCCGCTGCGCTGGGATTCGCGGCCGTAGAGAACGGGTTCGTCGTACACGCTCATCCCCATGGCGGGGTCTGGATTGCGCGCGCTCTTCTCGCGCTGCCGGCGCACGTGTTCTTCGCCTGTCTGTGGGGTTACGCGTTGGGCCGCGCAAGGCAAGCGAAGACCGAAGTCCCCATCTTTCCAGCCGCGTTCGTTGCATCGATCGTCGCGCACGGGCTCTACGCGCATCTCGTGTACGGTCGCGGGCCTGGCGCGCTCCTGGCCGTGACGCCGCTGCTCGCCGTCATGGGGATGGCCGTCTGGTTTCTGCAGCGTGACCTTCGCGCCCGCGGCGAGCGGCTTTCCCTCCCCGCGCGGTCGGCGTCGACCCTGTCGTGCCTTGTGGTGGCGCTGCCTCCGCCGAGCCTGTCTGCGGTCCGTTCGGCGCTGACCCGGGGTGACGAACCCGTCAAGGTGGGTTGGGTCGCCCTCGGCGCGCTGGTGACCATCGGAGGAATGATCGCGGGGCTCGCTGCGGGGGTGGTCGCGGCGCGCGCGCTCCACATCGACTTGTCCGTGGTCGACGAGCACGACGTGAGCGCCGCCGCCCCCGTCCTGCTCCTTGGCGTGGGTCTCCTCGCTTCTTTTCCGACAACCGGATGGCTCATCGCGCGCGCCGCCGACGTGCGGACGCTCCTCGAACCGGCGCTAGCGGCGGTTCTCGCGCTGGTGGTGACGCTGGTCGGTCTTGGTTTTGCCGCGCCGTTCACGGTCGTCTTCGCGCTCGCCCTCTCCCCCATCGCCTGGGTTCTTTCCTGCCTCGGTGCGTGGATCGCGCGCGTTTGAAAGGCCTGCGCGAGGGCGCGTCTCATGCCAGACTCCGCCCCCGAGCTCTCGCGTGCGCATTCTCAAGAGCGCCCTTTTCTGGCGGATTCTACTCAGCTCGCTGCTCGTCGTGGCTGTCCTCGGCTTCGGTCTCGACCGCGCGAACGCGGCGCACGCCGAGCTCGAAAGGCAGTTTGATCGCCTCGTGCAGCACGATCTCAAGCTGGCCGACGACGCCGAGCAGCTCCTCCGGCTCACGGTTGACCTCGAGACCGGAAAGCGCGGCTATCTGCTGACCAGCAACCGCACGTTCTTGGCGCCGTACGAGCAAGCACGAACGGACCTCGAAGGATTGCTCGCAGAAGCGCAAGCCGTCGCCGAAAACGGCATGGAAGACGAGAGGGTTGCGGCGTTTGGACGGCTCGTGCGCGAGTGGATCCAGAACGTGAGCGAGCCGCAGATTCGCGCGCGAGAGCGGGCCGTACCCGACCCTCAGATGGCCGACGAGGGAAAGGCGCTGACCGACGAAATGCGAGTCATCCTCATGGATTTGCGCCGGCACGCGCTTGGGCAGGCCGACGCCCGCCAGCAGGCCGCGTTCGATTCGGCAAAGGACTCTCAGCGAGAGACCCGCTCGGTGCTCTTGCTGGCGATCATCATAGCCCTCGGCAGCGGCGCCTGGATCGCGCGTGACATCGCGGGGACCACCGCCCAGCTCGAGGAAGCGCTTGCCGCAACCGGGCGGCTCGAGCCTTTGCCTTCCCTGCCGACGCGCCGAGACGAGCTGGGCGCGGTGGCGCGGAGCCTGGTCAAGATGAACGGCATGCTCCTGGAGAAGGACGCGCGGCTCCGCGCGACGCTGGCGGACCGTGAGCGCGCTGTGGCAGAGCTCACGCGCGCCAACGAGGACCTCGCGCTGCGCGATGCCCGAGCGCGCGCATACGCGGAGTTCGTGCGCGAGCTCAAGACGCTCGACCTCCGAGCGCTCGCCGCAGGAGGCCTGCAGACGCTCATCAGGATGGCCGACGCCCAGGTGGGCGTCATCTACCTGCTGGACGACGCCGCGCGCCTCGTCCCGATCCAAGCCATCGCCCTCGATGGCCGAGCCCTCGACCACCGCAGCTTCGGCGCCGAAGGCTTGCCCGCGAGCGTGATGGAGAAGCGGGAGCCGCTCTTCTTGGCCGCGGAGGCGCTCGCCGAGCCCTTGCCGGATCTCGATCTGGGCGTCGGTCGCGCGCCGCTGCGATGGGCGCTCTCGCATCCCATCGCGATCGGCGCAGAGGGAGCAGGCGCGATGGTGCTTGCCGGCGTTCACACGCCGACGGCAGATACGACCGAGTTCATGCGTGATGCCGCCCGGCAGCTGGCGGTCGCGCTCCACAACGCCTGGACGCACGATCGGTTGCGGGAGAAGAGCGTGGCCCTCGAGGAGCAGGGCGAACGGCTGGCTCGAGCCAACAAGGTGAAGACCGAATTCCTGGCCTCGATGAGCCACGAGCTCCGGACGCCGCTCTCGGCGATCCTCGGCTTCGCCGATCTGCTTCTTACGTCTCCGCGCGAGCAGCTCTCGTCCCGCGCACGCGAGTCGCTCGAGCGCATCACACGGAATGGTCAGCACTTGCTGGCGCTCATCAACGACGTGCTCGACCTCGCCAAGGCAGAAGCGGGGCGGGTCGAGCTGCGCCGGGAGTCCGTGAGCGTGACGGAGCTTGCTCGAGCGTGCCTCGCCGAGGTCGAGAGCCTGCGCTCCGGCAAAGAGATGCGGCTGGTCCTCGACGTGGGCGAGACACCCGTCGAGACGGTCACCGACCCCCAACGTGTCCGGCAGATTCTCTTGAACTTGCTCTCCAATGCGATCAAATTCACCGATTCCGGCGAGGTTCGGCTGGCCGTCCGCGCGACGGCGAGCGAAGTGCGAGTGTCCGTTCATGACACCGGAATCGGAATTCGTGCCGCGGCGCAGAGCGAGCTTTTCCAGGATTTTCACCAGCTGGAGGCGGGCGATGGGCGGCGTTACGACGGCGCGGGCGTCGGGTTGGCTCTGTCGCGGAGGTTGGCGCGTGCGCTCGGTGGCGATATCGAAGTGCAGTCGCGCGAGGGAGAGGGCTCGACCTTCACGATGGTGCTGCCGTGGGTCGTCGGCCAGTCGCCAGTCCGGGCGAGTGCGCAGGCGTCGTCGCCTCAGCCGCGCGGGTTTCCGCCGGTGACTTCGTGAGACCGGTGACCTCGTGAGAGACGAGCGGCTTCCGGCGCGAGCCTCGGCGGCGCACGAACCGCCCGGCGATGTGCTCATCGTGGACGACTTCCCCGACGCAGTCGTGTTGTACCGCGCCATTCTCGCCGAGGACGGCCATTGCGTGCGGACGGCGACGAGCGGGGTCGAGGCGCTGCGGATGGTCGAGGAGCGCGAGCCCGAGCTCGTCCTGCTCGATGTGTCGATGCCCGGACTCGATGGCGTCGAGGTGCTGCGCAGGCTGCGCTCGCGGCGTGGGGGCGGACCAGCGGTAGTGATGCTCACCGCCGCGCGCGGCGAGCCCTATGCGATCGAGGCCGGCTTGAAGCAGGGGGCAGACGCGTACCTGACGAAGCCCATCGACTCGCGCGAGCTGCTGGCGCGAGTGCGCGCGGCCCTGGAGACGTTTCGGTTGAAACGCATGCTGGACGGCCAGCGGCGCGATCACGTGGCGATGCTCGTCCACGATCTCCGCCATCCTCTGTCTTCGCTGGCTCTGATCGCCGAGCTGCTGGAAGCCGAGGACACGACCACTGAAGACCGCAGGGGCTTGGTCGGACAGATGCGCGCGATGTGCACGGAGATGACGCGGCTCGTCGACGGCGTGCTGGCCGCGAGCCGACTCGAGGCTGGCGTCTTTTCCGTCGAGCCGCGCGGCACACGGGTCGGTGCGATCGTCGAGCCGCTGCTCGCGGTGTTCACCCCTGTCGCGGCGCGGCGGCGGGTGGCCCTTGTGTTCGAGGGTTCGCTCGATCTACACGTCCGCGCCGACCCTCCGAAGCTTCGCCAAGCCCTCGACAACCTCGTTGCCAATGCTCTGAAGTTCACGCCGCGCGGCGGACGCGTGCGCATCCGAGTCTGGCGCGACGGCCACCCTGGAGGCGCTCGCGTCGTCTTCGAGATCGCCGACACGGGGCCCGGGGTCCCGGCCACCGAACGCGAGGCCATCTTCGATAGGTACAAGCAGAGCTCGCGCGGGCGCGCCGCTGGCGGCGCGGGCCTCGGTCTGGCGATCGCGCGCGGTATCGCCGAAGCCCACCACGGGACGGTCGTGGTGAGCGCGGGCGATCTACGCGGCGCGGCATTTCAGATCGCACTTCCCGACGAGGTCTCGTCGGGAATGTGACGCGCCGGCTCGACCGCGATGGCTTGACAATCCGGCGCCTCCCTCTACATTCGCGGCTCCCGAGAGCTCGAGGTAACCTGTGGCAAATCACCCCTCTGCCGAGAAGCGCAACCGTCAGCGATTGAAGCGCGCCCTACGCAACCGCTCCGTGAAGAGCGCGGTGCGCACCCACGTGAAGAACGTCCGCGCCGCGGTAGAGGCCAACGATCTCAAGGCGGCGAAGGAAGCGCTCGCGCGCGCGACTGTCGCGATCGACAAGGCCGCCACCAAGGGCGTGCTGCAGCACAAAACCGCGTCGCGGCATGTGTCGCGCCTTGCTTCGCAGGTTCACAAGCTCGGACAAGCGTAGAGCAGAAGACAGGCTGCGTATCTGCCCGCGCAGACTGGACAATCGGGCAGCCGGCGGCTAACACCGCACCGCGTGCGACTTGCCTGTCCCCATCGTCTAGAGGCCCAGGACCGCGGCTTTTCACGTCGCTAACGGGGGTTCGACTCCCCCTGGGGACGCCAATCGTTGGCTGCGCGCATTTTGGCGAGTACGGCGAACGGTTTTTT
>JALYHV010000204.1 GCA_030776205.1 Myxococcota bacterium | reverse complement strand
CCACTCACCTCGCACCGGCGCCTGCGCGCGCGCCGTTCGGTGCGGAGGGACGTTCCGGCGACGTGGTGGGCCCGACGGGCGGGGGCGAGACGCCGAGAAAGTCGCCAGCTAGGTCGGCCAGACGTTCAATCTGCGCGCGTGTCGCGATGAGATGCAGCTCGACTTGGTTACCTTCCGGGTGGATATCGACCCGATCGAGGATTCCCCCCGTGACGAGCGAAGTGATCCCGTCATTGTGTCGGCGGATGACGTGTTTGAGCTCCTCCGCTGCGAGCCCCGCGGCTCGCGAATCGGTCGTGTCTCCCTCGACGTAGACGTCCGCGCCGCCGTCGTCCCGCGGCACGACGCGCAACCGGAGCTCCTTGAGGGACTCCGGAATCTCCGGCATGGGGTGGTGGGGGTCGACCAGGCGGAGATAGACCGCCTCGCCGGGTCGGACGTGTGCCGGAGCCGGCGCCGCCGCCAGCTGACGAGCGACTTTTTGCGCGACCGACGGCGGCACGACGGCGAGGACGTGAGCTTGCGTCCGCAGGATGACCCGATCGGCGCGATCGGCGCGCGCCAGTACGGCCTTCACCCCGCGCACCCCCGCGTCGAAGGCACCGCCGTGTTCGGCCCGGCGGGCCAATGCTGCGATGGCGCGATCGACGACGGCATCGGCCGCCGAGTAGCGGATGAGCACCACATCGCGTGACGTGTTTAGGAGCGAGGGACCGCTTATGATCATCCAGTCCACGTCGCGCACGGGATCGACGTCGGTGCCACGCACGAAATCGTCCCATTGGGGCAGGGCCCTGAGCAGAAAGCCGAGCCGGGCTCCAACGGGACTCTTGCGAATGACCTCGGCGTTCATGACCAGCATGACAAGCACCACGTCGGCTTGGACGGCGCCCGCGGCGCCCAGGATGGCCTCCGGGTCGCGCGGTCCTCGCGATCCGACCGCGGCGTCGTGCTCGAAGGCCACAGCGCCGTCGAGGTCCGGTTTCACGAGGTTCGCGTCGGAGTCGGCATCCGCTTCTGATGTGGCCCTTTCGGCCGGGGACGAAGACGCGCTGAGGGCGTCCACGGACGCGTCGCCGCGATCGGAGCTGTCGCGTGCCGACCCCGCGTCCCGTGCAGTGAGGGGGGTATCGTGGGCTTGACGGAGGTCGACGGAATCTCCGGGCAGCGGGGGCCCATTCGGGGGCTCGGTAGGCTTCGACGAGCTCTCCGGTTCGAGCGGCGGCGCCGAGCCTGGATCCAGCAAATCGACGGGAATTGCGGCCTCCCCCTCCACTTCGTGCACCTCGAACGGGCGCGCGACTCCAAAAGGCAGAACGGAGCAGTGCGCCGCGACGGAAACCACCACCGCGAGGGCAAGGGCAGTCCGCACCGGCCCTCGCGCCCAAAAACGCTCCGGTCCCGTGCGACGCTCGTTATTGGCTCGCGGCGTCGCATGGGGGGCCGTGGGCGCCGCCTGCGCCGCCCCCTCACCCAGCGCGCGACGCCTCGGCTCAGCCATACGAAGCACTCGATGCACGTTGTGGTCCTGCGCAGCAAAGGCGCGGGGCTCGTCCGAACTCATATCACGTCGTTCTTCCGCGGCCAGGCGAGCGGACGAACGAGAGCCGTCCCGCCAACGACGTGGAACGCATGCGCGGCTCGTGCCGTTCTTTGTTCCGAGAAGTGGTTCGACACCCCCCGCTCACGTTAGTAAATACCCCCCACCCTCCCATGTTGCATCGTCGCCACGCCGCAGCCTCGCCGCTTTTCGCGACGGTGAGCCTTGCGGCTGCGGCCATCGCGTGCGGCGCGTGCGGCGAGCGAACCAAACCCACCGCAGCGCAACGGCCGGCGGCGTCCACATCGAACGCCGCACCGGTCGCGTCGTCGGCGGACGCCCCCCCAGCTTCGGTCGACGCGGGGCCCTACGAGGGACCCTGGGCGGGTGTGATCGTTCTCAACGCGCCCATTTGGAGCGAAATGGCGCTCCCCAGCGACAAGAAAACCGAGCGCGAGTCCAAAGTTGTGCGGCTCGGATACATGCGGCTGGGCGAAAAGACTCCGGTTCTGGCCGAACCACATAAAAAGGCCAACTGCCCGGACGGCTGGTACGAGCTCGTTTCCGGCGGCTTCATCTGCGGCAAGTACATCACGCTCGATCTCAACCACCCTCGCTTCAAGCAAGGCAAGACGCCCGACCTCGAGGGGCCGCTGCCTTATACCTACGGAGTCAATCTCTCGAACGGCACGCCGCTTTATCGCCAGGTGCCCTCGCGAGAGCAGCGCCTACGATCGGAGCCTTGGCTGTTCAGGGCGAAGAAAGCGAAGGTTGCCACGGACGACAATCCGTACGCGTCGGCTGGAGGCGGTGCGTGGAGCGGGGGTGCTGATTCGGGCTCAGGCGAGTCGCTGGCAATAGGAGAGAACGCCGGCGACACCCCCGAGGTGCCCTGGTGGGAAAGAGAGTCGCCGGACGGAGGCCCTCCGGCGGTGACGCTCGAAGACCTTCAGGAGAACGGCGGCCCCATCGCGCGCCGGATGGTGAAGGGCTTCTTCCTCTCACTCGACCGTCAGTTCGGCCCTGGGGACACCTGGTGGAGGACCGTCGGCGGCATGGTTGCGCCCGCGTACCGCATCATGGTGAGCAAGCCGGCGACCGACTACCACGGCGTGTGGCTCGGCCGCGACGAGGCCACGTTCGCGACCAAGGACGTACCTTCGCGCCGCGTCGACAAGCTGCCAATCGGTTTCATCCTTTCGGGGTGGGCGCACAAGTGGACGCTCGACCCGGAGCACAAGCACGCGTCTCGCGCCGAGGGAAGCATCAATCGATTCGACACCGTGGGTCTCACGGGCGAAAAGGCGGTCGTGGCTGGCTCGCTCTATTGGGAGACGGACGAAGGCTGGTGGATGCGCGCGGTCGACGCAACACGCACCGAGCCCGGGCCTGCCCCGGACAAGCTCGGCGAACACGAGAAGTGGATCGACGTCAACTTGAAGCGCCAGACGCTCGTCGCCTACGAGGGGGCGGTGCCCGTCTTTGCCACCGTCTTCTCGAGCGGGCGCAACGAACACGAGACGACGCCAGGGTCGTTCCGGATCCGCGAGAAACACATCGCTGCGACGATGGATGGCGATGCGGACATCGCGGCCGACGGCCCGTACTCGATCGAGGACGTCCCGTACATCCAGTACTTCAACGGAGGCTACGCGCTCCACGGGGCGTTCTGGCACGCCGAGTTTGGCCACACGAAGAGCCATGGATGCGTCAATCTCGCGCCGTGGGACGCGAAGGCGCTCTTCGCCTGGACCGATCCGGAGTTGCCCGACGGGTGGCATGCCGCATTCTCCACTAAGGACAAGCCCGGGACTCGCGTCGTTGTTCACGAGCGCGCGCCTGGCACCTGCGAAGGGCCGAACGCAGAGCCTCCGCAATGTCCAGTCTTGCACGCCATGAGCGGTGCGGGTGCGGGCATCGATCACTGATCGCGGCATCGTTTGTGTCGCCGGCTGCGAGCCCACTTGACGCGTCCTCTGCGGTCCGGCACACACAAAGCCGCTCGCGCGTGCCATGGAAGACCAGTTGACTGCTCACCTCGATCGCGGCTGGGACCTCGCCCAGAAGGGCGACGCCCCTGGCGCGACTGCATGCGCAAAACGCGCGCTCGAGATCGATCCGCAGTCGCCGGAGGTCCACAACCTGATGGGCTTCGCCGCTGCGCTCGAGGGCGAGGCCGAGGTCGCGCTGGAGCATTACCGGCAAGCCATTTCGCTGGATGAAACGTATTTCGAGGCGATGCTCAACGCCGCAGAGGTGCTCATCTCGCCGCTCGGCGACTTCGACGGAGCCATCACCCAGATCGAAGAGGCGCTCGACTATGCGGAAACGGACGAGGAGGTCGCCGACTGCCTCTTGCTCAAAGTGGATGCGCTAACGGCCAAGGGCGACTACGAGGAAGCGAAGCGAGCGATGAAGATGCTGCCCGACGGCCCTTTCGACGGTCCGACGTACCTCTTCCTCATTGGACGAGCGTGGTACGAGCTCGGGCAGCTCGACAAGGCGGCGCCGCTCATCGAGCAGGCGGTCAAGGCCGACCCGACCAGCGCTGACGCGCAATACTACCTCGGCCTGGTGCGCGACGAGCAAGGCGACGCCCGCGCTGCGACCGAGGCGCTCCTGCGATCGCGATCGCTAGACTTGGGACGTCCTCCCCTCGCGTGGGCGCCGAACACCGAGACGTTCGCGATGCTCGTCAAGAGCGCAATCGAAAAGCTGGACATCGTGCTTGCCCGCTACGTGCGTGAGGCCGAGGTCTACATCGTGGATCTTCCTGGGGCCGAGCTCGTCGTAGACGGGGTGGACCCACGTGCGATGCTCGTGCTGGACACTCCCCCCGTGGAGGATGGCGCGCCGGCCCGGGTTCGCGTCTTCGTTTATCAGCGCAACATCGAGCGAGCGGCCGGCTCCGTCGAAGCGCTCGACGTCGAAATTGCTGCCGCTCTGGAACGCGAGGTAACAGCGGTGTTCCTCGAAGGGCAGAAGCCCGACAAGAACCAGCTGAACTAGAGGCTGTGCGTCCGCCGTTCGGCCGACCTCGACCTCCTCACCGACCGCCCCTACCCTCCTCGCGGTGCGCCTCGCCGACGTCATCGGCCACTGGATTGGCAAAGTAGAAATCGTCCTGGCGGGGGCAGACGAGGACTTGCGTGAGGGCGAGGACGCGCTCGTCGCGGACGACGCCATGCGCGCGCGCGCCGCAGCTCGCCGCGTTCTCAGTCGGGCGCCCGACTCTCCCATCGGGCTGGCTCTCCTGGCCGATGCATGCGAGGCCGCTCACCTCGACGCGGAGGCGGCGCTCGCGCTCGAGGAGCTGGCGCGCCGCGCGCCGTCGCGGGCGGAGGTCTGGGTTCGGCTGGGGCACGCCCGACGGACGACAGGAGCGCCCGATGAGG
>JALYHV010000203.1 GCA_030776205.1 Myxococcota bacterium | reverse complement strand
CCCCTGGGCCGAAGGAACGGTGCCTGCGGGCTGCTGCGCGCCTCCGCAAGCCGCCGCCATGGCGGCGGCGGCCACAATCGTCAATCTCGTGAATCGCGCTTCGTGATTCATGGCTCTTTCCTCCCTGGACGCAGCGCGCGCGCCATTTCGAGCGACAGTGGTGCGCGCAATCAGAACGGAACTAAGTGGATCTCGTCGCCTGGAACGGCTCGCAAAAAGCGCCGCGAAGGGTACTGCTCCCGGACGCATTTCGTCAGATCTTCGGACCGCCAGAGCGCGACGAGAACGTCCTGCTCCGGATAGAGATCGAGCGGCAGGTTCTCGGTCAGATCCATGGGATCGGTGTTCACCAGGCCATTCGATACGAACACCACCGCGTTGTGCAGATGCGCGCGCTCCAAGGCGAGACGAAAGCGATTGTGGCCGTGCACGTCCGCATAGTTGTACGGGTAGACGAGAGGGGCGATGCGCGCGACGCCGAGCACCACCGCGACCGCGGCGAGCGTGGCGGGGCCACGCGCGTGGAGCGCGATCCGCGTGCGGAGCCGCTCGAAGGCCGCGCCACTGATCGCGCCGAGGACGAGCCCCGTACCGACGGCCATCGGTACGATGAGCGGCAACGTGTAGCGAGGCCCGTATCCGAGCTCGAAACCTCGACCGAGGGCGCTGAAAGAATACAGCGTCAGAAACGGGACGTACGAGGCGAGCAGCATGAAGGCGATCCGTCGCGCGCGCCCGCGTACCGTGGCGAGGCCTGCCAGGCCGAGCGCCGGTGATGCGGGCCACCACGAGTAAGATCCCGTGGCGAGCGGGAATCCCCATTTCCATTCGTCGGGCCCCGGTGCGCTGAATGTCGCCTTGGCCCAAGGATAAATGGCGCCGGTCAGCTGGTACCCGGTCGTGAACCATCGTCCTATCTGCAGTCGCAGGATGATCAGGGTGAGCGCCGCGACGAGCGCAAAGGACACCAGGGTGGTGAAGACCGCGAGAAGCGCGATCCGTTTGCGCGCGACGGCGTACACGAAGTAGGCGAACAGTCCCACACCGAGGGTGGCGCCGTCGGCCGGCCGCGCAGCCAGAAGAAGCGCGCTCGTGAACCCGAGGAGGACGCTCCAACGTCGAGAAGAGCGCGCCTCATCGCTTACCGCGCAGAGCGCTTCGAGAGACCAGGCGTACGTCGCAGCGACGAAGACGTGCGGGTAGCGTGAGCCGCCGTTGATGAGCATCGTGGTCGAGAGCGCGGTGGCCACGCCCGCCGCGAGCCCACACGCTCGGGCGATCCGCGCTCGCTCCGGCGTCGGCAGGCTGTCTCCTCCGAGCGCGGCGCGGCGGGCGATGCGCGCGACGGCGACCACCAAGAGGCCTAGCGCAACCGGTGCTGCCATCCATACCGTACCTACCGCGAAGAAGGGCGTCATGAAGAGCGGCCAGCCTGGCGTATACTGTGGAAACAGCCGTCCCCCGGCCTCGAAGACCCAGAACATCCGGAACGCCTCGGCGCAAGGAGGTGCCTGCCCGTAAGGGCGGAGCTTCGCGAACAAGGCCGCCTCGAAGGTGTTGGCGACTTCGTCGCCGCTGTTGGTAAACCGGCCGAGCACGCAGACGCTGACGCACGCGGCGAGAGCCGTGGCAGCGAAGAAAAGAACGATGTCGTCGTCGACGGGGATCTTCGCCAGCATCACGCGCCAACGGCCGCGCGGTGGATCGGGCGGCGGCGCTGGCGAAGGGGCAGAGGAGGACGGAAGGGATCCGTCGCTCGACGACGCAGGCGATGCCCGTTCGAATCGCCACGCCGCGCCGACCAGGAGCCCAAAGAACGCCAGATGCGCTGCGGCCAGCTCGTAATCGGAGTTGCGCAAGTAGCCGGTGAGCCACCACAAGGCGACCACTCCGAGGCCGGTGAGCACGCCGAAGGCGATCTTTCGCGACGCGGCGGCGGCCAAAAGGGCGCAGAGCGCGCTCGCCCGAAGACTGTTCTGCAAGAATTGCGGGCCGGGCGCGACGCCGAGCCCCACCAACGATTCGCGCACCACTGGCACGAGGACGGCTATCCAGATCGCCGCCAGAAGGAGCAGCGCCGCGAGCAGCGGACGAAGTCTCCGAAACCATACGGCGGCGGTAAGGGCCATGCCGACGGACGACTGCGCGGCCATCAGCGCGTCGAGGGGCTGCATCGTATAAGGTGACGTCACGCGGCGCGCAGCGAAGCAGACCTCGCGCGGACGTGCAACGTCGAGGTGCCCTTCGGGCTTCCGGTTCGCCGGCAATCCTTCCCCCGGGGCGTCGTTCGGCGGGTTGCGTGCCGTGACGCGGGCCTGCCCCATGTCGTAGACTCGCGGCGTGTCTCGGCGGAATGCAGCGAACTGGGCGTGCCTGGCGATGGCCGTTCTGTTCGCGGCGTGCGGCGCCCGTACGGGGCTCCCCGTCGACCCGGTCAGCGATGCAGTCGACGCGGCGTCAGCCGCGAGCGGACAATCGGTCGAAGCGTCGACGGAGTGCTCCACGCCGTCGTACTGCGATCCCGCCGACTCGTCCCGTGTTTACCGCTGCGGTGCTCCCATCGTCGAGTGCAGCTCGCTTGAGCAGTGCGAGCAACGGCCCGCCGGTGCGCAGTGCATCAACCCCTGCTTGGACTCGCTCGGCAACGACACGTCGAACGGGTGCGAATTCTATGCGGTCGAGATGGATACGACCCCGCAGGCGGAAGGGGTTTGTTACGCCGTCTTCATCGTCAACGAATGGCGGACCGGCGAGCACGCCAAGATCGCGGTGAGCCTCGACGGGCACGTGCTGCCCATCACCCAGTTTGCGCGCATTCCGGCAGGGCACGGGACGAGCATCACGTATGCCCCGTACGACCCGCGGACCGGCCTCGCCGCGGACCAGGTGGCCATCTTATTTCTTTCTCGTGATCCGAACGCCAGGAACGATCTGGAGGTCTCGTCGCCGCGCGTCCTGAGCGAGTGCCCCGCGGGCGTCACCCCCGCGGTCGTGGGCGACGCGGCGCTTCACGGGACGGGGAAGGGGAGCGCCTTTCACATCACGACGAACGTGCCGGTGGTCGCCTACCAAATGTTGCCGTACGGAGGCGGAAGCGCGCGTGTCACGGGGTCGACGCTCCTCTTGCCGACGAGCGCCTGGGGTCGGAACTACGTCGTGGCCGACGCCGCGCCCGCGCCGACGTCCTTCGTCGAAGCTCGCGCTGGGCCGACTACGGTCGTCATCGCCGGTCAGGACCAGACGACCGTTGCGGTGAAAGCCACGACGGCCATCGTGGCCGGCGGCGGGTTGCCGGGGACGGCGGCCGGCACGCCGGCGACCTTCACCCTCAACCGCGGGGAATACCTGCAGTTCACGCAGCCGCTGGAGCTGACCGGCGCCGCGGTTGAGTCGGACAAGCCAGTCGCCGTGATCGGCGGCTCCACACTGATGGATCTTCCACTCGACCGGAAGCGTGCGGACAGCGCGGAGCAGATGCTCCCGCCCTTGCAGGCGCTCGGCAGCGAGTATGTCGCCGTCCGCTACCGCAACCGTGTCGAGGGTGTGGAGGAGGCGGTCCCTTGGCGCATAGTGGGTACCGTCTCAGGCACGCGCCTGACCTACGAATCGGGGCGCCCCATCGGAGCGCCGACGGTGCTCGATGCCCAGCAGGTGGTCGAGTTCGTGGATCCGGGGCCTTTCGTGGTCCGCAGCCAGGACGCCGAGCACCCCTTTTATGTCGCGAGCTACATGACTGGCGGGGCGCTTTACGCGGGGCGGGGCGATCCGGAGTTTGTCAACGTGGTGCCTCCGGCGCAATACCTGTCGCGCTACACCTTTTTCACCGATCCGACGTACCCCGAGACGAACCTCGTCCTCGTTCGCGTACGCGATCCGCAAACGGGCCAGATGCCCGACGTGACGCTGGACTGTGCGGGCATGATCGGCGGGTGGCAGGCCGTGGGGACGGGCGGAAAGTACGAGCTCGCGCGCATCGATCTGTCGACCGGCGACTTCAAGGGCGTCGGCGCTTGCGACAACGGGGTGCACACCATTCGGGCGACCCTCACCGGCCCGGTGACGTCCGGTCCGCCGGTACCCCGCTTCGGAGTGACGGTCTGGGGCTGGGGCAACGACCTAACGTGGCCCGGAGACAACAGCATCGCTGACGAGATCAATCCCAAGTTCACACGGTGGGTGAGCTACGGGTATCCTGCGGGTGCAGACTTCCGGCAGCTCAACCGCGCGTTGCTCCCCGCCCGGTAGGATTGGTCAGCCGACCATTCGAGGCAGATCGGCGCCGGTGAGCTCGGCGCTCTTCGCCCACAGCCGCTGCGCGAGGTCGTCGTCCTGGGCGAGGGCGCTTGGCGCCTTTTCGCGGCAGTCGTCGTAGTAACGGCCGGTGCTCCGGGCGACGTCGGGCGAGGTCGCGCAGTACAGCGTCGTTTTGGCGCCCTCCTCGTTCGAGATCATGCGTCGCTTCATCAATGGCCGTATCGGCCAGGGCACCTTGCGCCAGATTTCGGAGGCGACGACGCCCGGGTGAAGCGCGTAGCTGCGGACGCTGCTCGGCGGAGTGCGCCGCGCCAGCTCTCGGGTGAAGAGAACATTGGCGAGCTTGGAGACGCAGTACTCGGGCAGGCCGGTGATCGACCGGGTCGGCCTGCGGATGGCGCTAAAATCGATTGCCTTCGCATCCGCGTGCGCCTGGCTCGACACAGTGACGACGCGCGGCGAGGCGGCGGCGCCGAGGCTCGGCATCAGGAGCAACGTCAACAAGAAGTGGCCCAGGTGATTGGTCCCGAACGCGAGCTCGAAGCCGTCCGTGGTC
>JALYHV010000202.1 GCA_030776205.1 Myxococcota bacterium | reverse complement strand
GCGGTGACCGAGACAGGCTCGTACGCGCCAGCCAGCACGCCCAGATCACGCGCGAGGGTCGGCGTATCGCACGAAACGTAAATCACGTGGGCCACGCGCGAGAGCGCAAGCCGTTCGGCGACGGCGCGAGCCCCCGTTCGCGGTGGGTCGAGGACGACGAGTCGCACCGAAGCGCTCCACGAGTACTCCTCGGCTTCGGCACATACGACGCGCGCCCGCAACCCACGCATGGCCAGGTTCCAGCGCGCGGCATCGCATGCCTCCGAGCTGGACTCGACGAGAACGAGCTCGCGCGAGACCGCAAGCTCGCCGCCGCCGTTCGGCGGGCCAGGCGAAGCCAGCAAAACGCTCAAATTTCCGGCGCCAGCGTAGAGCTCGACTGCGGTCTCGTCGCCCCACAAAGCGGCCTGTTCCGCGACGTGCCTGACCAGCATTTCATTGACGCGCTCGTTGGCCTGGCCGAACCCGCCAGGCGGAAGACGCAGCGGCTGGCCGTCGCCGCCCGTCATCCATGGGGTCGGGTCACCCACGGTCGCCGGACGGTTCGCCCCGCCGAGCCGCACACGTGCTCCCGCGAGCTCGCCTGCGGAGACCGAGCGCTCGAGCTGGCTGAAAAACGCGGGCGCCAGGTCACCGCTCCAGGTCACGTCGAGCACGGGGACTCGATTGGTCCCGAGGGCCAGCTGCACGTTTCCGGCTCCGCGTGACCTCTCGAAAAGCGCCGCCAGAGAAGCGCGCGCCCGCTCGAGCTGCGGATCCATGATGGCGCATCGATCGACCTCCACTAAGCGGTGGCTGCGCGCTTGATGCATCCCGACGAGGACCCGCCCTCGCTCGCATCGCACGTGCACACGGGCCCGGCAGCGGTGCGCGAGCGCGTCCGGCGCCTCGCGATAGTGCACCTCGCGATCGCGCCAACGAGCAGGGAGTGCCCGGCGAACGTGCTCGACATGGCCGTCCGCTTGCGCGGCGCGCGACAAGTGCATCCAGTCGCACCCGCCGCACGGTGTCGACCACGGACAGGGTGGAGTTACGCGCTCTGGCCCTGCGGCGAGCACTTCAAGCAGGCGACCACGGGCCGGTCGATGCGAGAAGTCCACATCGGCCAGCAGCCGGTCGTTCGGCGCGGCTCGCGGAACGAACACCGCGCGGCGTACGCCGCCGAGGGTCACGTGCGCAACGCCATCTCCGCCGGGAGCGAGCGACGCGATGGTAGCCTCGACGCGAAGCAGCCGGGACATCGTCTCCGAAGATGGCATAGGGAAGCCCGCCCTGCTCGGAGGAAATCCTGCAGCGGGTCACGGGAAGGGCTGCGCCGGCCGACCTCGTTCGAAGAGGAAGCGGATGCTTCCGGCGATGTGGCCGCGGCAGCGGGGCGGAGGTCCGAGGCCGCCTGCGGCGATTTCACGCGGGTCGGCCAGGTATAAGTCGAATCGTGCGTCGGTCAGGCGCTGCCGGTCGTCCGACTCGGTGGGGTTGCCGTCGAACAAGCTGCTGAAGGCAATCGTGCTCTGCGCGACAGGGCCGGCTGCGGCTCCGCTGTCGCTGCTCACGCCCGTCGTACCCGCCTCGTACGCCGCTCCGGCTTCGGCCGTTGCGTCCGTCGCTCCTGCTCCACCGCCGCCGCAGACGAGCGTCTGCCCGGACCCAGGCCGATTGCATGTTCCATCCGCCTCCAGCGTTACGGCGTCCATCGCATAGAGTGAAACATTCTGGGTTCGACACGTTCGCTCGAGGTAAAGCGTGGCGTGCACGAGGGGTGGATCGGCGATCGCTTTGACGGGCACTCCCGCAGGCGTCACTTGCGGCGGCAGCGCTACGCCGAGCGTCGTCCCGAGAAGGCTTGGCCGAGTCGTCCCGTCCGCGAGCGGGTCGCCCCGCACTTTTCCTACGTCGTCGACGAGTATGATTAGGCCGTCGCTGAATGTCTCGTTGTCACTGCCGTTCTGTACGCGAATCTGCAAGGTTCCGCCGTTGGATGGGACGGCGGCGAAGAAATCGGGGTGCATATCGAAGCACCCCGACCAACAATCCGGGACGTTGAGCGTCCCCGCAACCGAACCGGTCCCCTGCCCAAGCGAACAAGCCGGCGCGACGACTACGGCCAAGGCCGCGGCGAGCATGCACCGGGCAATGAGCCCATGACCCTTTCCTGGCGATGCGGCGCTTCGGGGGAGCGATATCCGCCGTGATTCTGGGTCATGAAAGGTCTGGATGGTGGACGCTGGCCAGACCTTTGCTCGCCTGATCACGTGGCGCAGGGTAGCGCGGCCACGGCCGCAAGGTCACCCTTGCTGAGAACGCGGTCAATTCGTCCTCCTCCGAGGACGCGTTCGCCGTCGTAGAGCACCGCGACCTGCCCGCGCGTAAGCGCGCGCACCGGTTGTTCGAATACGACGTGCGCGCCACGACCGCAGGATGACTCGCTTACGAGCGCCTGCGCGCCGTCGTGCCGATAGCGCACGCGCACCCGCGCCATCACAGGGAGGGACACTCCTTCCGCCAGTGACAGGTGGCTCAGCTCCGCGCCGGGCGCATAAAGGGCCTCGTTGTTGCCGAGCTGGACGGTGGCGGTGCTCGCATCGATGCGAGCGACGAACGCTGGTCTGCCGAGTGCGACGCCGATGCCCTTCCGCTGGCCGATCGTAAACCGATGAACCCCATCGTGCACAGCCAGCGCCCGGCCATCTTCGTCAAGGAGGACGCCGGGACGCACGCGCTCGCGAGCGCGTTCGGCGACGAAATCGACGTAGGCATGCGGCTTCGTGCCGACGAAGCAGAGCTCCTGGCTCTCGCCTTTGCCGGCCCCGGGCAGCGCCCTCGCGGCGGCTTCGGCTCGCACTTCCGCTTTCGTCGATTCACCGAGCGGGAAGGCGAGGCGCTCTAGCCACGCTCGCGGTGACGCGTAAAGAAAATAGCTCTGATCTTTCGTGCGGTCCACGCCCATGGCCAGCCGCGGGGACCCGTCCACGTCGCGAAGGATTCGTGCGTAGTGCCCCGTCGCCACGCGTTCGGCGCCGAGCCGTTTCGCAAGGGCAAACAGCTCCGCCAGCTTGACCCCCTGATTGCACGTGGTGCAAGGGCTGGGTGTCTCCCCCCCGACGTATGCGTCCACGAAAGGTGCGATGACGGTATGGGCAAAGAGTGTGCGTCGGTCGAAAGTAAAATGCGGAAAGCCCACAGCGTCAGCCACGCGCCGGGCATCGTACTGGTCCTCCGGGGCGCAGCATCGGCCGTGCGCAGCATCCGCGCCTGGTGCCTCGGGGTAGTCCCACAGGTGCAGCGTCACGCCGACGACGTCGAACCCCTCATCGTGCAAGCGAGCGGCGGCTACAGACGAGTCGACGCCGCCGCTCATCGCAACGAGGACACGTTCGCGGGACCGCATGAGCCCCCCGCGTTTATCATTTTTTACACAACCGCGCCTGCGCAGCCGTCGACGGGAAGGCAATCGAGGAGAAACGGATGTCTGTCGGAGCTGTGCGTGAAATGACTGCGGTGCTTGCCCGTACTCCGGAGATCGAACCATCGCGCCCTATCGCCGCGCGGACGTCGTCGGTCGAAACCTCCAGCTCTGCGTTCGCCAGACTCCTTGATGACGTAGAGCGGCGGTTCAACGCCGGCGAAGCGACCATCCGCGGCGTGGTAGCCGCGGGGTCCGCCGGAAAAGACGTTCCTCTACGCGATCTCATCGCGATTCAGGCCGGCGTCTACCGCTACACCGAAACCGTCGATCTCGTGGCCAGGTTGGTCGACCACGCGACCAGCGGAGTGAAAACGGTCATGCAAAGCCAGTAAATGGTTCTTGCCGTGGCGCGGTAACAAGAACGCGCATTGCGACGATGCGCATGCCGGCGCCCTAAATGTCACCCGCCTTCCGCAAGTCGCGCGCGATAGCCTCGATTGCGCGGGCATGCAGGCGGCTTCCCCACGATTTCGAAAGCCCCAGTGACGCCGCCGCTTCATCCAGCGTCTCACCTCCGAAGTAATGGCGCTCGATTAGGGTGCGCTCCTGAACCGGGAGTTTCGTCACGATCGCGCGCACGTGCTGGTAAAGCTCGGCCGATGCCACGAGATCCTCCGGGGTGACGTCCCGCCCCTCGGGGTCCACGTTCTCACGAGGAGCGGCCATCATCGTGCCGACCGCGATGGCCGTGGCGATCCCCGCTAGATACGCGGTGAGTCGCGCGTCGGCGGTCTCGGGAGTGGTCGCGGGAGCGGCAGCGTTCTCCTCGTCGTATGCTTCCAACATCGCGTCGCCGGCTTCCATCGCCCGCAGCTCGCGATAGATCCTGCGGGGGAGGTTGCCCCATTGGCGAACTCCGTCGATCATCGCACCGCGGATCCGAACATTTGCCCAGCGGCGAAAGGGCACGCCCCGGCTCTCATCAAAGGTTCGCGCTGCTTGGAGGAGTCCTTCCCGTCCGAACGAACGCAGGTCGTCAAGCGTGATGCTCGAAGCAACACGTCGGCCGACTTGCCGTGCGATGAGATCCACGAGATCGAGCTCCGCGTGGAAACGGGCAAGAGTTTCCGGAGCATCGGGTGGGCGGACGGGTTTTGCCGTTGCGGCTTTGGGAGGTTGCACGGTGCGTTGAGGACGATCGGCGGGGCCGCGACGGGTTGTCAAGGCGACACTTCCGCTGAAACGTCGGCGTTGCTAGCGTGCGCTCGTGCCAGCCGAGCCCGACGACATGGACGCGCACGTCCGCTCGGCTTGGCGAACCTGGTTGTCTGCCCTGGCAACCGATGCCGACGCTGCCATTGCGGCGGCGATGGCCTATGAATCGTTGTCATCCGATGCGCGCCGCGCCTGGCTCGACGCGCTAGAGGACGACGCTCCGGCGCTCCGGGTGCCACCTCTCGCATTGTATGCCCCTTTGCTCGCAGTCGAATCGGATGACGGAAGGCGCCGCCGGATCGAGGCAGCCATCGTCGCAGCGTCGGTGCCGGAGGTCGCTCGGGCCGGGGAAACAATCGCCCTGCACGGCGTCGCCCGGGATGGAACACATGCCTGCATGGTCGTGGCACCCGTCTACCTCGATTTCGTTCAGGTGCTTTCTTGCCGGTACACACCCGGAGGCGGTTTCGTAACCGTACGGCACGAGCCGCTGCGTCATTCGGGTGACGTGGCGTTAGAACGGGAGGTCGATGGCGTAGCGGTCGAGCCGACGCCGCTGCGGGTCGTCGTCGAGGACCTAGCGCACGCCATTTTGGCGGACCGGCGCGAGCAACGCGCCACGCCCAAGGCCCTGGAATCCTTTGCGCATCTGTTCGCCGCACAGCCCGACGACGGCGAAGATGCCGATGCTTCCGGCACTTGATACAAGTCTCGCGACGAAATGGCGGATGCTCTCGATCATCGCTGCGGAACATGTGCGCGCTTCGTACGCGTGGTCGAGAGCATCGATTCGACGGGAGAGGTGCGGCGAGCTGGCAATTGCCTCCTCGGCGTGTGGCCTTCGCCGCTGTACGAAACCAACACGTGCTCGCTGTGGGTACGACGCGGCGAATTCAAACCCCACTCCTCGACCGTTGCCCGCCGGCACCGCACGACCCAAAATCGCCCCCCGGCCGTCGCAGAAAACCCGCGACAGCAAAGGGCCCTTCCGGAGGACCTGCTCGAAATGGACGCGAACGAATTTCGGCGAGTGATTTCGGAAGTCCTGCGCTCCGAGCTCGGCGTCGGCGATGTCGAAATGGCCGGACGATGGGACGGTGGAGAGGTCATCCTCAAGCCTGCCAAAGAAGGCGTGCAGGAGAGGCGCTTGCCGATCGACGCGATTTTTCACAAGATCGTGATGATTCGGGAAAAACTGCGAGTGCTCGAGCAGCGGATCAACAACCATCCCAAGCTCGGCGACGACGACAAGCTACAGCTGCAACAGTATTTGACCGGCTGCTACGGCTCGCTGACCACGTTCAACGTTCTGTTCGCAAATCGTGAAGATCACTTCGTGGGCCAAAAAAGCGAGGATTGAAGTTGGCGTGTGGGGGCTAGTGTTTCTGGCCGCCGCTTGCTCGCGATCGAGTGCATCCAAGTCGTCAGTGTCGGCGAGCTCCACCGTTGCGTTCCAAACCCCTGTGGATTTCTCCTTCGAGTCGTTGGACGATCGTCCGGTGAACGCGCAGGTGACGCGGGGGGCACCGACTGTGTTGGCGTTCGTGACCACCGCGAGCCTCCCGGCACAGGCGCAGGTGGACTTTTTGGTGGCGATGGCGCGGCACGACGGCGAACGTGTCCACTACGCGGTCGTCGCATTGGACGGCAAGGACAGCCGCGAGCTCGTTGAGCTCTACAGAAAGGCGCTGTCGATTCCTTTCCCCGTGGCCATGGCAGATTTGCGCACGCTTGCCGGTCGTGGCGACTTCGGCGACGTGAAGGGCGTGCCCGTTACCGTCGTGCTCGATCGACACGGGCGGCTCGTCTCACGCGTGGACGGACGTGTTGCGAAGAGCGCTGAGCTTCGCGCCGCGATGCACGGCCTCTAATCGAGCCGTGCGTAACTGATCAGTGCACGTCACCGACGAGGAGCGCGAAGGCCCCGACAAGCACTTCTTCGGGAGACGCTCCACCTTGGCAGGCCAGGCCACCTCGGTCGAGAGTGAAGCCGTGATCGCCAAAGACGAACAGCAACGTCCGCGGCGCCAGGCCCTCGCAGTGGCGGGCAATCGCCTCTGCTGCTGCTTCCGCGATTTCGCCGAGCTCGCCTAGCGCGCCACCATGCGCTTGGCGCACGCGAGACTCTATGAGATCGAGCTTGTGGATCTCGCGCGGACCAACACGCATTCTGCGGACGTACTCCGCCGTTCGGCCGCGCGGCGGCTCGGTCTCGGCCTCCAGCGTCGCAGGCATCCGCAACGCCTCGATGCCGCGCGCGATGGTCTCTAGCTGTCTCGAGGTCGTAGAGGGCAGTGAGCTCCAAAGCACGAGCTGGTCCGTGAGCGACGCACGCGAACCGAGCTTCGCCACGACCCGCTCGGTCACGCGCTGAGATACGTCCCATCGCATGCCGTCTACGAGAAGGAGGCGCGTTGTACGCGCCCCGTGCAGCCGCCCGATCCGCGCCGCAACATCGTGGGCCTCGTACACCATGCGGGGGCGCTTCGTCGTCGCCGCGAACGTCGGGAACGCATCGACATACCCCTTGGCGAACGTATCTCGAAATTCGTCGCGCGCCCGACGTGCTCTCGAGTCGTCCACTCCGCCATCGACGGCCTGCGCCAGCGGAACGTACGCCTCACAAAACAGACGCTCCAGGACCGAGAGAGGCTGGGGTCCCCGAGCAGCCCCAAGCGCGAGCGCCCAAGTTCGCCACGTGTCTCCGCCGCGGTCTGCTTGCAAAGGTAGGGCGCGGATCGGTTCGGGCGTGGAGGAAGCGTGGCCCTCGTCAGCGTTTCGTCCGAGCAGTTTTTCCAGCGTTACGGGATCGCTGTAGGCCTTCGTGTGCCGATCGCTGGCGTCGAGAACGAGGGCGAAGGGCCGTTCGTGCGCCGCAGCGGCGAGAAAGCGGAGGGTCGCGGAGTCCTCTGGCGCGAGAGTCCCCAAGCCGGAGGTGGCACGGCCGAGCGCACCGAGAATGACCCCGATCCCATTGGTTCCCGCGCGCCTTGCACGAAACAGTTGGTCGCCCAGCGTGCCATCGCAGTCGCTCAATCCGAGAGTGGGAGCGCCCGCTCCGACCGCGCCACGAGCGCAGAGCTCTCGTTCGATCGCCTCGTCTATGGCCGCCGCAAGGCGACCGCAAACGGACGCGCCGAACCGTTCGAGCTCGACGACCAGCATCCCCGCTGCCATCAGCTGCGCGCGCGCGACCTGCCGCTGGTCCTCGGCCGCAAAGGAGATTCCGCCGCACCGTGCCCCGCTTGCGCCCGTCGCAAGAACCTCCGCGGCCATTCCTTCATCCATGGTTACGACGAAGGTGTAAGCTCGCGCCGTCATTGTGGCCCAATTTATGGTGGTGCGGCGAGCGTTGACCGTTCGGCCGCCGATGTTATGTTCCAGTCGTTCCCTCTGCAGGGTTTGTGATTGCCGGCATCACATGGATCCCGAACAACTACGAACCCGGGGAGCCATGACCGCTCGGTGAGCAGGCCGGGCCGGCCGTTTGGCCGGATAAGCTCGGAAGCCTAAAGCGCGGTCAACGCTCCCCACCTAGCCGTTGGCTAGGGGTTCATGCGTCCGACACACGACCCATGCGGTAAGGAACGCCTTGAACGGGGTGGCCGTCTCTGCGCGGTCCGCCCGGTTCTGCCTTGGCGGCCGCACCGAGCGTCATTCGAAGACCAGCGTCGAGCCATCGCCCGCATCGGCGATCCGCGCGTCGATGACCTCGAGAAGGTTCGTGCGCCGGGTGGCGACCGCCGCCAGGACGTGATCGGTCAACAGCGGCACTCCCGGCGATTCCTCACCGATCTTCTCGCGAAGAGCCGCATCGTCGAGCTGGCGCAAGCGAAGGACGAGTCCGCGGGAAAACCGAAGCACGCGCTTGAGCAACGCGAGCTGGCGAGCAAGGTCGGCATGCGATGGCGGATCGTAGAAGGCGCCATCATTGTCAACGAAGAGAATTTTGCCTGTCACTGCGTCGCGAGCGACGTTTCCGCCGCTCCACCGGTCCCAATTTGCAGTTAGGTAGTCGAACACAAGCATCATCGAGATGGCGCGTGCAACGCCGCAGTCGGGCTCGTGCGGCAATTCGCGATCCGCGGTGAGCCAGCCTTCCCACCTTGCGCGCCACGCGGGCTCTTCCAACGGGAGCTCCTGGTATCGTTCGATCCACGGAATCAGCGCGCCTCGCACCAGCCCATCATTGTCGATGAGCGCGAGCCGCCGGAATGTGGCAGCCCCTTCCAAGGTAGGGAACAGGGCCGCCAGCTCGTTGGCGGCAAAGGCCCGGGGGATCGCACGCGGAACGTTGTCCACGCCCAACGCTTGCGCCAAGCGGTACGCCCCGATTTCCGATTTGTAGCGCCTGTCTCCCAGAACAAGCCGTGACCGCGGTTTGAACGCTGCGACGAGTCCACCGGTCATTCCGAGCTTGAGCACGTACGAGGTGTGGCCGACGCTCTTCGAACTAGCGATGCCCGCGATGAGATACGGATCCGGCGCGTCCCCCGGGGCGTCCGATGGCGCGAGCGCCCGCTTCGCGGCCGCGCCGTTGCGCAGCGTAGTCGTTACCGATGGCGTGCCCGAGTGGCCGCGGTTCGTGCAGGGGCCGAGCATCGAAACGCTAAAGCACGCGGTCGCGAAGAAACTTTTTGATCCCGGCATTCACGAGCTCCGGTTGCTCGATGGGAGCCACGTGCGACCCGCGCGGCACGAGCAGCAGCTCGCCCCGCGGTATCGCCTCGGCCATGGACTTTGCAAGGAATGCAGGCGTGAAAGTATCCCGCTCGCCTGCAACGACGAGCACCGGCACGTCGATACGACTAAGAATGTCGCTGGCAGAGTGCTCGCCGGCAGCGTGTAGCATTCGCAAAAACATCGGAAAATCCACGTGCGTCATGTGAGCGAGGTAGGGCAGGATGTCTTCGGCGTGCACACGATCGGGATCTATTTCGCCCGCCTTCAGCGCGATCTTCAATCCCAGAAGGGGCGGCAGGCGGCTCCAGACCGCCCGCACCATCTCCGGTGACTTCCGAGCGAGCGCGAGCAGCTTCGGCAAAATGAGCTCGAGCACGGGTACGCCGTGGAAGGTGCTCGTCACGTTGCCGAAGCTCCCGCACAACAGCACGAGGCCACGCACTTTTTCCGGGTGGCGCCGGTACTCTTCGAGTGCGACCTGGCAGCCCATCGAGTGACCGAACAACACGCACGGCGGATCACCGACATGGCGACGCACCGACGACAGATCGTCCGCGTGCGCCGCGATATCGATTCGGTCGGGGTCCGCCGGCGTCGCGCTACGTCCGTGTCCGCGATAGTGCCAGTGCACCAGAGGGACGATGGGAGCCAACTCGTCCCATAGATACTTCCAGATGAAACCGTCGCAAAGCACGCCATCGTTGAGAATGGCGTGCACCGCCGACGACGAGTGACCTGAGGTCCTCGTCCGCACGAACAGACGCGTCCCGTCTGATCCGACGGCAAACGATGGCTTATCGGTCACCGTTGCGGCCGGCGGCGTGGTGCCTCGGTGGATCTCAGCCGGCCTCTTCGTCCTCGCCTCCTTCGACGTCGTTCACGCTCGGCAGCTTCTTGATCTCCGTTCGAGAGATCTTCCACGCACGCTGCACCACCCAAGAAAGAGAGCGGTCGAGGCGTGCAGCCTCCTCCTTGATTTCCTGGAGCATCGACTCCGGGAAGTACAGACTCTGCTTACGCTTGTCGGTCTTCGAGCCGGGCAGATTTGCCACGGACTCCTTGTCACTGGTCGCCAAGGGGAACCTCCTTCGGGTGTCCCGCCTGAAAGGTGCGGGGGAACGCTGCGCTTTCCTTCACGAGAGTACGGCGATTGTCGGCTGCCTTACGACAGGGATCAAGCTAAGCAAGCTGCACACATTGGGTTCGCGCCCGGAAGGAGCGGTTTTCACGGCGAAAGCTGTCTTCGACGGGGGGGGACATCGCGCGGTAGCGTGCGCCTCCGCGATGCCTTCATTCCGACTTCACTCCCTTGCCGTTTTTCCTTGCTGCATTTTGGTCAGCGCATTCGCCGGCGGCGCTTGCGCGACGGCGCTGGCTGGAGGCCCCCGTTCGGCCCACGGCGACGCACCGTATGCGATGATCGAACAGCTCGGGCGCGTGCTCGTTCAAGTCGAGAACGAATACGTCGATCCCGTGGACAGGGCCAAGCTTCTCGACGGCGCCCTTAAGGGAATGCTGGCAGAGCTCGATCCCCACTCGAGCTACATGCCGCCCGACGAGTTCAGGGCGTTCGAGAGTGAGACGGAAGGGCAGTTTGGTGGAATCGGCGTGGAGGTCGAGACGCGCAACGCGCAACTTATCGTGCTTTCGCCGATCGAGGGATCGCCCGCGGAGCGGGGCGGCGTGCGCAGCGGCGACATCATTGTCAGCATCGATGGCAAGGACCCGACCGCAGAGCCTCTCGACAAGCTGGTGAGGCATTTGCGCGGGGCACCAGGGGCCCTGGTTACGATCGGCGTGCGACGTAAAGGCAACCCCGAGTCGCTCCGTTTCGATCTGGTACGCGAGGTGATCCACGTCCCCAGCGTCTCGTCTAAGTTGCTTTCGGGCCGCGTCGCTTACGTCCAAGTGAAGCAGTTCCAGGAGCACACGCATGACGAACTGCTCGAGGCGGCGTCGAAGCTGCGCGCAGGCGCAAACGGCTCGGTTGCCGGTGTCATACTGGACTTGCGAAGCGATCCAGGAGGACTGGTGGATCAAGCAGCCGAGGTCGCGGACGAGTTCCTCGATCGCGGAGCCATTTACACCACACGCCATCGAGGCGTCGTCGTGGATGAAGTCAGGGCGCGCGAGGGTGGCGCCTTTTCGCGCCGACCGTGCGTCGTTCTCGTCAACCAGTACACCGCGAGTGCATCGGAGCTCGTAGCCGGCGCTTTGCAGGACAACCTACGCGCGACTGTCGTCGGCGAGGCGACGTTTGGAAAGGGCAGTGTGCAGGCCATCGTCTCGCTCCCGGGAGGCGCAGGGATGCGTCTGACCGTCGCGCGTTATTACACGCCGAACGGCCACGCGATTCAGGCTGATGGCGTGCACCCCGATGTGGCGGTCGAGATGAGAGACGCCAAGAAAGACGATCTATCCGTCTCTTACCGCGAGAAAGACCTGGACGGGCATCTCGCCCCCGAAGTGCGTGCGGCGCCTGCAGGAAAAGCGACTCGTGTGGTAGTCGTGGGGGAGCGCTCCGATGCAGAGGTGCGCGGACGGCAAGCTCGAAGCGTTCCGGACGATCCCAGCAACGGTGACGACGCGACACTGAAGGTCGGCTGGGACGTGCTGCAGCGGCAGCTCGCGCGCGAGCGGCTGTCTAGGTAGCCGCGCCGCAGGCCGCAGCCGCGCCCGCTATCGCCCCCGTGGCCAGGGCATCGAGCCAAGTCCGCGGGCGGTCCGCGCGCAGGTCGCCCGCGACGAAGAGGCCTGGCGCGACACGCCCATCTGGACCGGCAAGGACCCCCACGCAATCAATGAGGGTCTCCCCAGTGAAAGGCCACGCGAGCGTCTCGGGCGCCACGCCGAAGAGGGAGCCAGGGACCGCCAAACGTCGGCCTCGCGCACCGATCGTCAGCGGCGCGTCGAGGGAAAGCCGGAAAGGGCGTCTTGGGTACGGCGGCAGGGCAGTGGAGAAGATGGCCTCCGAAGGCGCGTACTCGATGCCGCCACCGATGAGGCCGCCCAGGGCGAGCACTAGTGAGTCCGCATCGAGCACATCATCGCCGAACGCCACACTCCAACCTTGCGGTCGGCGCAGCACCTTGGTGACCCAAGCGTGGACTCGATCCGCGGCGGCCGCAGCCAGCGCGCGCTCTCGCGCCTGCTCGAACCGCAGCCCGGAGGAGCCGCCCGGTCCGCCAACCGCCTCGCCGCATGGCATACCGACGAGACGTGAAAGGGCGGCTGCCCTCGCGCAGCCAACCCCCAGCCACGGCGGAACGACCAGCGCATCGGGCCGACTGACCGCAGCGCTCAGCGCAGCGCGAAGCCGCTCCGCGAGCCAACCGAGGCGCGCCTCGTCGTCATGGCGCGCCGCGAGGTCTGCGTCCGGCAAGACACGCTCGTCTGCGTGCCGAATGACCGTGACGTGCAGCACGGTGAACTCATTGCCCCACGCACGCGCGAGCGCCCGCGCGTCCCAGCTGGGTCGGTCGCAGCCGACGACGCCGATGCGCTTGCCTTCGAGCGGTTTGAGAT
>JALYHV010000201.1 GCA_030776205.1 Myxococcota bacterium | reverse complement strand
CTGTGACGCTGAGCGAGACCACGGCCACGCGGGTGACGTCGTCGCGCGCGCGCTGGGCGGCGGTAGCGAGGAAGACGTTGGCTTCGTCCGCAGCGGGATCGAGCTCTGCGGCCCGGCGCGAGGCGGTCTCCGCGCCCGCGAGGTTGCCCCGGGCGAGCTCGCATCGGGCTTTGGCAGTCCAGGCAGGCGCATAGCTGGCGTCCAGCTGAATGGCCCGCGAAAAGCTCTTGTCCGCAGCCCTGTCGCCCGCGCTCTGCCTGCAGCGCAGATCGCCGAGTCGGGTCCAAAGCTCGACGCTCGTCGGGTCATCGCGTACCGCCGCGCCGTACGTCAATAGGGCGGCGTTCACGTCGCCGGCGGACTCCGCAAGCGCGCCGCGGAGGAACGCCGCATAGACCTCCGGCTGCACATACCGGCCTTCGACGAGGCGGCCGTCGTACACACGCTGCACAGTGGTGGTCGGTCCGCAGGCGACGAGGCCGAGCGCAGCGGCGATCGCGGTGACTCCGGTCATAACGGGCTGCCGGCGAGCCCCACCCCGGCGCACCCGGTGGAGCTCGCCATCAGTCAGCATGCGTTCCACTCAGCGCCGGCGAGCGGCTCCGGCGGCGATAGTGTCACCGCCAGGTGTCTCTTCGTTCGCGTCGGCCGGCTCCGCAGCGAAGTGACCCTCCGCCTCGCGCAAGCGTTCCGCGATCTCGATGAGCCTCCGCTCCACCCGGCCGAAGACGCTGGCGGCCGGAAATCGGCCGCTCGCGTCACGTTCACCGGCGGCAAGTCCCGTCAGGATTTCGATACCCTGCGCGGCTGTCTCCACCGCATACAGATGAAAGTGCCCCTGCGCCAAGGCCTCCGCCGCGTCGTCGCGTAGAACGAGGTGCGGGCGGTTCGCGCTGGGAACGAGGACGCCCTGCGTTCCGGTCAGCCCCCGCGCCTTGCACAAGTCGAAGAAGCCCTCAATCTTCGCGCAGACACCGCCGATCGCCTGCATCTCACCGAGCTGGTTGACGCTGCCCGTGACCGCGATGCCCTGATCGATGCCGACGTCGGCCAGCGCGCTGAGCACCGCGAAGAGCTCGCTCGAGCTCGCGCTGTCGCCATCGATCTCACCGTAGCTCTGCTCGAACGCGAGCTGCGCCCGCAAGCTCAGCGGACGCTCCTGGCCGAACATTCGAGCCAGATATCCTCGCAAGATCGCGACCCCCTTCGTGTGGATGCTCCCACCGAGCTGCGCCTCGCGCTCGACGTCGATGATTCCTTCGCGACCGATGCCGACCACCGCGGTGATGCGCATGGGTTGACCGAACTCCACGTCGCCAGCGCTGTAGACGGAGAGCCCGTTCACCACGCCCACACGCCAGCCGCTCGTATCGAGGGCCACCTCTCCGCGAAGCGTGATTTCGCGCAGGTGTCGCTCTGCGCTCCCGGCCCGGTCGCGACGCTCGACCCAGGCGGCTTGGACGTCGTCCCGGCCCACGACACACGCGGCGGCGCTCGACGCCGGTCGCTCCGACGCAAGAACGCGCGACGTCCGGGACGGCGCCTCCAGGACGGCCCCGGTCGTCTCGGGCAACGCGTGGCCCGCTGCCCTCGCCGCGGCGAACGTGCTCGCGAACGCCATGGTCTCCTCGAGTGGCGACAAGATCAGAGCGATCTTTTCTCGATCCGCGGAGAGGCGCGTAGCCAGGTCGAGGAGACGCGCGCGCGCGCCGCGGTCGAACGAGCCCCAGTCGCGGTCCGCGGCCATGGCCATCAAATAGGCGTCCAGCGCGGCGAGGCTGTTCGGTGTCCGCCCGATCATCGGATCGACCTCGACTTTGACCCGGAAGAGCGACGCAAAATCGGGATCGGCGTCGAGCAGTGTCGCGTACAGCTCCGGCGAGCCGACGAGGACGACGCGCACACGTATCGGCACCGGGACGGGGCGCAGCGAGGTCGCGTAAAGCCCGAGGGGACCGAGAGGATCTTCCGCGCCGATGCGCTGCTCGCGCAAAACGCGCTTCGTCCGCTCCCAAATGATTGGATCGGCGAGAAGATCCGCGGCGCGCACGACGAGCACACCGCCCGAGGCGTTGTGCAATGACCCCGCGCGGATTCGCGTGAAGTCGGTGAGGAGAGCCCCGAACCGCGCGCGCCTCTCCAGATAGCCGAACAGGCTCGGGTACGTTGGGTTGGTGTCGTAGACGACCGGAGGCGGCGATCCTGGCTGGTGGGTGACGAGCAGGTTGACCTTGAACCGGCTCAATCTCGTGGCGAGCTCCGGGTCGTCGCGCTCTTCCCGTGAGCGTTTTTCTTGCTCGTCCTCGTCGTCGATCTCGACCAGATCGTCCCAGTCCTCGACGAGGGCGCGATGAACGCGCTCGAGCCATGCCCGGACCTCCGCGCCGTGGAGGGCGAAAGTCTTGGCGATCTCGCTCATCGCCTGGTCGATGAAGGCGGTGGCTTCTTTCGAAAACGCGGCTTCCCGCGCGGCCTCGAAGCCCGCGCTCTGTGCGCGCACCAACCGGGCCGCCTTTTCTACCTCGCGCGTCAGTTTGGACTCGGAGTCGGTGAGGGCGCGCTTCGTCGAGTCGTCGAGGACGTCGAACTGCTCCGCGCTGACGGGTTTTCCGTGGAGAATCGGGAACGTCTGCACGCCGCCCTGAACGGGGCGAACGCCGAAACCGAGCGTCTTGGCGAGCGACTCGAGCTGATGAATGATCGCGCGGTTCTTCGTCTCGAGCTCCCCCGAGAGGG
The DNA here is from genome assembly GCA_030776205.1 of Myxococcota bacterium. Classification (GTDB taxonomy): domain Bacteria; phylum Myxococcota_A; class Polyangia; order Polyangiales; family Polyangiaceae; genus Palsa-1150. Next base: position 1,081 of record JALYHV010000201.1, on the reverse strand, counting down.
CGGCGTGTGCCTCCTTGAACTCCTCGCCCTCGACCACGGCTGGAATTTCATGCTGCAGCTTCTCGATCAACGCCTGCATCGCCTGGACGAGCGCAGGGCCATCGCCTGGCGGCAAGAGCAGCGGACGCGGCGCCTCCGGATGGTCGAAGTCGTGCACGTACACGATGTCGTCCGGCGTCGGGCGTACCGCGAAACGGGACGCGTACCGAACGATGTCGTCTTCGATCATGACCTCCGGCTCGGCGGCGACGAAGACGTGGAAGCTCGGCTCACGCGCTGAGAGACCGAGCTCCAGCGCGCTGCGCACCATCGCCGGAAGGAGCTCGAAAAGCCCGCCGCTTTCGCGAGCCGACTCCGCCAGCATGGCCGGGTCCGTCCTGATGACGGTCTCGGCCGGATTGACGCGATACGTCGCGCGGGACTGCGCGGCAGCCTCTTCGCTCGCTTCGACCCAGCCGTTCCCGCGGCGAATACTGGGCGCGGCCTTGAAGGCGTCGCGGTGTGTCTCCGCAAGGGCCCCGCCAGACCCGGGCAGCGACTCGGATTTCGTGCGGGCTTTCTGTCGTCTCGCCATGCGCTCTAAGGGGGTCGCCGCGAGCTGCCGGCGTATGGACGTCTTAGCATTTGTCATGCTCGCAAACCGGTTGCGACGGTCTCGGTCGCTCAACTCCCGCAGAGGCCCGGCAAAGGGGGGGGAGCGGGCTGGGTCTGTCCGAGACGGCCCCGGCGCGCTAGGCTTGCGCAGCGGATGTCGAAGCTGATCCTGGCGACGGCGGAAGGCCAGCAGGCCATCGAGCTTCGCCCAGTCAACAGCCTTGGGAGACATCCGAACAACACCATCCAGCTCCTCGACAAGATCGTCTCGAAGGAGCACTGCGTCCTCGAGCTGCGCGACGGGCACTTCGTACTCCGCGACCTCGGCAGTTTGAACGGCACGTACGTCAACGGCGAGCGCGTCCGCGGCGAGACGCTGCTCAAGCACGGCGACGAGGTCGCACTCGGCGCCACGCGCGCCCGCTACGACGATGGCGCAGGGACGGCGGTGGCTCCCCCGCCGCTGGGGCCCGGAGCCGTTCAGCAC
>JALYHV010000200.1 GCA_030776205.1 Myxococcota bacterium | reverse complement strand
GCGCGAACGCCATCGTGCGCACGACGTCGAGGCTACCACACCACCGCGCACCCCGGTGTTCAGCCGAGCAACCAGTCGCGGAGGAGGCGTTTGGTCGTCTGGCGGCCGATGGTCGCAATCGAGTCGACGAGCGGGATCCCTTTGGGGCAGACTTCGACGCAGTTCTGGGCCTTGCCACAATCCTCCACACCACCGGCGCCCATCACGGCGTCAAGTCGCTCGCCAGCGTGCATCTGCCCGCTCGGGTGGAGGTTGTAGAGACGAACGAGGCTGAGCGCCGCCGGGCCGACGAAGTCGCTCGTGCCATTGATCTGCGGACAGGCTTCGAGGCAGCAGCCGCAGGTCATGCAGCGGGACAGGGGATAAGCCTCCTCCTGATTCGCTTGCGCTTGACGCGGGCCCGGCCCGACTTCGTGCGAGCCGTCCAGGTGAATCCATGCCTTCACGCGCTTCAGGTCCTCGAACATCCGCGACCGGTCGACGACGAGATCGCGCACGACGGGGAACTTGGTCATTGGCTCGAGCACGATCGTCTCCCCGTTGGGCGAGAGCTTGTCGATCATGGCGCTGCAGGACTGCCGCACCCTGCCGTTGATCAGCATCGTGCACGAGCCGCACACCTCTTCGAGGCATACGGACTCCCAAACGACGGGGGTCACCTTTTTGCCAGTCGCCGTGAGCGGCCGCTTCTGGATCGCCATCAACGCGCTGATGACGTTCATGTGGGGCTGCCAGGGAATCGCGAAGCTCTGCCAGTACGCGGGCTGAGCCGGCCCGTCCTGCCTCTTGACCCGCAGCGTTACGCCCTTGCCCGTTTCGCCCATCAGCTCTCCTCCGTGCCGGTGGCGGTCCGCAATCCCGCGCTCACCGCCTTCGCCTCTCCTGCCGGGCGGAGGGTCTGCGGCTCCTCCTCGGGACTCGCCTTCACCGCCCCGGCGGTGTCGTACTTGCGCACGCGCGGTCGCACCAGCGACACGTCGACGGAGTCGGTCACGTGCACGGGGTCGCCGAGGAGGTCGTAGTCGAACGCGCGCACGTAGCGGACGCTGTCGGGGGCGCCATCGCGCGCGGCGTGATGAAAGGCCAGCGTCGTCCGGAGCCAGCTCGCATCGTCACGCTTCGGGTGCTCGGCCTTGAAGTGCGCGCCCCGCGACTCGTCGCGCCGGCGAGCCCCCTGCGCGATTACGCGAGCGAGGACGATCATGTTCTGGAGGTGTCGCACGAACTGCGCGCCCTGGTTGAGCGTGCCGATCGCCCGGTCCGTGACTCCGATGCGCTTCGAGCGTTCGGCTATGTCCTCGACGTGAGCGAGCACGCGATCGAGGGTCGCGTTCTGGCGCTCGATGGTGCAATCGACGAGCATGCGTTGCGCGAGCTCTTCGTGGAGCGCGTACGCGTTCTCGTTGCCGTCCATGGCGAGAAGGGTTTCGAACCGCTTCTGCTCGCGCTTCTCCGCTGCCTCGAAGAGCGACGAGGAGAAGTCCCAGGCGCTCCGCGCGAGGTTCTTTCGATAGGCGGCGATCGCCGGCCCCGCGATCATCCCCGCCCACAAGCACGACAGAAGCGAGTTCGCGCCCAAGCGATTCGCGCCGTGGTACTGGTAGTCGACCTCCCCCGCTGCGTAGACGCCAGGGACGCTGGTCGCCTGGTTGCGGGGAGACCCGACGACTACCGAGCCATTTGCGCTTCGCTCGAAGTCGACCCAGAGGCCGCCCATCGAATAGTGCACCGCAGGAAACACGCGCATCGGCTCGACGTACGGGTCTTCGCCGACGAATTTCTCGTAAATTTCCAGCACGCCGGCCAGCTTCTTCCGCAATACGTCCCGCGGCAGGTGCGTCACGTCGAGGTACACCTCGTTCTCGTTCTTTCCCGTCTTGGGATCGAACACGCCCCGCTGCTCGTGAAAGCATTTGCGAAAGAGCTCGCGGCTGGCGATGTCCCGCGGAACGAGGTTTCCGTAACCGGGATACTTGTGCTCGAGGAAGTAGTCGCGTGCGCTCTCGGGTACTTCGCGTCCGCGACGCCGCTCTCGTGGATCGCGGGGGACCCACACGCGCCCGCCCTCACCACGAACGCTCTCCGAGATCAACCGCAGCTTGTCCGCGCCCGGTATCGCGGTGGGATGCACCTGGATGAACTCGCCGTTCGCGTAGCAGGCCCCTTGCTGGTAGGCCTGGCTCGCCGCCGTGCCCGTGTTGATGACGCTGTTGGTCGAACGGCCGAAGACGATGCCCGGGCCGCCCGTAGCGAGACACACGGCGTCGCCGGGAAAGGCGCGAATCGCCAGGGTCTTGAGGTCCTGCGCCACGATCCCTCTGCACGAGCCGCCGTCGTCGAGGACCAGGGCGAGAAAATCCCACCACTCGAACTTGCGGACCATCTTCTCGCCCGGGACGCGCTCGCCCCTTTCGTCCTCCACGTCGATGGTCTCCCAGCGGCGCACCTGTTCGTCGAGCGCATAGAGGAGCTGTTGCCCGGTCGTCGCGCCCGCGAAGGCCGTTCGATGAAAGAGCGTCCCGCCGAAGCGGCGGAAGTCGAGCAGCCCCTCGGCGGTGCGGTTGAACGGCACCCCCATGCGATCGAGCATGAACACGATGCTGGGCGCTGCGTCGCACATGCCCTTGACCGGCGGCTGGTTGGCGAGGAAGTCGCCGCCGTAGACCGTCTCTTCCAGATGCACCTGCGGGGAGTCCCCTTCGCCCTTCGTATCGACGCTCGCGTTGATGCCCCCTTGCGCGCACACGGAGTGAGAGCGCTTCACGGGCACGAGGGAAAAGAGGTCTACCGGCACACCGGCTTCGCACAGCTTCACGACGGTCATCAGCCCGGCGAGGCCGCCCCCGACGACGGTGACCCGCCGGACCTTGCCCGACTCGCTGCGGGTGAGCGACTTGGCAGACGCCATGGTTGGTGCGGCACGTAGGGGAAACCGCGTGGAGAGTCAAATCTCGGCGCCCCTCGCGCCTGCCACAATCGCCGCAAGCGAGCGAACGGGGCGCGGAGGCGCGCCGACTCGGAGAGCCGGACGGCCGAGGTGCTATCGTACGGGGCCGAAAGCGCTGCCGCACGAATGGCCTCCCCCCGCGTACTCGTCGTCGACGACAGTCTCACTATCCGCAAGGTGGTCAGCAGCGTGCTCGATCGGCACGGTTTCGAGGCGGTGCAAGCGCCGGACGGCAAGGCGGCGCTCGATCTGCTTCTCTCTCCGCCGGACGGGGTGAAGATCGACCTCGTGCTGGTCGACTTCGTCATGCCCCGGATGAACGGGTTTCAGCTCTGCCGCGCGATCCGCCAGGACGAACAGCTGCGCACGACACCAGTCGTGCTCATGAGCGCGAAGTCCGACCGCATCCGTGAGCACTTCGTGCAGCAAACGGGCGCTCTGGACGCGATCACGAAGCCCTTCGACGCGCGCGCGCTCATCGCGGTCGTCGAGAACGCCGTTCGCCGTTCGGCGCAGTGGCGCTTGCGCGCAGAGGCGCTCGCGGCGGGCGCCCCCCTCGACCTCGCGGAAGAGCGCACGGAAGCCGACGAGCTCACCGACGCCGGGACGTCTGCCCCTTTGCCTTCGACCGGAAACGCATACAGCGACGACGCGCTCTCCGGCGACATGGGCGTGATCCCCATCGGCGCGGTGCTTCAGCTCTTGCAAGTCGAGTCCAAAGGCGGAGTCCTGATGGTCACGGACGGCGAGGTCGAGGTGACGATCGCCTTGCGCGCAGGGCTCATCGAGCTCGTCTCCGCGCGCGGCGCCGGTACCGAGTTCCGGCTGGGGCGGTACCTCGTCGAGCATGGGATCGTTTCTCCCGCCGACATCGACGGGCTCCTAGGGGACGGAGCGTCGGCGTCCGCACCACCCCCGCACAAGGTGCTCGGCGAGCTGCTGCTCGAGTCGGGACGAGTCTCGCGGGCCCAGCTGAACGACGCGCTGACCCGCCAGTCGAGCGAGCTGGTCTACGACATCTTGCGATGGCCTGGCGGCCGCTTCGAGTTCCGTTGCGAGCCATTGCCGCCCCTCGCCGTCAGCGCGACGCTAGGGCTGCCGGTCGCGTCCGTCGTCATGGAGGGGTTTCGGCGCGTAGACGAGTGGCGCGTCGTCGAGGCCGGTCTCGGCGACTTCGCCTCGGTCCTGCAGAAGGATCCCGCGGCGGTGGAGGCGGTGCAGATCGAGAGACTCGCCAAGCCTGAGCAACGGCTGCTCGAGATGGTGGACGGACGGCGGACGGTGCGCGACATCGTTTCGCAGAGCCACATGTCGAGCTTCGACGCGTGCAAAATCCTCTTTCAGCTCCTCGAGGCACGCCTCGTCCGCAGGCGCGCGGGGTGAATGGCCCGGCCGAGCTGCTCGTGCGCGCGCCCCACGCCGCATGCTTGCCAAGACGAAGCGCCTACGGGCCGCTCACCGGGTCGCCACGTCGGCCACGCCGACCTCGCTCACGCCCGGCGCGATCACCGTGACGGGAGGCTCCCAGGAGTCGCCTAGAAAGGTGCGCCACTCGAGGGAGTAGCGGCCCCGGACGAGCGAGGCGAGGGTCACGCGCTTGCCGGGGCCCACCCACGCGACAGCAACCCCGTCGATCCAGACCAACCGAAGCTCGTCGGTCCAGTTGACGAGCGTGAGCCCGGTCTCGGGCAACGGCGCTTGCGCGTCCCGCGGCGCGGTCTGCGGGACGTCCACTGGCCCGCTGCGAAACGCCGCCAGCTCCGCTCTCGAGACGAGGAGCTCCGCGCTCTCGGCCGTGGGCGCCGCGGACTCGAACGCCGCCGACGCGGGTGGGCCCGCGAGATCGGCGGGCGCGAGGTCATTCCGCCGCACGATCGAGGTGACGTCGAACGTGAGCGCCCCCTGCGTCGTCCAGCGGAGCTCCGCGTGCAGCGGGATCTCGTCGGTCGCGCAAGGTGCGGTCGACGGGGGGGCGTTCATGAGATCGAGCAGGAACCGGCACACGAGGACCGCGCCGTCTCCGGCGTCGCGCACCGTCGCGAGCTCGAGGGACCCCTTTGCGGCGCGCGTCGAGACGTCGACGCGTCGCGTGGACAGGTTCAGGCGGCGCGCCCCGTCGCCCCCCAACCTCACTTCGGCGCGCGACAAAGGCGCCACGTCCATGCGCCGTTCGCCGAGCAAAGCACGGAGCGCTCCCGGCTCGGCGATGCGGTAGGTGAGCTCCCCCGGCCAAAGAACGAGGTGCCCGTAGTGATCGACGCGCGCTCGAAGCTCCGTCCCTTGGGGGACGACGAAGCCGCCCGAGAGGACGAAGCGAGCGCGGGTCTGGGAGAGCTCGATGGCTACGTGCGGCTCGGTTTTGCGCCGCGCCCCCTCGATGACCGCGGTGTTCACCTCCGGCCCTTTCGGTGCGGGCGGGCCCTCTCCGGTGCGCACCGTCGCTTGCAGCGCGTAGCCGAGGAGGTCACGCCCCTCGCGCCCGTCGCGGCTCTCGCGCGACATCTCCCGCGCGCCGAGCTCTCGCGGCGAATCCGGCGCGAGGCGCTGGCCGACGCGGAGCGACTC
>JALYHV010000199.1 GCA_030776205.1 Myxococcota bacterium | reverse complement strand
AGGCACTGTTCACGCCGGAATGAAATGCTTGGTTGACCGCCGACGATCCGCAAACGATTCAATGTGGAGCCTCTCATTCAACGCGGTCACGCTCAGGAAAGGGGGCGAGCCCGTCGACTTGCTCCGGGTGTCATTCTGACTGATGCGCGAGAAGGCCGAATGGGTCAGGAGATGCCGCGGGCCATTCCAGTGGCGCTGATTGTTTTTTTGGCTTTAGGGGATCGTGACGCGGGCTTCGGCGCGAGATCCATTCCGCGAAGCGGTAAGGTAGGAACGGAGGCGCCGGGTGCATCAGTTTCCGGCCGGCGAAAGTGGATCACTTTCTTAGCGGCGCGAGCAGGCAAGGGCGCTCCGACACCGCGTTCTCTCTCGGAGGTAACTACGACCACGAAAATTTCTCTCGTCAGCGTGGCGTGCGGCATCCTCATGGCGAGCGGATCCGCGCAGGGGCAGGAGCTCTTGTCGCCCTCCGCGGGGGTCACCCCCCGCATCTCACCACCGACAGTCGGGCTGAATACCCTCAGGCGGCCCTGCGCGATCACGTCACGGCGCGCGTGACGGTGGTCTTGATTGTGGACGTCGACTCGCACGGAGCCGTAAGCGACGTGGCGGTGAAAAAGTCTCATGGCCATGGCTTCGACGAAGCTGCGGTCGCTGCGGCTCGGAATCTCCGTTTCGATCCCGCCTGGCGGGGGGGCCGCCCCGTTACCTCGAAGATCGCCCTCAGCTACGTCTTCACTCTCCCCCCGTCCAGGCTCCTCGGTCGCGTCACGACTCAGGCAGACCGGCCCATCGCGGAAGCCCTCATTACGGCGGTCGATAGCAAAGGTGCCACGCACTCCACCACTACCGCCGAGGACGGTTCCTGGGCCCTCGCGAATCTCCCGCCCGGCCCCGTGCATCTCTCCATCGTTGCATCGGGCAACGCCTCGGCGGAGACGGACGAGAGCCTCGCTCCCGGGGAAGAGACGACCGCCCTTTATCGGCTGGCTCCCGAAGTCGCGACCAAAGATAGAGCGGAGGAGATCACCGTCCGCGGGCAACGACCTCGGCGCGAAGTGATCAAGCGCACGCTCAGCAAAGACGAGATCGAGCGGAGCTCCGGCACGAATGGCGATGCGCTGCAATCGTTGCAGAATCTACCCGGAGTGGCGCGACCTCCTCCCTTGAGCGGCCTCCTCATCGTGCGTGGCTCCGCTCCGCAGGACACGGGGATCTACGTCGACGGTACCAATATCCCAATCGCCTATCACTTCGGCGGGTTGTCCTCCGTAGTTCCGACAGAGCTCCTCCAGAAGCTCGACTTCTACCCGGGTAACTTCAGCGCCCAGTACGGTCGCGGCATGTGGGGGATCGTCAAAATCGGCCTCCGCTATCCCAGATACGACCGCCTCCACGGGCTGGCGCAAGTCGACGCTATCGATGTGAGACTGCTGGCGGAGCTGCCCGTGCTCAATAGCGGGTGGAGCTTCCTCGTCGCGGGGCGGCGTTCAAACCCTCTCCTCGACGCGCTGACCGCTGCACCGCGTCGGGGGTCCGACGGTGCCGCAATATTATGACTCTCAGGCGATCGTCCGGAAAGACCTCAACCGTCACTCCTCGTTTCGGCTCACATTCTTCGGATCGGACGACCTGGTTCAGTTGTTGAATCAGACGCCGAGCTCCTCGAGTCCGACGTTCGGCGGAACGCTCTCGAATCACACCAGCTTCTGGCGCTTCCAGGCGCGCTATGAGAACAGGATTAGCGATCAGAACGACGTCCGGGTCACTGCCGCAGCCGGAGAGGACGGGATCAACCTCGGACTCGGAACGAGCCAGGTCGAGACCAAGACGTACCCTTTTTCCCTGCGCGCCGAGCTCGCCCAGAAGCTCGCAAGGATCATGACCCTGCACCTCGGCGTGGATCTTCTCTAACCCTAAAATCTGAATTTGAGCCTCCCTCCTCCGACGAGGCCGAGCCAGCCGTCGGGCGGGCCCAACCAGCTCGCTGTCCAGTCACGCCAATCGGGCTCCCTGTTCCTTCCGGGCGCATACGCTGAGATCGAAGCCTCTCCCTGGCGGGGTATGCAGATAGTTCCTGGGGTGCGGCTCGACTACGATAGCGCGACCAACACTCGGGACGTGGCTCCGCGAATAAGTTTCCGCCGGGATGTCCGCGAGGTCTTCCCGCGCACCACCCTCAAAGCCGGCGTCGGAATCTCCGACCAGCCCCCGCAGCCCATGGAAACTGCCCCTGTCTATGGCCAGGTGGGGCTCACGTCGAACCGCTCCGTACACTACGATGTTGGAATCGAACAGCAACTGACGACACAGATTGCCCTCTCGCTGGATTGCTTTTACAAGTCCTTCCAGAATCTCGTCGTCGCCGGTGCCGGTAATGCGGGCGACGGGTCCGCGTACGGCGTGGAGTGGCCCCTTCGTCACAAGCCGGATACGCGCTTCTTCGGATGGATCTCGTACACGCTGTCACGGAGCGAACGACGCGACGGACCCGGCGTCCAACCCACCTACCGCATACGTCTTGCGCAAATGGCGGTCGAGCACGCGTCTCGAAGTTCCTGTGAACTCTCGTGGCCCGGGGGGCACGTACGTATCCCTTCTCTTCGAAGCAGGCGGGACCTGACGGTCAAGAGCCCGATGCGGCGATCAGCGTCACGATTGTATAGATAGTAAAATTAGCGCCAATATGAGCAATCTAGGGCGCGCGCATTCCGCGCCCCATGCGTCTCAAGATTCCCATCATCGTGCCGAATACGATGACGAGAGCCACGCCCATCCATCCGCTGACGATCGCCTCCCCCGCTCCCCCGTGTGTACGGCCAACATGACTTCTTCCTCAGCTGGAGGGTGTGCGCAACAGTGGTGCGGACCCTTAGCACGAGATACCGGCCGGGTAGCCTGGCATGCGTGCACTCGATGACGCAGCGCCGTCGCATCTCAAGCATGGGTGCGACAATGTACCTTTGCAGCGATTCTTGGAGAGCTTTCTCATTGATTACGCAAGTCCGGACTGAACTACGCGATCGATATGGTCACGGTCAATCATTGAGAGGATCCACGATTTTCGCGGCCGGTCTGCACGTCAGCGTCGCCAAAATGTTCCTCGCTGGTCTGCACGCTGCCTTGGCATCCAGCGCGGAGCTGTCGGTCGAGCAACGATCCTGCGGTTGCTCGCGGGAGCACGAGAAATCAGCGCCGAGTCACTTCCCGGCGAAGCGCATCAGCCAAAAGAACGAGAGCTCCGGTGTGTCGACCGGAAAGCAGCGGCGCTTGGTCACTGGAAGGACGGCGCCGACGCCACGCTCGATGCCGTCGGCCGTATGAAAATGGTCCGCCGGTTTTTGATAACCAAAAACGAAGCGCGCCGCCGCGTAAAGGAGGTTCTCGGAAGGCGCGCTGACGAGCAGCTCGCCGCCGGGCGACAGGAGCCGCTCGAACTCGCGCACGACGGCCCCGTAGTCCGTGAGGTGCTCGAGAACGTCGGCGGCGACGATCGTGTCGAACGACCTCCCCGGAAGAGCGAGCCCAGACAGATCATAACGATGGATCGTGACGTTGGTCAGGTTCCGGGTGCGAGCGACTTCTTGCGCCATCTCGGGCTGAAGGTCGACACACACCACATCGGCGTAGAGATTCGAGAGCGTGGGCGTCAGGATTCCGTTGCCGCCACCGAAGTCCAAGACCCGGCCACGCGCGGGCGCTTTCGAGAGTCCGATCAACGTTTCGAGCCGGCGCCAGACAAGTTCGCGCACCAGCGGATTGTGGTGCGTGTACTGAGGGGGTGTGCCGTGGTTCCCGGAACGCCGGATGAGCTCTGCGAGCTCAGCGCGATCGATACGAACGGAGCCTTTCATGCCGCGGGACCCTACCACATTCGCCGTGCAGCGACGTGAGTTGAGGGCCGCGGGACCAGCGCTCGCATGCCAAGGCGTCGCGGCGATTGAGCGCACGATCACCTCGGCGGAAATGAGCTTCATCACCTTGGTCGTCGAGGCACGCGCGCTCCGCTCCGCACACTGAGTACGGTCCTTCTTTGGTGCCGCCGCCGTCTTACGGTACGCTATCCCGCGAGAGCCACGCCCATCCATCCGCTGACGATCGCCTGCCCCGCGCGAACGCGCACGTGAACGGGCAACCACCGCCGTACCGACGCCGCGCCTCGCCAAAATCGCGCCCTCGAATGGGGTGTAAGACAATCAGCGTTGCCACGTCTGTATGGCCTATGCTACGGCAGCAGCAATGCGATCAGCAACGATTACGTCGATGACGATATTAGGATTCGCGACCGGCTGGTTGTACGCCTGTGGCGGCCAGCCGAGTTCCAGCGACCAAGGAGTGGACTCCGTCATTTCGCCGCTCATGGTTGAAACGAATGCCCAATCTTGGAGATTTTTTAGAAACAATCCCCGTGTCGTTCCGATTTGCTGGATGACGGCTGGCGAGCAGCCACCGGGAAAGGCGTCGCCAAGGGACTGGACGCCCGAGAAAGCGGCCGTCCAAAAGCAGGTTGCAATGACCTGGGGGCGCGTCGCCAACGTGAGATTCACATGGCAGGCGAATTGCCCAGTGAGCGGAGCTGAACAATTCGTGAGGGTATCGCTACTCGGGAAGACGGTTTTAGACGGATTTGGCTGGGATGGGGGGACGTCGCGCGGCGCAGGAACGGCACTTCTGCGGCCACCTGTGGCGTTCAACCCAAAAAATCCAACCGCAGGAGACTCGGTCAACTTCGTCTTCCGCGCTGATGGTCTTGGCCAAACCAGTGCAGGACGCGCCGCATACATGGCCACCCATGAGTTCGGGCACGTCCTCGGTTTCGGGCATGAGCAGAACCGTAGCGACAACAACGGTGCGTGCAAGACGGACGTAAGCTTGGATTCGACGGCACAGCTTCTCACCTCATATGATCAGCAATCGGTCATGAACTACTGCGGCCCCGAAAGCGGCGTGCTGACAACGAGCGACGTTCTCGGTGCTCGGAAGTACTACGGCTATCGAAACGCGGGCGATTTCAACCGTGACACCCAGCGCGACGTGCTTTGGCGGAACCAGAAAACGGGGGTGGTCAAGTTTTGGGGGATGACCGGAACATCCGCGTCCTCGTTTCCGGCCGACATGACCGGGGCCATAC
>JALYHV010000198.1 GCA_030776205.1 Myxococcota bacterium | reverse complement strand
GTTCCGCTCCCGCCGGCTCCGCTGGCGCCTCCGCCACCTCCGCCACTCGAGTTGCCGCTGGCGCTGCTTCCCGAGCCCCCCGCGCCGCTCGAGCCGGAGCCACTCGCGCTGCTGCTTCCGGAAGACGGAGCGACGGCCCCCGCGTCGGTCCCGTTGCTGCTGCTCCCGCAAGCCGACGCGGCAACCAACGCGGCGCCAACACCAACGACACCCAGTGACGATGCAATCCTTCTCACGATGGCTCTCCCTCGGTTTGGTAACAGCGACGCGCGGTCGCTAAGCTGCCCATGTGAATGCGCGCAATCGTCGCGATCGATCGCGAAATCGACCGAACGCCCGCATTCGGGCGCCGCTTGCTGAGCTTGGGGCGGTAACGATGCGGCGCGCGGTGGTGTGCGGTAGTGTAAATCAACAGCAGCGGCAGCATGTGCCGCAAGGCGGCATGCGGCAAAGCGTCCGGCAAACCGGAGCGGGCGGGGAAGGCGGTGGCGGCAGGGATGGGGCGACGGCGGCCACGGACCGCCAGGCGATTTGAGTTGCCAGGAAGCTGGCGTCGGGTATCTATGCGCCAGTTGCAACACAGTTGCGACAGGTAACCTCGCACAACCGCTGAAGCGAACGAAAGCGTAGCTCCCGGGTCGCCCCGCGGCTGCGATCAAACGGCAATGTCTCCTCACACCATTGGACGCTGCGGCCTGCCGCTCGCCTCGACGGGCGCGAGGTTCCTCGCCATCGCGTTCGCAGCCAGCCTCGCGTTGCCGGCGCATGCCCAGGCCCCTTCGACGAGCGGCGTCACGCCGCCGACGGTCATCCAGCACGTCGACGCCGTCTACCCGCCGACCGCGCTCGCGCCGCGACGGCATGCCGACGTCGTGCTCGTCGTCACCGTGGACGCGGACGGGCATGTTTCGACCGTCGACGTCGCCCAATCCGGTGGCCCCGACCTCGATGAGGCGGCCGTCGTTGCCGCCCGCCAGTGGACGTTCCTGCCAGCGATGCGCGACGGAAAGGCGGTCGCGAGTCGCATCAAGATGCCGTTTCACTTCGCGCCGCCCGCGCCGCCTCCCGAGGTCGTCGAAACGGCCAAGCCGGACGAGCTTCCGGTGAGCCCAGCGACGAGCTCCTCGCCGGCGCCGCCGACCACGGGAGCGGCCCCGCCGACCGCTGCCGCGCCGGCTGAGCAAGTCGAGGTGCTCGGGCGGATCGAACCGCGTTTTCACGGGATATCGGACACCGTCTTCACGTTGGGAGCGCTCGCCGCGGTCCCGCACCAGAACGCCGAGGAGCTCTTGAAGCTCGCCGCGCCGGGCATCCTCCTCACGAACGAAGGCGGCGAAGGACACGCCGAGCAGGTGTTCCTGCGCGGCTTCGACGCGCGCGAGGGGCAGGACCTCGAGTTCAGCGTCGACGGCGTTCCCATCAACGACGCCGGCAACCTGCACGGCAACGGCTACGCGGACACGCACTTCATCATTCCGGAGCTCGTGCGCTCCCTGCACGTCGTCGAGGGACCGTTCGCGCCGCAGCAGGGGAACTTCGCCGTCGCCGGCAGCGCGGACTACGAGCTCGGCCTTGAGAACCGAGGTCTCACGGCCAAGTACACGACCGGCTCCTACGGCACGCAGCGGCTCCTGCTCACATGGGGGCCGAACGACCAGGAGAACGGGACGTTCGCGGGCGCCGAGTACGCGACGACCGACGGGTTTGGCCAGAACCGCCAGGCGAAGCGAGGCTCGGCGATCGGCCAATACGAGACGCCGCTCGGAGGGGGCGCCTTCCGGGTGACCGCGCAGGCGTACGACACGGAATTCAACACCGCGGGCATCCTCCGCGAGGACACGTACGCGACTGGACGAAAGGGCTTCTTCGACGCGGAGGACCCGAACCTGACGGGCAACACGGCCAGCCGCTACTCGGTCGCGCTCGCCTACCAGCGGCGCAAGGCCGACTTCGACTTCAGCCAGCAGCTCTTTCTCGTCCAGCGGGAGATGCGCCTTCGTGAGGACTTCACCGGCTTCGTGCAGGACGTCCAGGAAGCCGCCCAACAGCTCCACGACCAGCGCGGCGACCTGCTCGATCTGCAGTACCAAGGGACGGCGCTCGGCGCGCGCGGGTCAGCGCGATGGCATGGCGCGGCGCTCGGGCAAAAGCAAGAGCTCGAGCTCGGCTACTTTGCTCGGTCGGACTGGACGGCATCGACGCAGGACCGGATCGAAAACGCGACCGGTGCCCCTTACAAGCGCGACGTTGATCTGAACGCGACGCTCGGCGACGTCGGCGTGTACGTGGACGCGAACGTGCGGCTGCTCCCCTGGCTCGGCCTGCGTGGAGGCGTCCGCGCGGACATGTTTCTCTTCAATGTCCTCAACAATTGCGCGGTCCAAACCGCGCCGGATTTCCCGAAAAAGCAGGACCCCCAGATCGACGTCTCCTGCTTCAGCCAGGGCGAGCACGGCGTCTACCGCGAGCCCATCCAGCGCTCGGCGGCGGGCGACGGCGCGATCTTGCCCAAGGCGACGGTGCTCGTCGGCCCGTTCGAGCACTTCCAGTTTGCCGGCAGCTACGGCGAGGGCGTCCGGTCCATCGACCCCATCTATGTCTCGCAAGGGTACGCGACGCCGTTCGTGAGGGTGCAGGCCTTCGAGGGCGGCGGCTCCTATGCGCGATCGTTCGGCGGAACGACGGCGGACAAAGGCAGCTCACGCGAGAACGTGACCGTCTCGGCGCGGTCCGTCTTTTTCCAGACGCACGTCGACCGGGACCTCGTGTTCAACCAGACCGTCGGGCGCAACACGCTCTCCAACGGGTCGACGCGCACCGGGTGGGTGGGCGCGGCGCGTGTGAGCGGCAGCTTCTTCGACGAGTCGGCGAACCTGACCCTCGTGAAGGCCACGTTCGACGACACGCGCCTGCTCGTGCCGTACGTGCCGGACCTCGTCCTGCGATCGGACACTGTTTTCTTTCACGACCTACCGTGGAAGCTCGCGCGCTCGCCCGTCACGGCGACGCTCGGCTATGGCATCAGCTACGTCGGGCAGCGCCCGCTGCCATATGGTCAGCTGAGCGACGTGATTTCGGTCTCGGACGCTTCTCTGACCGTTCGTTGGAGGAGCTGGGAGCTCGCGCTGCTCGGTACGAACGTCTTCGACGCGCGCTATCGGCTGGGCGAGTACAACTACGTTTCGGACTTTCATTCGCAGCCGGAGCCGACGCTCACTCCGGCCCGCGCGTTCACCGCCGGTGCGCCGCGGATGCTGTTCTTGTCACTCTCGGCGACGCTGGGGGGCGCGTGAACCGCGCGGCCATTGCGCTTGCGGGCCTCGTGGTCGCCTCCGCCTCGTGCGTCGGTACGACGGGAGGAGGCCTCGTGAAGCTGACGGCGTACGCCTCCGGTCCGCCCGACGCCACCTCGCCGCTCGCGTTCGATACGCGAACCGGGTTTCACGTGAGCCTGAGGACCGCCTCGATGCACATCGGCGCGGTGTACCTTACGACGACGCCGCAGAACGTCGGCTCGGGGAGCACGAGCTGCATCGAACCGGGGCAGTACATCGCCGAAGTCCCAGGCGGAGCGGACGTGGACCTCCTGAGCTCCGTCGCGAAGCCCTTCGCGGTCCAGGGCGACGGATCGGTAGGCCTCGCGCGGACCGGCGAGGTCTGGTTGACCGGCGGCAACGTGAACGCCGTCGACGATTCGACCAAGGTGGTCGTGCTCCAGGGTACCGCGACGCGCGGCGGTAACGCGTGGCCGTTCCGAGCGCAGGTGACCATCGGCTCGAACCGCTCCCGGCCCGTGACCGATCCAGCGCAGCCGGGGCTCAACCCCATTTGCAAGCGGCGCATCGTTCAGGTTTCTCCCATCGCCACGTCGATCGTCGCGGGCGCGTCGCTCTACGTTCGCGTCGACCCGCGCGGGTGGTTCAACTCCGTGGACTTCTCGCAGCTCGATCTCGTGCAGAGCACGCCGAGCCGCCTGTACGAGATTCCCGACTCGGACAGCTCGGGCACCGCCGGCGCGACAGCGGGACGCAACCTTTTGACTGGCATCCTCACGAGCGCTCTCCCGTCGGGGGCGAGCGCCTTCTCGTTCGACGTTCATTAGCAGAGCGACGACCAGGAAAGAGCAACGATGAAAGAGCAACGACAGAGGAAAGAGCGACGACAGAGGACGACGATTCGCGGGCTCTGTCTTGCGTCGGCCATCTCCTTTCCGTCGCTCTCGGTCTGCGCCTTCGGAGTCGGCGGGTGCTCGAGCAGCAGCTCGAACGCAAAGCCGCCGGGAAGCTGCGCCGGCAGCGACGGCGGCACCGGCGCGCTCGCAGGGAACGGATTCACAACGCAGGCGTTCACGCCCCCTTGCGACCCTGGAGCCGGAGGCGTTCTCTTCTCTGCTTCGGGGGAGGCGCTCTCGCTCGGGGGATTCAAGTTCCCGCCGAACGGTCCCATGGACACGTACATGGTCGACGGCTGGAACTTCGCCCTCACGGAGTACCTGACGGTGTTCGACCACATCACGCTCTCGGACAACCCGAACGCCGTACCGACGGACCAATCCCAGCACGGCGGGGTCGTTGCGCACGTCGACGGCCCGTGGGTCGCCGATCTCCACAAAGGCGGTCCGCTCGGGGGCAAAGGCGGCGCGGGAGAGCAGGCTACGGCCATCGCGGCGGTCACGACCATGGACAACGGTCGCGCGTTCGACCCGGCGACCGCCTACGCATTCGGCTTCAGCACCGTGGCCGCGCCCGCAGCCGGCGCGAAGAACGTCAACCTCGATTCGTCGCAGGCCGACGACTACGCGTACATGGTCCAAAACGGCTACAGCGTGCTTTACGTCGGCACCGCGACGTGGGCCGGAGCGACGGGCAATGCCCTCGGGCCGTGCACTTCGACGAGCGCCACGAGCACCGGCACCGCGGGCGCCAGCTACGACTTCACGAAGCTGCCGGCGTCGTTCCAGTTCCGAATGGGGTTCAGCACGCCGACGGACTACGTAAACTGCCAGAATGGCACCGACCTTTCCGGGGCGGGCGTCAATGGGGAAGCCCACCCGCGCGGCGTCCAGGTGAAGGGGAACCAGTCGGTCGTTGCGCAACTGACGATCCACATGGATCACCCGTTCTGGGAGAGCTTTGCCGAGAACTCGCCGCTGCACTGGGACCAAATCGCCGCGCAGTATCTGGGTGCGCCCGGCGTGCCCGTCGTGCACACCGAGGACATGAAGGGGGTGAGCTTCCTCGCGTTCACCGACAAGGCAGGGACGCCGCTGCCTTGGCGCAACTGCAGCGGCAGCAACTACGCGCCGCCCGGCAATGGCCAAATGAGCTTCGATCCGCTGAATGTGCCCGTCGACCCGAGCGCGACCGACCCGTCCAAGGCGCTGCGCGACTACTACGATTACATGCGCTACACGCAGGCGACGCAGGGGCACCTCAATTCGCAGGGGCTCTGCTTCGTTTCGCGCCAGTACCCGGCCCCGGGCGTGTCGTCCGGGAAGTGAGCCCAGCGCCCGCGGGCGTCAGTCGCCGCACCCTCCGCAGTGGCCGCGGAGCTGGACCTCGGTCACACGGCGCGCCGCGTGCCCATGCAGCGAGACGGCGCTCGGCGGCAGGCAGCTCACGCCCCCGCAATCAATACAGACGAGGTGCGGGTGATTGGTGTGCAGAGACTCTCCGGAGGACGGGAGCTCGTAGCGCGCGACGCCGTCGCCGAGTTGTGTCCGGATAAGGATCCCAACCTCGGTGAGCCCGACGAGGTTGCGGTAAACCGTCGCCCTGTCGAGGCCGTGCTCGGCGAGTCGCTCGACGAGCTCGGAGAAACTGATCGGGCTTCGGCTGGTCGAGAGCGCCCGCAGAACGGCGAGGCGCTGTTCCGTTACGCGCAAGTCCTTGGACGTGAGGAGGGCACGAAAGCGCTCACTCTTCGACGATGTGGAAGGCTTTGCCATCACGTCATCCTGCACGACCGCGCCCCGCGCCGAGACGCGCGGACACGGCCGCACATCGGGGGCGCCGGCAAAGTGTGGCATGTTGCGACCACGACCGCGAGCCCGACCGCCTCCGAGTCGCGTCCGTTGCCGATCCGCTCGGCGGATACGGCAAGAATGCAACACCGTTGCAACGAAGGTGGCTCGAGATGGCCGTGCGGTTGGGAGCGCTTTTCAATTGGTGGCTGGTAGGCGGCCTCATGCTTGCGTGCTACCAATTGCCGATGGTGCAGGCCCCGAAACACGCGGTTCCCGAGCGCGAGCGTACGGACCGCAGCCTCGGGGCCGAGCGGCGGAAGACTGACGACGAGCTCGTTCGGCACGCCGCGATGCTCGAGGAGAACGCCGACGCGGTGGTGGCCCGGGCGCGCCAACGCGCCGATGAGGTCCTCGACCGGAACAGAACCCGCGCCGACGACAAACTGGATCAGGCCGGAGCGACCCTGGGCGAACGCGCCCTCTTTCGTGACGAGCGGCGTCGGGAGGACGAGCTCGTGGCGCGAGAGCGGGCGACCGCGGACGGTGAGCTCTCGAACGAGCGAGAAGCACGGCGGCGTGCGCTGGCGGCGGTGCGCGCCTTCGAGAGGGCGCAGACGGATGGCCACCTCGGTGCGGAACGCGAGCGGGTCGGGGCGATGATCGGCAACCGAGACGACTTTCTCGCCATGGTGAGCCATGATCTACGCAACTGGTTGGGCAGCATCGTCATGAGCGCTGCGGCCATTTTGCGGATCGAGGCCGATGCAAGGGTCCGCGCCGAGATGGCCCGTGAGGCGCATCGCATCCAGCGCAACGTCGGCAGAATGAGCCGGCTCGTCGGCGATCTTCTCGATGTGGTGAGCATCGAGGCCGGTCGGCTCGCCGTCGCCCCCCAACGTCACGACGCAAGGGACCTCCTACGCGAAACCATGGACGTCTTTCGGCCTGTGGCAAAGGCCAAGCAGATCGCGATGACGAGCGACGTGCGCGCCGGGTCGTTGCTCGCGCGGTACGACTACGATCGCATCCTCCAGGTTCTTGCAAACCTGGTCGGCAATGCCATTAAGTTTACGGGCGAGGGGGGCGCTATCCACGTCATAGTGGACGCGGTCGGCGACGACGTCCTCTTTGCCGTGCGGGACACCGGCGTGGGGATCGACCCCGGCAAGCTCCGGGTGGTCTTCGAGCGATTCTGGCAGGTCGCTGACAAGCATCGTTCCGGGATCGGCCTCGGGCTCTACATCTCGAAGTGCATCGTCGAAGCGCACGGCGGCCGCATCTGGGGCGAGAGTGAGCCCGGCGTAGGGAGCGCCTTCTCGTTCACGCTTCCGGCGGCACGCGCGAGCACACGGGATCTCGAGAAGAGTGCGTGAGGCGCGGTTAGGCGATTCCGGCGCGTGAATCAGCCGCTGGCGATCTTTGGGGCCGCTTAGAGGGCAATCAGCCGTGTTTCGCGAGCAAAGAGCCAGCGATTGCCACACGAAGCAGCAGTAACTGGTGATCGATGACGGCGTGACTCCTACCCGAAATAGCGGTGCTTGGTGATCCGACACGGCGGGACGGCAACAGGAGCCAGCCATGCCCGGTGATCGAAGCTCCGGCGAGGGCCACACGAACCAGGAGTGCTTGGTGATCGGATATCTGGCGATTGGCGCACGAGCCAGCAGTGCTTCTTGATCGAGTATCGCGCGATTGCCGCACGAGCTAGCACTGCTTCGTCATCGAACATGGCGTGAGCCCCCCATCGATCAGCAGCAATTGCTGCACGACCATGCGGTGATTCCCACGCGAACGAGCCGTGTTCTCTGCATTAGCACGCGATGGTCGACACAGCAGTCAGCAGTGATCCCTGCACGCACGTGGCGTGCATCCCACACAACGAGAGGCGATCCTCGAACCAACGTGGCGTGATATCCATACCCGTCGGCAGTGACTCGTGCACGAGCACGGCGTGATATCCATATCTGTCAGCAGCGACTCGTGCACGAGCATGGCGTGATAACCATGCCTGTCAGCAGTGATTCCTGCACGAGCACGGCGTGATTCCCACACCGATCCATATTGATCCATCGACATGACATGCCACGAAGGCGCACTCGTCGCGCCTCCTCGTCCATCCGTCATGCGTCATTCCCTCATGATCATCATGCGTATGTGCGCCGTTCCCACGTGAATCATGTGCGAGCGTGCTTCGCTCGTGGACGCATCCCATGGGATCCCGGCACGCGTCTCGCGACAGAGAGGCACCGGTCTTTGAAGCGCGGGCGACGGTATCGTCTCGTTCCATCAGGAGAACAGCGAGAAAC
Organism: Myxococcota bacterium; assembly: GCA_030776205.1. Lineage (GTDB taxonomy): Bacteria > Myxococcota_A > Polyangia > Polyangiales > Polyangiaceae > Palsa-1150. The sequence continues at coordinate 977 of JALYHV010000198.1, read as the reverse complement.
GCTCGCGATGCGCCGTGATGGATAGGCCACTCCGACGAGATGCGTACACGGTTCCGTCGCGATCGTGCGCGGATCTCGACAGCGGGCATGCACGTGACGCGCACGCGATGCACATGCGAGCCGGCCGACGGCGGCGCCCGAGTCCGCGGAGGTCATGGCAGGTGTGCCCGTGGGGACGTCGAAACCAGCGCAACCATTCGCGTTCTCGCCGTTCGCGAAAAATCGACATCGTGTTTTCCGAAAAACGGGTCCCTCAGGCCTATTCGCTTAAGAAGGACGCCGATGCGAGCGCCACCCACGCACCGAGGCGTGGGCGCCCGCGGCGGCGTGCCTTCGGAACCGAGAGAGAGTGTCCCATGTCCAGCAAAAGAGCCAAGGGTTCCGCCGCCGCCATCGCGGAGCAGTTGATCGCGGGGGCGAACAAACACCTGTCAAGCACGACACAACTCCTGCTCGCCGGGGGAATGTTCACGCCCGATCAGGTCACAGCGCAGCTTCGAGCGATCGTGAACCTGCGGCGCGACGTGGAGGCGGCCAAGGCCGTCATCAAGGCGAAGCTTGCCGCCGAGAAGACGGACATGCCGGCGCTGCGCACGTTTCAGCGTGCGTTCGTGACGTTCGTGAAAGCAGCCTACGGCACCACCCCGGACGCGCTCGCGGACTTCGGATTGCAGCCGCCGAAGCCGCCGACGCCGCCGACGGTCCTTGCCAAGGCGGCCGCCGCCGCCAAGCGCAAGGCCACCCGCGCTGCGCGGCACACGATGGGAATCGTGCAGAGGCTTCCTTTACGACGTGGGACACGAGGTATCCCGCTGAAACCTTCCCGGCGAGCTGCCAGCGCCGCGAGCCTTTGACCTCGATCGGGGTAACTACGAGTCGGTCGCTTCCGAGGACCGCGGCGACGACGGGTCGCGCTTCGACACCACCCTTTCGAAGCAGCTTCGATAGCGCCGTAAGGCGCTTGCGCGCACTGCCGA
>JALYHV010000197.1 GCA_030776205.1 Myxococcota bacterium | reverse complement strand
GCGTGTGTCCTCGTCTACGCCGAGGTCGACGGCCGGATCACGAGCGTCGTCGTCGAACGCGGCATGCCCGGCTTCAGTACGGGGCAGACGATCTCGAAGCTCGGGATGCGCGCGTCGACGATGTGCGAACTGATCTTCGAGGGGGTGCGCGTGCCGCTCGATCACGTCTTAGGACCCGAGGGCGGCGGCATCCACAACGTGATGCGAAACCTGGAGATCGAGCGGCTCGCCCTCGCGGCGATGAGCCTCGGGATCGCGCAGCGTTGCCTCGACGCGATGACCCGCTACGCCCCGCAGCGACAGAGCTTCGGCAAGCCGATCCGCGAGCACGGCCAAATCCAGCGCCACTCGGCGAAGCCTTCGCCAAGACCGAGGCAATCCGAGCGCTGGTCTACGGCGTCGCGGCGACGGTCGGACCCGACCACCGCAACCGGCCTGGCACCGATGCGGCGAAATTGTTCGCCGGGACCGCGGCGAAAGCACGTACGTAAGGAGCGAGCGCCGCTCGACGTGATCGCGGAGAGAAAAAAGGCACTGACCGGTCCTCCGTGGCTCGAGGCGTGGCACACGGCCTCGCTCTGGTCGACTGCTCCACTCGCCTCCCTCGCGCTTCTTTTCCTTAGTGCTTGCACGAGGAGTATGCCCGTGACCGAACGGACCCCGCCGCCGCTCGCGTTGCGCTCGAGAGAGCTCCCCGCGCTGTCGGCGGTGCCACTCACTCGCCTCTGCGTGACGGCCGGTGCCATCGAGCCGCTCGGGCCGCGGACCGCCACCGTGCACGCCGCCGGCATGCGCGCCGTCATCGCCAGCGACTTGGGTTCGGCCGCCGAGCTGGCCTTCACCTACCGAGGTCCCTCCGCGGACGTGGCACCGCTCGGCAACGGGGAGTTGCGCCGCCAGATCGGTCTCAAGCTGCGCGCGCGCGACACATGCAACGTCGTTTACGTCATGTGGCACATCGAGCCTACGCCTGGAGTCTTCGTCTCGGTCAAGCGAAACGCGACCGCGTCGAAAAACGAGGAATGCGGCCCGCGCGGATACATGAACCTGAAGCCCAGCGCCGAGCGGCAGCCGCCCCCCATCGTCACCGGCGGATCCCACGTGCTGCGCGCCGATGTGGAGGGCGCGACGCTGCGGGTCCGCGCCGACGGCGTGGTGGTGTGGGAAGGGGCACTTCCCGCGGAGGCGTTCGCGTTCGATGGTCCAGCAGGCGTCCGTTCTGACAATGGTACTTTCGACTTCGAGCTTCGCGTGCCCGATGTCGCGGACTCGGCTGTGACGTGCTCCGCGCACGGCGTGGGCGGCTCCTAAACTATGAGGTGCTCGCATTCCGCCTTGGTCGGAGCGACGGGCGAAAAGACGGGCGCATGGAATGCGGGGGCGACGGGTACAAGGACGGACGCAAGGACGGTCGCGTCGACGGCCGCAGCGATCGATGCAGCGAAGCGCGCAGCGCCATCGGAACAGGAGCCGCCGCTCTGTCGGTCAAGCCCGGGGGCAGCGTCGGACGGATCATGAAAACGAATCGTGGGCGGCGGAACGCCAAGCGCGGGCGCGGCACGATCGGACGCTGCTTTTTGCCTGTCGTCCAGCCTTCAAAACCCCCAGGCGTCCACGGTGTCTCACTCCAGCCGAGCCAGAACGACCCGAACGGAACGTCGCCGTAGAGGGCCGAGCGAACACAGAGCGCAAAGAAGCGGCGGACCCGGAAGAGAAGAGCAACGCGCTGGCACTGGCTCTTCGCGAGCGTCCATTCGGGGGCAAAGTTCGTGCGGTTGCCGAAGAGCAAGAGGTCGCGCGTCACTCCGTAGATGCACCCGCAGAAGTTGATCGCCACGAGATAAGGAGCCGCTATCGGAAGGCCAAAGACGACGCGCCAATATTTCCGGTATTCTCGCTCGAGAACGAGCGCCATCACGGTATAGAGCGAATAGGCCATCGTCTGTGCCACGTAGCCGATAAAATATGGCAAGAAGGCGCTATCGCTCCTGAAGCACGCGTACGGAAGCAGCACATAATACGTCGCGACCTCGACGACCGTACGCAGAACGAGAACCAGTTGGGATGCGACCGGGAAGCCGATATCCCAATGAAACCAAAACGCGCGCCAGAAGCGGCCGGCGCACTCGAAACGGGAGGCGTTCCAGCGAACGCGCTGCGTCCACAGTCCTTTAATGGTCGACGGACTGTATGTGTAGACCCTCGCCTCGGGCTCGTAGTCATGCGATCGCTCGAAAAAAAATGATACGATCAGGTGGCCGAAGGCTTGGAGCGGCGTCCGCGGCGCGTCGAAGACCAGCTTGCCGTCCTTCCAACGAGCGATGCTCGCGAGAAAGGCGATGCACGTGTCGTCGGACGCGCCGGTCAACGCTTCCGGCAGCGGGGCCTCTACGCTCTTTGAGAACCGAGGTGGCGGAAAGCCGACCCACCATTTGAGCCAGTCGACGAAGCGAATGGCTTGCATGAACCCCATGTAGTCGGGTGCCTGGACGAGGAGCTCGGCCCACGTGCAATAGAGTGCACCTGGAATGCCGATGTGCGGCGTCAGCTTCCAATTGTGTCGCGAGACGTTCGAGACCAGGAACTCGCGAGCCACCTGGATGAATATCTGTCCCTTGACGGTGAAGAACGATCGCACGCCCGACCACACGAGATCGGGACGGATGCAAATTTTTCCCGCGACGACGCGTCGCGGATTTCCGCTTATCGGGTGGCGCTTCAAGAGGCGCGCGGCCAATCGCTCGAGCGCGGACGTGCCGAGGGTCCCATCGCCATCGACACTGAAGTAGATCGTCGGAAAAGTCAGATGTCGCCCGGATGCGACGAGCGACTTCATCAGCGCTACGCCCGCCTCCACGGCCATCATCTTTCCGAGTCGCGTCGCCGTTCCGGTAATGTAGACATGCACATTCACTGGATACGATTGGCGAGCCACCCACGTGCTCAGGTCGGCGTACAACGCGGGGTGTTCGGTGCGCCCGTCGACGCTGGCAATGACGACGAGGTCGGCCGGGTATTCGTTCGTCGCGCATGCTTCGATCGTCGTGGTGATCGCATCGAGATCTTCGCGATTGCGCAAGAGCGACGGAATAATGGCCATACCCGAAGGGATGGGCGCGGCGGCGGCGTTCTCGGGAGGCCCGCGGCGTCCGAGGGCGAGTCGGGCGAAAAGCCTGGTGAGAAGGAGAAGAAAATCCGACTGGGTCAGCGCGAAACAGATCGCGAGGCTTAGGGCGATGGGCCAGGTGAGGTCGAACGAATCGTGAACGCGAAGTCCCCAGAGCACCGGCTCCACGCGCTTACCTCACCGACAGATCCGGGCGGCCGCGCTCGGACGTGGAGGACGGCGGGAGCTTGGAGGACGAGAAAACCGTAAGACCCCGAACGCGAAGGATCTTGGACATTGCGGCGTCGTGATCCGTGAGCGCGAGCACGGCATATTGACCTCGTGCCTGACTCCCCCACGGGTCCGGCAAAATCACTTCCCCCGGCACAACCTCGGCGACCTCTCCGACGTCCTTGCAGTGCAACAGGCCCCAGAGGCAATCGAGCACGCGCGCGCCGGGCTGCACGCCGTTTCGCTGCGTGTACGGAACGAAGGCGATGTCCATGCTCTTCTCCATCGCTCGGACGATGGGCCGCGTTTTGAGCTGACCTTCCAGCTCGTCAATCGTGGCGAGCTTTTCAGCGAGGACCCGCTTCTCGGCCCGCTTGGCACGCATTTCGGCCTCGAGCTTGAGCACGTCGAGTTCGACACGCAGCATTTGATCTTCGTGCAAGATCATCTCGGGTGTCGCCGGAGCGCCGGCGGTGCTCGAGAGCGACCGCCGCTCCAGCGATACCTGAAGGAGCTGGAGCTCGGCCTGCGCGCGGGTGCGCTCGTTCTCGAGCAATGCGATCCGAACCTGGTCGAGCGCCTGGACTTCGCGGGCGTAATCCATCTTCGAGACGAGCCCCGCTTGCAGGTTGGCGTGCGCGTCGGACGCCAGCGCTTCTTGTTTGGCGAGCATCTCGCCGAGCATCTGCTTCTGCTCCGCGAGCTTACGGAGGTCGACGGCCCCCGCCGAGGCTTGGCGGGCGCTGATATCGATTGTCCAGGCAAGTGCGTGTTGGCCAGACCGCTTCAGCTCGTCCAGACGCACCAGCGCCTTCTCACCTGCTGCCAGGTCGGCGTCGATCGCCTCGGAGTCGGCGACCGTGCGAGCTCGCTCGACGTTCAGCTCGCTCATCTTCACCTTGCTGGCCAAGACCATGTCGTTATCGGGCGAGAGGATGATCGGCGCGACGAACGAGTCGGTCGCCGCCCGGTACACCTCACGGGCCCCGTAGCCGACGCCGGACACGAACAGGGTCAATGCGGTGAACGCCATGACGCGTGTCGCGGCGCGCGATCGACTCGGAAACTTGCTTTCACTGGTCATGGCCATCGCCTCCGACTCGATCGAGCTCCGCAATCCAGGCAGTCAAAAAGACACGGTCTGCCTCGACGTCGATCCACTCGAGCTCCGCGAGCGCGAGTGCGTTCAGTCCGTCGGGCGCTGTGGAGCTCTCGAGTGTGGCGCGCGTGGTGACGAGCCACGAGGTCGCCCTCTCGACGATCGCGAGCTCTTCTTTCGCTTCGTGTTCGGCGCTCTTGACCTGCGCTTGGAAGCGCCGCAGCTGGTCGCCGAGCTCGTAGCGCGAGTGTCTGAGCTCGTCGGCGCGCGCGTCGATGTACCGGCTCTCCTGCGCGTTGCGGGCGAAGCCGCCGAAATTGTATCCCACCTGGATGATCCCGAAGTAGTCGACCGGGGTGTATTGGGGAATGACTCCGCCCGTCGCGCTCACGGACCAAGGATCGAGCGAACGAACATGGGAGGCCTCGCGCTCGAAGTGCATCGCCGAGGCCTCGACCGAGGCGATGAGCGTTGAAAGCGCTCCGCGATAGTTGTCGGCTCCCCGAGCCTCGAGGCGCTCGATCTCTCCGTATACGCGTAGGCGCTTGCGACCGAGCTCGGTTGTCTTCGAGCGAATCTGGCTCGCGGTGGCGATTGTCGCGACGTTCGCAGCGAGTCGTCGATCCGTCTTTGCCTCGACGTCTTGCCAGACCGTCTGCTCGGCGTCGATGAATCGGCGCTCGCTCTGGAATGCCGGCAATCGACCGTAGTCGCCCTGTTCGCTCAGAAGGTCCACTGCGCCCGCCATCGCCTCGTGTTGCTCGCAATCGGCGTCGCCGACGCGTTGCACGCGCAACGCCTTGTAGAAATCGAGCGGCGACCACGCGAGGGCGGCCCGAAACTGCAGCCCAGTGCCCGTCGTCACGCCTGAGTCGGTCGTTGCGTTTTTCGGAAAGCGTATTGCCTGCGCCTGTGCCGTGGGCGCCATGAGAAGCGCTGCGTCGGCCGCGGCGCGAGCGCGCACTTTGCGGCAGTAGGGCGATGGCTGCGACCAAGCTGCCGAAGACGTGAGGCAGACGAGCAGCGCCACGGCGCCGGCGGTCCGTTCGATGCTGCGTATCGTGCGTGGATGTTTTTGGCCCATCAATCTGTTCGCCCCTTTTTTGACCTAGAACGCTGCATATCGAACGCCGGCGGAGGCGCGGAGCTCGGATTGGTCGATGAGCCATCCCTTGCCGTTGCCCGCATCGACCGAGACGAACGGTTCGAGCTCGCCCGCGGCCCCGGGAAACACGACACCACCGATTGCACGCACGAAGTTGCCATCCGGCGCCGAAGGATGGCCGACAAAGCGGTGAGAAAAGAGATGCTCGGCGAACACGGCGAGCTGCGGCTGCGCGGTCGTCGTCGCGCGCCAACGGACGACCACGTCCGTACCAGGCGCGTTCACGAGCCCGTCGTGGAGATCGCGCGCGATCGAGTCCGACGCGGAGCGGGACTGGAGAAGGCCGAACGAGCTGACGTATACGCGGTCTTGAAGACGGACCGTGATGGTCACCTCCGGCCCCGCGTGCAGACGCACGGCGGCATCGGCGGCTATGAAGTTGCCACCACCGCCATACCGGATGCCGCGCGCGGCGGGCGGGGGCTGGGTCTGGGGCACCGTGAAGTGGTCGCTCTCGTGACCGACGACTAGCCCGAGCTCGAATGTGCTCCCCGGCGGAAAATATCCGCGCGCCACCAGGGGGAGCTCGAGCGCAAGCGAGACCCCGACGAGACCTCGCCACAATTCAGATGGCGGAAATAGGCGGCGCTTGATCGCACTCTCCAGACCGACCATCGCGTACAAACCCAAACGCCATATCGCATCCGGAGCACGACTTTCGAGGAGCCCGGACTCTGCCCCGATGGATGCTTGGGCCCGCGGTCCATAGGCGTATTCGAGCGCGACGGTGTCACGCGACGCGGAGGTCGCACGCGAGATAGCGCGCGCTGGACCCGGCAGCCACGTCGTTGGGCGGGTCGCTTCCGTGCCCGAGTCCGCGTGCACCGCACCGCTTTCGGTCCCAATGGAGAGCAATAGGGGCACGAAGACGGCAACGCGTCGAAGGGCAAGGGCGCGGCAGACTTCCATGGACGTCCAAGGCGGTCGTCGCAACGCCAGACCGGGTCTGCCGAAGGTCTTGGCGTTGCGGGCCGTCCCGAGAAACGGCCGCTTAGCAGGACTTCTTCAGGCGCCCGCAAATGCGGGGAACGAAACCGCGCGAACAGTGTTTCGAAGGGGCCCACCGGCCTACATCGTCCGGCGCCAGCATCTAGCGGACCTGGCCGCTTTCCCCACACCTCGACGCCGTCCGTTCTTGCCCTATGTTTTAATTATGGCGGTCGGTTGGGCGCAGGATGGTGCCGTGCAAGATCAGATCGATGCAACGGTGGACAGCGCCGTCAAACGGGCGCGGAGTCGACTCGCGCAGGGAGAGAGCCTCTTGGCCTGCGAGCAGTGCGGGGAGCCTATCCCCCAAGGGCGGCGCGAAGCGCTGCAGGGAGTCCGGACGTGCGTCCCGTGCCAATCCGAGGCGGACCGGGTCGATGTGCACCAGAGCCTCTACAATCGCCGAGGCAGCAAAGACAGTCAGCTAAAGTAAATGCTGCGCCTCTCGCTTTGGCGTCGATTCATCGAGCGGCGCGTCCTCCCGCCAACGTGCATTCTCGAGCGGACAGCGCTCCCTAGAGGCAAACGCCGGTCAACGTAGGCGCGTCGAGCTTTAGCGTGCTGACCGGCACTGCAAGCGAGGAAACATCGCTCGCGATGATGCCACCGTACGAGATGGAGTAGACGAAGTTCTCGATGAATACTCCGCGTCGAACCGCGCCGTCGTAGTAGCCGTTGCAGTAGCCGTAGTTGCCGCTCGGCAACGTGTTGAGCAACGGAGCATGGCTGACGGAACCAACCTTGGTGATGCCCTCCGCAACGCCCACCTTGAAGACCTCGAGCGTGCTGGACGGTCCGGATGCACCGTACGTTCCCTGGTGAACGTACGGGAAGGCCAGGAGCTTCTTGTCGTCGAAGTATGTAAATGCCTTGTGATTATCCATCGCCTCGGTCGTCGCGTACTCGCCGCCGTCGTAGACGTATTTGTATTGCAGGGCCGGGGCGAGCGGGTTCGTAACGTCGAAGACCTGAATCGCGATGCCGAACCAGTAGCTACCGGTGTGCTGGTGACCGGTGTCGTCGGTCTCGCGCCCAATCGTGAGAAGGTGCGTGTCGTCGAGCGGGCGGATGTACGTGCTGAAGCCTGGGATCTGCACCTGCCCGAGAACGTGCGGGTTCTTCGGATCCGCCACATCGACCACGAAGAGGGGATCGGTGACGTGCCACGTGACGACATACGCTTTGTCGCCGACGTAACGTGTCGCATAGAGTTGCTCACCCGGGGCGATCTCGCCGGCGTCGCCAGTGATCGAGAACGCGCCGCCGTTGTTTGCCAGAATGAAGACGTGACTCACTTCGTTGGGTTTGCCGTCCGAGCGCGGTGGACCGCTGCGCTGCTCGGTCGTCGTGACGCGCACGAAGCCCGCGCTCTCGTCGAGCGCAAACTGATCCTTGACGTCGCCAGGGACCGTCCCCGAGCCGACGTAATGGGGCGTGGCAGGGTCGGATGCAATGTCGAAGAAGTGAAGATGCGTATAATCGAGCGGCTCGACCGGAACCTGCGCAGCGGGCGAGCCATCGGGCGCTATACCGACGCCGTTCCCGTAAGCGAAGGACCGTCGCAGGGTCCACGGGTCGACATAGGCCTGATGCGCAAGCACGAGGGCATTCAGGTTGCCATATACCGTCGAGACTGCGCCTACGATCGCCGCGGCATGCGGCGGCACGTCGGGCGCGTCGAGATCGATGCTCTCGATCTGCGTCATGCCGAAGTCGGTCGTCCCTGCCGTGGGCACGTAGAAATCGGTGCACGACATCGGGCTCGCGTCGATCTGCGTCCCGTTCTTCGCGAACGCCAAAGGCACCCAGTCCGCGTACGTGGTCTGGTCGATGACCGCGTCATTCGCGGCACGAAGCCCTTCCCATGTTGCAATTTGAGCGTCTTTCGACGGCGGGCCGTACTGGACCGAGCCGTCGACTTCCATCGGGCCCGCCGGGAGAACCGCGGGCGAATAATCGAGCGCCGGACCGTGAGCGCCCCCCGTGAGGATGACGCGGACTCGGTTGTCGATGCGTCGAGACGAAAGATAGGCGCCCTCGAAATAGAGCTCGCGGGCGACACTCGCCTGCGTGCCCGAAATGGCCAAGACCGTGACCTTCATGAGCTCGCTCCCGTAGCCTGGGAAGCCGTACGCGGAGCCCGCGGGCCCGGTCGCGACGCGGATCGGGGCGCCCTGCCCTGCCCCGTAATACAGGTTTGGGGAATAGGCGTCCGAATACGCCGGACGCGGGGTCTTCTGCGCCGCCGCGTAAATCTGCGTTCCGTCTACACGCGAGAAGACGACCGCCTGGCCATTCGCTACGAACATCTCGATCGGCTCTCCCTCGACAGCCACCGAGGCGGTCATCGCGAGGTTGGCCGCCGGCCATGAGTCGACAATCAGGAATTGACCGCCGTGGAGGAGGTAGATGTGCGTGCCGTCGGTCTTGACGATGTCGGCCTCGTCCACGCCCTTGACTTGGGTCTCCGTGTTCGAGTGAGCGGGCTGCACGGTGACTGTCCCGCTTGGGGCGCCCGCAGCACGGGACGGAGGCGCCGCTGCGGTCACCGGGGGACCTGCCGCGTACGGGGCAACCCCCGCATTTTGTGCGTAGCCGTAGCCGAATCCGCCCCAGCCCTCGCGGATACTTCGGATCTCGGCGTCAATGCGCCGGTTCATCTTCGACCGGGCGTCCTCCTTGAGCGCCGTGGTCAGGTCCGCGCACGATTGCGCGCGCTTCAGCGCAACGTGGGCGACACCCACGGCCTCGGTGCTCCTCGCGCCTGAGCAGCCGTTCGTGAGCAACGCCGCTGTGCTCAACAGAACAAACGCGGCTTTCGCGTGCTTCTTCGCGTGCATGGTGTTTTGCCTCGTGCGTGGGATGAGCAAGCGCGAGGCCACGGGCGTCGCACGCAACAAAGGGCTTGGATTTCTGCGACGGACGGCGCGACGCCCGGACTAGCGCGCCCGGGCCGCGGCACGAGTCGGCACATCCTGCTCCCCCGAGACGACGCCTGCCTCGACGTCGTGTCCGGGACTCCATGGGCTTGGCGCCTCCGTGCCGCAGCACGTGAGGCCACACGCACGCCGGACGGGCTGTATCGTCCGTGGTCGAAAGAAGGGCAACCCAACCCGATGGCGCGGCATCGATCCGCGATGCTCGCCGCCCCGAAGACGCTCCCCGCCATGAAATTCTCCCGCTACCAGACCACCGTCGTCGCGATCCTGGCGTTCCTCCAGTTCACCGTCGTCCTCGACTTCATGATCCTGTCGCCGCTTGGCGCTCTTCTCATGAAGGCACTCGGCGTGACACCGGCGCAGTTCGGGGTCGTCGTGTCCGCGTACGCATTCAGCGCAGCGGCCTCCGGGCTGCTCACCGCCGGTTTCGCAGACAAATTCGATCGCAAGAAGCTCCTCCTCTTTTTCTATTCGGGCTTCGTGCTGGGCACGTTCTTCTGCGGTGTCGCGCCGTCGTACTGGTTCTTGATGACCGCGCGCATGGTCACCGGCCTCTTCGGCGGCGTCATCGGATCGATCAGCCTGGCCATCATCGCCGATCTCTTCCCGTTCGAGGCGCGCGGCCGTGTGATGGGGGTCGTGATGAGCGCCTTCGCCGCGAGCCAGGTCCTCGGCATTCCGGTGGGGCTGCTTCTCTCGAACGCGTTCGGATGGCACGCGCCATTCCTTATGATCGCAGGCGTCGGCGTCCTCGTTGGAGTCGTGATTTTTCGGCTGCTTCGCCCGATCGACGAGCACCTGAAGAAGCCCTCAACGCGCAGCGCGCTGCCTCACCTGCTCGCGACGCTGGCCCGGCCGCGTTACCAGTGGGGCTTCGCGTCCACCATGCTCCTCGCCGTGGGCGGCTTCATGCTCATGCCGTTCGGCAGCGCGTTCAGTGTACACAATCTCGGCATCTCGCTCGACAAGCTGCCCGTCGTCTACATGGCGACCGGCGCGGCCACGATCGTCGCCGGTCCTCTGATGGGCCGCGTGAGCGACGCAGCGGGCAAGCTGGCGACGTACATCGTGGGCACCGTGTTCGCCGTCGCGCTCGTCCTCCTGTACACGCAGCTCGGCGTCACCCCGCTGTCGCTCGTCATCGCCCTCAACATTGCGCTCTTCCTGGCCATCACGGCGCGCATGGTCTCGTCACAGGCCCTCTCGTCGGCGATTCCGGAGCCTCAGGATCGCGGCGCGTACATGTCGATCTCGTCGTCACTCCAGCAGTTCGCGGGCGGCATCGCGTCGTCCGCGGCGGGTCTCATCGTCTCGCAGACGAATGACGGGCCGCTTCAGCACTACGACCGCCTGGGTTATGTCGTCGGCGGAGCAATGATCGCGACGGTGTTCTTCGTATACAAGATGAACCGCCTCGTCCTGGGGAGCGCTCGTCCCCCTGCCCCGTTGACGACCGGGGTAGCCATCGCGACCGACTCGCCACACGGCTGAGCGCCGGCCCGGCCGAGGATGGCCAATCTCACGGAGGGCAGCCACGGCTACTGGGGCTGCGCGCACTTCGTCGCGCAATCGAGCACGGGCATGCACACGGCGTCCTGACCGCAGCTCGCCGCGGCAGACAGGGTGCACGCGCCAAAACCGCTCGCGGGCTGGAGGGTCATCGTGACGCACTGCCGGCAACCGTCCGAAGGGACGGTCTGCCCAGAGCACATGGCGTCCGTGCACGCACCCTGGCCCAACGCCCCGCCGGCTCCTGCGTCGGTGCCAGCACCCTGCGACGAAGCGTCCCCCGCGCCTGCTTCGCCCTGGATCGCGGCGCACAGCGACGGCATCGCACATGCGCACATCAGCGCGCCCGCAAAGAACTTGATCCCCGCCTCGGCGTGCACGGTGCCGCAGCACGTCTGGCACTCCTTTCGGGTGCCCTTTGCCGAGCAGGCGCTGTCCTGCGTCGGGCTCGCCGTCGACGCCCCTTCGTCTGGTACCGCCTGGGTGGCCGCTCCGGTGTCGTCAGAGATGCTTGCGCTTCCGTCCGCCGAGGACAAGGGAATGGCGCCCGTCGGAGCACTGCTGCAAGCGACCAACCCAAAGGTCGCCGTCGACCAGCAGGAGACTCGAATCAGTTTGCCTATCCTCACGCCGTTACCTTCCGCGCGCGGTCCCGCCCGTCGATCGGGCGCCCCGTCTACTCGAAAGCAACGGCCAGCCCGCACGCGAATTCAGTCCGCCTCCGCGCGGACCGGGCGCCACGCGGAGTCTCCAGCGCAGGCGACGGGCGAAACGCGCCGTCTTGCTTTGCTCGAACCTGCTTACCTCGCGTCCGCCTCCGACCGTATCGGGTGCATGGAACTTTGCGGGCCTGGCTACCAGCGCCCCAACGTGTTTCCGCGGTGGACCGCGCGTTGGCACGACCTCCGCCTATCGATGGGAGCAAGGTTCGCGCTTGCCGCTCTCGTCGTGCTCTCGGGCGTCTTTCTCGTCCTTTATTTCGGATTGGTCGGGCGCGAAAGAGCGCGTCTCGTCGCGTCGAAGGCGGCGGCAGGTGGAATGCTTGCCGATGTCTTTGCGAGGAGCCTTCAAGGACCGCTCGAGTTTCACGACGAAGACGCGATCGCCGCAGAAATGCGGAATCTCACCGGCAACCGCGCGATACGCGCCGTGGTCGTGTGGGCCGACGACGTGCAGCCGGTCGCCCGCCAAGGCGAACGCGCAGATGTGCCGCGACCCGTCGGAAATCATGTGCACGTCGGAAAGAATCGCATCGCGCTCGCGCGGGAGGTTCAATCGCGCGCCGGCGGCGTCATCGGCGAGGTCTTCATCGACATGTCGCTCGACGACGAGCTCGCCACGTACCAACGCACCCGAATCGAGTTGCTCGTTGCGGCCATCCTGATGGCGCTGGGGACCTCGGGTCTCCTCGTCGCGGTCGTTCGCCGCGAGATCGTCGTCCCGCTCCGAAAGGTGGCCATTGCCGCAATGGCCATCGAAAGGGGGCAATTGACAGCGCGAGCCGAGAGCGATCGGTGGGACGAAATCGGAGACCTCGCGAAGGCGTTCAATCAAATGGCGGGGGCCCTCGAGGATCGAGAACAGCGCCTCGATGCCGTGACGCAGAACTTGCGTGAGCTCGTCGACCACATGCGGCAGGCGATCGTCGCCTTCGATGCGGAGGGACGCGTCGCGTCCGAGGCATCGCGAGAGGCGCTTCGGCTGTTTGGAAGCAGCGATCTGCGAGGTCGGCCGGTCAGGGACCTTCTTTACGGCAATGCGCTCGCGTTCGACGTCGAGGTCGAAGCGTTCGACGAATGGCGCGAGCTGGCCTTCCAGACAGCCCCGGAAGACTGGGACCAGGTCACCGAGCTTGCCCCGAAGGAGCTCGCGCTCGGCCCCGAAAAGATCCCCATTACCCTAGAATTTCGACCCATCGTCCGCCAAGGGCGCATCCTCCACGTCATGCTCCTGGCAACCGACATCAGCGAGGAACGACGCCTCGAACGCGCCGTTCAGACAAAGGACGAGGAGTACGCTCGCCGAATCAAGGCGATGCGCCGTTTGCTGACGGGAGGGAGCCAGACGCTCGTAGCGTTCGTCGATGGGGCGCATGGGCGCCTGGCCGAAGCGCTCCACCTTGTCGGAAAGTGCAAGGACACGCTGCCCACCTCGAGCATCGACGCACTCTTCCGAGCGGTCCACACGGTGCGCGGGGAGGCACGCGCGTTCGACATGCGCGACCTCGAGCGTGAAACGCAGCGGCTCGAGGAGGTACTCGACGAGCTGCGTTCGGAGGCCCGCGGGGACGGTCACCCTCTGACCGATACCCTGCGCAACCAGCTCGCCGACTCCTTCCGGACAGCCCTCGCGACCCTCGAGCTCGAACGTGACCTCTTCGCCGAGGCTTCGCCCGTTGGCCGAGCCATCTTCACGCAGACCACGGTTCAAACCGAGGACCTCATCGCGATCGCGGCATATGCGCAGAAGGTGGGCGGCGAAGCCGCGCGGCTCGTCAATCGGCTGCGAGCGAGGCCGCTCGGGGAGAGCGTTGCGGGGGTGCTCGAAAGCGCGCCGGCGTGGGCCGCCTCGGAGGGCAAGAGGGTGGAGGTGGTCGTGGAGCATGGAGATCTCGCTATCGAGCCTGCGCTCGTCGCGGTGTTGCCGAGTGTGCTGACGCACCTCGTCCGTAACTCGATTGCCCACGGAATAGAGACTCCGGAGGATCGACACGCCGCCGGAAAGGCTGCGGACGGCGTCATCCGGATCTCCGCGTCGAAGGACGCGAGCGGCGCGAACACCGTCTTCGTGGAGGACGACGGCAGAGGTCTCGACGTGGAGGCCATTCGCAAGCTGGCTCCCGGCTCAGCGATGCCGGCCGAGGATCTCGTTTTTCTCCCCGGATTATCGACGCGTCACGAGACGAATCCCCTCGCCGGACGCGGCGTCGGGCTAGACTCCGTTCGCGCAGATCTCCAGCGTATAGGCTACCGGGTGTCGGTGGAAACGGCGCCGGGCCTGTTCACGCGGTTCACCGTCGGCAGCCGCGCCAGTGCTTCGTTGGACCATTCTCCCGAGACCTGAGCCCGTGAGCGCCAACCGGACCGAGCCCAAACGCCTTTTGATAATCGACGATAGCGAAGTGCTGCTCGCGCGAATGAAGCGCGCTCTCACGCTGACAGGGTTCGAAGTCATCACGAGCACGCAGGTGGTCGGAAACGCACGCCACTTGGTGAGCTGCGACCTGATTCTAATCGACTATCACATGCCTGGGCTCAATGGCTCCGCCGTGGTCCACTCGTTGCGATCGGTCGCGAAGGCAAGCAAGCATCCTTGCGCGTTTTATGTTTATACGTCGGACAGACACATTTCGAACGACTACGCCGCCCTCGGTTTCGACGGTGCGTTTACCTCGAAGGGCGACGACGGGGAGCTGGTTCGGCAAGCGGTCGCGTACTTCCGCCTCGCCACGATGCGCTCGCTTCGAAAAAGCGGGCCCAAAGAACCGTGAGGGTGGCGAGGAGCACGCGGGCGGCCGCGTCGGCGATTCTCATGGGCGCGCTGGCGTCGCCGCGTTCGGCGAGCGCCGACACCGTCTCGGTGCCCGTCGGGCTGCAAGTCGAGCTCTTCACCAAGGTGGCCGATTACGACAAGACGCTCCGCGGCCGCACCGAGGGCGTCGTGCGCGTGCTGGTGGTCATGCGAAGCGGTGTGCCCGAATCCGTCTCCACGGGGGCACGGGTGCTCAACGCGCTGTCGAGCGCGTCGCGTATCTCCGGTCTCCCGCACGAGGACTCCTCGATGGAGTTCACGGACGTCGCCTCGCTGGTCGCCCGCTGCAAAGCGAGATCGATCGGCATCCTCTACATGACACCAGGGCTCACGGACGTGGACGATGCGCTCGCGAACGCGCTCGCCGACCTTCCGGTGCTCAGCGTCTCTGCATCGGCCGAAGGCGTCTCGCGGGGTATGACGATTGGGTTCGATCTCGCCGGCGCCAAGCCCAAACTGCTCGTCAACCTCGCTGCTTGCCGGCGACAAGGCGTGCAGCTCTCCGCTGACGTTCTCAAGATTGCGAAGGTCATCGAATGAGCGCGCGTCGCTTGCTGCTCACGATGGCGCTGGCCAGCATCTCGGTAGCGTCGCCTGCCAAGGCGGCGGACGGCGACCTCGAAGGTCTGCTCGATGAGAGCGTCGTCACCGCGGCGTCGGACACGGCGGAGACGGGACGCGACGCGCCGGCCACGTCGAGCGTGATCACCGGCGAGAGTCTTCGGAGGTACGGCGTGCAGACGCTCGGCGAGGCCCTGAACCTGCTGTCGCTTGGCACGATGAGCGGAGCGGGAGGCGTCGAGGGAATCGGCGACATGGGGGCGCGAGGCGTCACCATCGCGAATTCCCACTGGGAGCACTTTCTTCTTCTCATCAACGGGGCCCGCGCGAACGGGATTTTCTACGGCGAGGCGGACTTCGGCCCGGGCGCCGTACCGCTCGAGATCGTGGACCACATCGAAGTGATCCTGGGCCCCGGCTCGGTGCTCTACGGGTCGAACGCGATGCTCGGCGTCATCAATGTCGTCACCAAGGACGCGAAGGACTTCGCCGGCCTGCGGATAGGCGCCGAATCGGCGCTCGTCGACAGCGTCCGCCCCTGGGTGGGCTACGGAGGTAGCTTCGAAGTCGGAAAGACGCACGGCGAGCTCACGACGGAAGTCCAGTACTTCAAGCAATGGGGGCCGAGTCTGTATTTCGACCCCGTTTATGGCGGGATGGACCCGGTCACCGGCCGTCCTTATCGGTACGCGACGTCACCCGTCGGCACCGGCGTGTGGGGCGGCGGCAAGTCGTCCGCGCTCACGACGACGGAGTCCGCGACGATCGTGAGCCGCTTGCGCTTCGGCAGATTCGAGCTGAGCCTCAACGGCCAAGTGTCGCGCGCGCCGGTCCGAGTGTCGGTCGTCGACTTCGACACCCAGGCGGTCGACACGTCCCGGCGCCTCCTTTTCAATCTCGCCTACGCGGATCAAGTGTCGTCCCGGCTGGCGGTCAAGACGCACGCCTACCTGAATGCCTCCGACGGGCTGACCACCATCACGACGTCCTGGGCGCCCGAGTGCCCGATACCGGACGTCAATTGCCGCAACGAAGCCCTCGCGCAAGGCATCTTGGCAGGCATCGAGGCGGCGCCGTCGTTCGACTGGCTCAAGAACGGGACCCTCGTCACGTTGCTCGGCGCCGACGCCGCCGTGCGCTCCGCGCGCTCCATCTTCAACGAGTACGACAGCGCCACAGGCACGCCCGTGGCGCTCAGCACGGGGCTCTTCGATCATAAGGACGGCGCCCTCGGCGCGTACGCCCAGCAGACGTGGAACCCAGTCAAGCTACTAGGCGTGAACGGGGGGGGGCGCCTCGACTACGATCCGCGCTTCGCGGCAGTGCTGTCCCCACGACTCGCGGTGCGGGTGGACCCTTGGACAGGAGGGACACTAAAAGCAATCTACTCCGCGGCATTCCGAGCGCCGAGCTTCTTCGAAAGTTACTTTTCGCATCCACTCAATCCGCTCCCGCACGATCTTCGCCCCGAGCACGTTCGCTCCGTGGAGGGGTCGCTCGAGCAGAGGTTCGCCGCGCAGCGGGTCCTCTTCGGTGTCTTCGCGACCGAGTGGACGGACCTGATTGCCTACTACAATTTTTCGACCGAAGCCGCGCAGCAGTACGTGGCGCAGGGAAAGGCCATCCTGCCGCCTCTTTACCAATACAGAAATCTTTCCTCGGTGCGCAATTGGGGCGTGAACGCCGCGTTCGAAGGCTCTCAGGCGCACGGCGCGCTCGAGTACGGCGTCAACGTGACAGCGTCCATGACGCGCCAGCAAGAGGACACGGCCGGAAGCGCGACACCGCTCTCCGTCGCTCCGCGGCTGTTCGGCAATGCGCGCGTCTCGTACCGGTTACCCGCCGAATGGCCCACGCTCGCCTTGGCCGTCGGGGCGCAAGACCAGCGCGCCGTCGAAAACGCGTTCGTCTCGGGATTCCCGCGCACGCCTTACGTCCCTGCCCAGGTCTTCCTTCGCGCGACGCTATCCGGGGACGTGCCGGGGCTCAGCGCCGTCTCCTACCGCGTCACGGGGTTCTACTCGACCACCGACCACGAACCGTACCTTTCCGGACCGGACATCACCGGCTCGGCGCGCAACACGTCTCCCGCTTTGATCCCCATCGACCGGGCTCGCGTCAGCGTCGCCCTGGAGTATCGGTTCCACCCATGAGCTTCGCATGGCGCTCAATCTCGTCGATCGCGGCGCTGCTCCTCACCGCGTATGCAATCGTCGGCTGCCTGGACTTCACGCCCATCACGAGCATTCGTCATGACGGGGGCGCGGGAGGCCCGTCCCTCGACGGGCAGTCGGGGGCATCAAGCGCCTGCTTGGAGTGCGCTTCTCGTGTGGATACCGCCGGGGGCTGCGCGACCGAGTACGATCAGTGCAGTGCGTTCGATCTCTGCCGAGCGACGACCCAGTGCGTCGTGACGTCGTGCTTCAATCCGAACGTCAACATCGAGAAATGCCTGATTGGCTGTGAGCAGTCCGGGGGCATTGCGGCATCCGCTGGTGCGCCCACTGCGCCCAGTGCCGCCTTCGCCGCATTTCTCCAGTGCATGGCAACCAAGTGCCAGGTCGTCTGCCTGCGATGAGGGAGCGAGGGGGCCGTCGTCATCGCGTTTCGGCGCGACCGTGCAAATGAACGCTTTCGCGGCAACGAGCCGGAGACTCCAGAGCGGATCGTAACTTTGGTCGTTCCGAACCCCACTGAGGTGAACAGGGTCCGTGTGATTCGGCCTGCCTGGGCGGAGACAGAAGGCCAGGAAGAGAATGCACTTGGAGAAGAATGCGCAGAAAACGCTGTGCCTGATCGCCGGAGCGCCTGTGGCCTCCACGCAATGACCCGAGCGCAGACCATCGGGAGGACGAACGCCATGCGCGACACCCATTTCGCTGGACGCGGGGCTCTCCGGGCAGCGGCATACGCCGTCGCGGTCGCAGCCACCCTCGCCATCGCGCGGCCGGCCAGGGCCAGGGAGAGCAAGCGATCCGTCTGCGCCGCTGCTCTTTCCGCCTACAAGACCGCCGCCGAGCGGGAAAAGGCGGGGCACTTGCAGGAGGCAAGGGACCTGTTGTCGAGCTGCGCGCAAACGGCGGCGTGCGGCGGTCTCGTGCCCAAGTGCGCTGCGCGTTTCGACCAGGTCGTGTCGCGCATGCCGACCGTCGTGCCCGTCGTGAGCGATGCGAACGGCTCCGCGGTATTCGACGTGGAGGTGAAGC
Source organism: Myxococcota bacterium (assembly GCA_030776205.1). Lineage (GTDB taxonomy): Bacteria > Myxococcota_A > Polyangia > Polyangiales > Polyangiaceae > Palsa-1150. The sequence continues at coordinate 22,608 of JALYHV010000197.1, read as the reverse complement.
CGACGCGACCCCTCACCCCGAGCGCGACGGCGACTGCGTCGCCCCAAGCGTCCGCCGCGGTGAAGGACGAGCACGCGCCGCCAGAGTCCATCGACGCGAGCCGCGGTCGCGCTTGGGCGCTCCCGAGGTCGCCTCTCCCCTATCTCGTCGTCGCCGCCGGCCTTGGAGGTCTCATCGCGGGTGGATTGCTCACGTACTGGGGCAACAAGGACAACGATCTCGCGAGGGCCCAGTGCAACTATCTCTGCCGGCAATCGGCCGCTGACCACATTCAGACGATGTACATCGCGGCCGATGTCGCGTTCGGCTTCGCGGGCGCGGCGCTGGTCGTAGGCACTTGGCTCTTCGCCACCAGCTCGCGGTCGACCGAGCCGACACCACCCCGCTCGGCACACGTGCTCGACATGCATGGAAACCCGCGCCGGCGGTGTGGTGACCGTATCGGGCGCCGCTTGATGCCCACGGCAGCATGCTCCGAGTGGGTCCATTGAAGGAGACACGACCATGACGAATCGCAGCCGCCCGTCGTTTGTCGTGCTCCTCTGCATTTCGGCGGTGCCCGCTTGCGTCCAGGCGCTCGACTCCGCATCGACCGGCACCGGAGACGGAGGCCGAGATGCGGGGCGCATCCGCGGCGCCGGTGGCCGCGGCTAACGTCCCTTCGCTTCTTCGTGGAGCATCGCCAACAGATCCGTCACGCCGGGATCGCGCCCTGCTTGCATGAGGAGTGTAGTGATCTGTCCGCGGTGGTGCGTCTGATGGTTGAAGAGATGCGACGCGAGCCACCAGAGGGGCAGCTCGAACGGGATGCCCCTGCGGACGTACCGAAACGGCGCGGCCAGACGCTCGGCCGTGAGCGGCGCGACCCAGGACTCGATGGCTGCGTCGGTCGCACGCCGCTCGCGCCGCAGCTGGTCAAAGTCCGTGTACAGCTCCTGATCAAGGGAGTGGATACCCCCCGGTCCGAGACAGTCGCCCTCCAAGACAACGCCTTCGACACGGCCAAGCCATATCCGGTCCGCTACGAGCAGGTGGTTCAGCGTCCCATGAATCGACTTGAAAAAGGCGCCGCGGTCTCGCTTGCGCTCCTCGTCGGTGAGGGTAGACGCGGCGGCGTCGATCTTTTCGTTCATCCAGCGGTTGTAGCGGGCGAGAGCGCGGTACGAATCGGGCATCATGATCGTGTCTCCGGTCGCCTCCAGTGCGCCTATGGGGAACTGCGCCTTCGCGCGATACGGCGCTTTTGCATAACATGCTGCGCACGTCGCTTGCACAGACCGGGTGAGGAATCCGTCATTTTCTCTTTGCAGCCGCGGCTTTTCTCTTTGCAAAGCATCATTGCTTCTTCGCAACGCGGCTTTTCTTCCTGGTAAAGCGTCACTACTCCTCGGTCGCGCATCACTTTCATTGGTGCTGGGATCGGCTTCATCAAGGCAAGCCGCTTTGTCGATTGGACGGGATGCTTTTTCAACGAGCAGAGCGTCATCGCGAGCCGACAGAGCGTCTCATTCCATGGGGAAAGCGACGTTTTCAATCGTCAACGTCTCACTTCCAATGAGTAGGTCCTCGTTCGTCATCGGCGACGTTCCATCTCCGACTGAAAGAGCGTCTGTGCGAGTTGAAAAGGTGTCGGTATCGGGTGCCATGGCCCCGTTCCCCATTGGCAGAGCGGCTTTTCTCGTTCGCCGAGCGACATTTCTCGTCGACAACGTGGCGGCGCTTGGTCGCAAAGCCTCTTTGTTGGCTCGCGGTCGTCGGTTTGTCGGACGAAGAGCGCAGCAGGACGATGGCACTCGGGGCATCTCCCTAGGCTTCGTTCCGTTCCCACGGCGCGACGTAGGCGACCGGGCGAAGGACGGTCCCGGCGGACGAACGCGACGCGCAGTGTTTCCCGTCCGTCGCAAGGCGGTAGCATCCACCGCACGAACGTCCGGCGCGGCGGGCGCAACGAAAGAATACTCTATCGAGGAGGCAATCCATGCGGTGCGCATCGCTGCGTCGCGTTCGAAGGACACTCGCCACGCTGACGGCCTTGGGGGGGTGCTCGGTTCCGGCGGCGATGTCGAAGCGGCAAGCGCACCCCCGTTAGCGGTTGGCCCGGCGTTTCCTGTCGAGATGCCGGTCTATCCAGCCATAAAGGACTCGATCCCCGACGTCGCAGTCGCGTACGGGGCGGGCGTCTACCTGGTGGTGTGGGCCGAGGCTGACATGAATTTTCAGGTCCTCGCGGTGCGCGTGCGAGCGAGCGACGGGGTTGTTCTCGACGCGAACCCGACGGTCCTCGGCGGGCTCGGTAGGCATCAGGTGTCCGTCGCGTTCGATGGGAGCCAGTTCGTCGTGACGTGGAGCATTGGCAGCAACGCTCTGGGCGCCTTGACCGGCGCCGCGGCGCGCATCCGTGCCAGCGACGGCGCGCTCCTCGACTCGCCTGGCGGGTTTCGGACGCCAGCGGGGCTCGCGTCGGTGATCTATGCCGCGGGGAGCCTCTTCGAGGCGTGGAGCACGTCGGGCACCGTCTCGGAGTTGGCCATCGATCCGTCGAGCGCGGCGGTCGGCCCCGCGACCGCGGTGCGACCACGGCCACGCCCGACATACCCGCCGCGGCCAGCAACGGCGCCAAGGCTCTCCTCGCGTGGACGGATACGCGAAACGGCTTTTTCAACGCCGATATCCACGGCTCCTTCTCCCCATCCACGAATTTTGCCATCAGCCAAAACTTCGCGGTGCAATCCGCGCCGGCTGCCGCCAGCAATGGTACGGACTTCTTCGTCGCTTGGTACGACGCACGCACGAACGCCGGAGTCTACGGGACGCGCGTCCGGGCCAGCGACGGGGCCCCGCTCGACGACGTGACGACTGGCATTCAGGTCTCGTCGGCGAGCGCCGCGGTCGCGCCTCGCGCGTCGTTCGACGGCTCGAGCTACGTCGTCGTGTGTACAACGACGCGGGGACTGTCCATGTCGTTCGGGTGCGCCCCGGTGACGGCGCTCTCCTCGACGGCCCCGCGTCGGGCGCCGGCATCACCGTGACGACGAGTGCGGGCTCTTCCCCTCCCCTCGCAGCCGTCGCCTCGAGCGCGACGGAGTCGCTCGTCGTATGGGTGGTCACCGGGAGCGGCGCGCCGGCGGTAAAGGCGGCTCGGATCCGATCGAGCGATGGCGCCTTGCTCGATCCAACGTCACTGGCCATATCGGCGCCGTTGGCGCATCCGCTGACCGGCGCCAACGCCGAAAGCTCGCCCATCGTCGCGACCGACGGCGCGCGTTACTTCGTGGCATGGGCGGATGATCGCTACGCGGCGATCGGCGCGATGCCGAGGTTTTTCGGAGCGCTATTCGGCCCGAGCGGCGAGTCTCTTTTGCCCGCGTGCGTTCCGTTGGCAATCGGGGCGACCTCCCTCGCCTCGGACGGGACCGTCTTTCTCACGACAGACGCAAACGCCGGTGTCTCCTCGCGCATTCGCGCAAGCGACGCACTCGAGATGGACACTCCCGCTGGAATCCCCGTCAGGAACGCGTCACTGTCGAACTGCTCGAACGAGGCGAGCAGCGCCTGCCTCGGCGGAATCTGCCTCGTCGCCGTCACCTGCTACGTCCCGCAATTTCCCTGGCCGACCAAGAAGCAGGTGATCGTTCAACGCGTGCGCGCGAGCGACGGGACGGCCCTCGACGCAGCGGGAATTCACGTCACAGCGACGCAGGACAGCCACAACGGCCTCCCCGTCGTCGGCGCAGGCGCCTCGTCCTTCCTGGTTGTGTGGCAGAATTACATCACCGGAATCTCGTCGGTGACCAAGGCCGCTCGCGTCGATGCCTCGGGGAACGTTGGCCCGGCGTTCACGGTAGGCCTTGGGGAAGACCCCAAGGCGGTCACCTCGAACGGGAGCGACTTCTTCGTGCTCCTCGACGGACGCCAAGTGTGGGGCACGCGCGTGCGGGAAAGCGATCTCGCGTTGGTCGACGGACTCCCCGGGCAAGGGGCGATTCCCATCGCCGCGTGGACGGCCGGTATGAGTATGGGGGCGACGTACGATGCGAGAACTACGTCGTTGCGTTCGGCGACACGCGCGCTGGCACGGCCGGCCTCTACGCGAGCCGCATACGGCCAAGTGACGGCGTCGTTCTGGACGGCGTCGCCTCGAACAGCGGGTTTCTCGTCCGGACAGATTCGGTGGATGGCGTATCGATCGCGTCGGCAGGGCACGGCCGCTCCCTCATCGTTTCGTCGGCCGCGCGGGCAGCGCCCTATGGCGCAGCGCGCGTATTTGGGCAGATCATCGAGGAGGGCGACGCGGGTCTCCAGGCGGACGGCGGAGCCGTCGACGCCGCTATCGCAACCGAGGGAGGACAAGTGGGCGACGCAGCGGCTGGCGACGAGGGCGGCGGGGCGAGCAATGCCCTCCGCGACGAGGCCGGCGTTGGCGACGCGTTCCTTGCTAACCCGGATGCCGGTACGACTGTGTCTACTCTGTCGGACGCGAGTACGGCCGGAGCGTCCGGCGACGCGACCGTCTCGGCCGGCGGCGCTGCTTCGTCGGGCGGCGGGATGACGTTGCGCGCCGACGCGGCAGACGGCGGAGGCTCTGCCGGTGACGCCGGAGGCTGCCAGGCGGTACCCTTCGCGCGACAATGCACCCGAGCCTGCTTGCGCCGGCGATTCCCTTCTTGGCAGGGCTCCGCCGGCGCAAGCGCGCTCGACGCCTCCCGACGTAATCGCCGGACGGACGGCCAGCCCACGTACTGCAAGGGCAACCCACAGGGGGGATGACGCGCTCGCCGTTGCCGATGCCAACGGTGCCACAACGGCTTTTGCGCGCCGCTCATTGGGACGTTTTGGCTCGCCGCGTGCACGAAGGCTACGCGATGGGAGCGACGGAGCGGCCGGACGAAACCCCGGAGCCCGAGGCCGAGCGAACGGACGACCTCGGGGGGCCGTACGAGGCACAAGGCATCTCTCAAGAGACAGAGCGGACTTTTGCCGAGGCGCAAATGGTCTTGCCGGGCGTCCTCACGTTGTTCGGATTTCAGATTTTTGCTGCGATAAATGATCGCGTGCAAAAGGAGCTCGGAACCGCGGAGCTCGGATGCTTCGTCATGAACATGTGCTTCCTTGCAATGGGCGCCATGTTCATCATCTTGCCCGCCGCGTACCGCCGGAAAGCAGAGCCATGGGTCCTCTCCAGGCATTTCGTCCAGCTCTCGTCGCGCATGATGAGCTGGTCGCTGAGACCTCTCCTCCTGTGCTTCTCCGTCGATACCTACGTGGTCACCAAGATCACTTCGCACAAAACATGGGTGAGCCTGGTCGTCGGAGCGCTCGTCCTGGTCGCATTCGTCGGCGGCTGGCAGGTGTTTCCGTGGATAGCCGGGCACCAACGCGCGGGCAAAGGGGCGCGGCACGCGCGGAAGCAGACCGATGAAGCGGAGCACCGGAGCAGAGGCGCTGCCGCCCAGACGTGAGCGGCAGAGCCGGGACCCGAGGGCCACACAGTGCGGCCCGTATGTGGCAACCTGGCCATATACTTCGCTGCTATCGGCTTGGAGCGATGCCATGCCTGATGAGATAGGAGCGCACGGTCTCGGCGCGCCCTGCTGCACCGCGCGCTTGGGCAAGCCGTTCGACGTCGCGAGCGGCCATCATGTCGACGGCGCCTGAGCTCGGCTCGGTTTGCACAAGCGCACCAATCGGCCTGGCTAGCCGCGGGAATACTCCGCCGGCAGCGCTGCTGGTTGCAGGGGGGACGGAAGATTGCTGGCAATGCCGCGCCTTTTGCCCGGAGGGCGCCAATCGCCGAGCGACACATCCGGGTCGGAGCGATACGCTATGTCGGCCGCCGGCCATCGCCTGCGATGCCCCTTTGCATGGAGAAACTCACATGAAATTGAGTCACACATCCATTCTTGCGTTGTTCGCCATCGGCTTGGTCGCGGGGTGCGGCGGCAGCACGACGACCACTCCGAGTGGCGGCGGGAGCGGATCGAGCGGCGGAAGCGGGAGCGCAAGCGGATCGGGCGCAGGAAGCGGAGCGGGCAGCAGCGGCGTTGCCGGCGGGAGCGGGAGCAGCGGTGGCAACAGCGGCGCCGGTGCTGGCAGCGGCACGACGCAAACCGGTCCGATCCTCGCGAACAACGCCACACCGGGAACGGGCACGATCGCGTGCGGAACAGGGGCGGCGTGCATGGCCCCGCAGGTGTGCTGCAACGGCGGTCGAGGCGGCGCGGCGTGCATGGAGCTTGCGGCTTGCGACGCGGCGAACGACAGCTTCACGTGCACGAGCCCGGCGAACTGCGCCGCACCGGACGTCTGTTGTTTCAGAAACGGCGTCACCGCCGGAGGAAATGACCAGACCGCGTGCGAAGCCAGCTGCAGCGGGGGGCGCGGTCAACCGGAGGTCGTTTGCGTCGTGGACACCGACTGTTCGGGCGGGCTCGTTTGCCGCGGCGGCGGCGCCGGCGGCGCTCCGATGTCCGTCCTGAAGACGTGCCAGCGACCCGCCGGCCCTGGCCCGAACCCGATTGATGCAGGCATGGCCCCGGCCGACACCGGCGCGCCGACGGTCGATGCGCGAACCGCACCGGCCGACGCGAGCGTCACCGAGACAGGGGCCGGGCCCGTCGACGCAGCGATCACGGACGCAATTCTATTTAATACCGAAGGCGGCTGAAAGACGTTCCCCCCCCCTGCGCCGGTTCGATCGACGGGAGAGCGTCGGCCGGCGCGCGGCTCACATGGGCCGTTCGGTCGACCCCATCCGCCCCAGCTTCCTCACGGCGGCGAGCAGCATGGCCGGCTTGAACGGCTTGACCATCCAGCCTTTGGCGCCGAAGCCGCGCGCCTTCTCCAGCAGATCGACCCGGCCCTCGGTGGTCAGCATGAGAAAGGGCACCGTCGACTCACCGTGAAGCATCTCGAGAAGCTCGAGACCGCTCAGCTTGGGCATGTGGAGATCGCAGATCGCGAGCGCGGCGTTTGGATTTGCACGAATCAGCCGTGCTCCCTCGACCCCGTCTTCCGCCTCGATGGTCACGTAGCCGGCAGCGGTCAGGACGGCGCTCAGCTGCTCGCGCGTCGACTGGGAATCGTCAATCAAGATAATCTTTTGTGCCATGACGGTTCAGCTCCGCTCATTCGACGATTCGTGACAGCTTGAGAACTTCGGCTTTGAAATCGACGTTCTGCGCGCGAGCCCGAGTCAAGTTGAGGACAATCTTGGGCCGCGCCTCGTCCAGGACGAACCCGACGACGGCGCCGTTCTCGGCGTGCCGTGCGGTCGTGCCGACGGTCAGCACGTCGACGCCGGTCAGCGCGTTCGCGATGCGCGCGGTCTCCGACTCCAGACCGACCGTCAAATAGATGACGGCCAGCCTGTCCGTGCGGCACCGGTTCGCGAGGGCGTCGGCATCGCGGTATTCTGCCTCCTCTACGTTCGCCGGCACTCCTCCGATCTCGTGAAGCTCGGCGAGCGCGCGCGCCAGGCTGGCTCCCTCGAACGCGGAGTCGGAGTTGCCGCCTCGGTGCAGCACGAGAACTTTTGCCACCGGCCGTGCCCTGGCCTTGAAATTGCGGTCGAACGTTCCGAGGCGCGAGACGAGGAGCGCCTGCATGCCGAATGGGACCCCCGAGTCCGCGCTCGCGTCCACGCAGAGGAACAACGAAAAAACCGCCAATGCGAGCCCTGCCACCCAGAGCGTCGCCGTCCGGCACCGGAAGTCGGTCGTCGTCCGGGTATCCGCCCGGTCGTTGGCCGGGAGCTTCATAGCGGCAGGTCGTATCGGAGTGCTCCGAAGACGACGAGCTTCACGACGGGCGTGAGCTCGGCGGGGCCATTCGGCCCGGGTGATGAATACGTCTGCGTCGGCCCCGCGACGTACGGAACGACATCGCCGGTCGTGTAAGAGGTCACAAATCGGTACGACAACCCAGGGATTCCGAGAATTTGCTGGGAAAGCGTAAACCGGATCTCCGCGCTCGACGGCGCATAAGGCGGCGGGTTGAAGTTCCCGTCGAGGATGCGATCGGCCGGACGTTTGCCCACGAACGAGGTTGCCAGGGCGACGGTCGGCAGCGTGTCCGATAACGAATACGAGACCCGAGCATTGCCGAAGAACTGCGGTGCCACCGGAAGCACGCCCGGCACCAGACGGCCGGTGTCGTCAGGGCTCATCCGACGCGTGTATGCGCCGACCAGCGAGGCTCCGTAACGAAAGGAGCCGACGGATCCCTCGACGCGCGCGTTGTATCCGTAGTTGTCTATCTCCGAAACGTTCTGGTATTGCGAGACCCCGTCGGGAAGCGTCTGGATGGAGAGCATGTCGCTCCACCAGGTGCGAAACACACCGAAGAGCACCTTATTCTGGCCGAAGCGCTGCTCGATAGTCGACTCCGCGCCGCGGACATATTCGGATCGAATGGACGGATTCGGCCTCTGAACTGGGGATTCGTAGAACGCTTCGAAGAACGTGGGCGGCCGGAAGGCCTCGGCGTAGATCAGCTTGAGCACGCCGCCGTGCCAAAGGTCGATCGCGGCCGCCGCACGGGGCGCCAGTCGCTCGCCGCCGCGCGGGTCCCGGTCGAAGCGCAAGCCGACGTTGAGGTGCAGAAACTTCACGGGGGTCAAACGCTGCTGGACGTACGCGGCGCCGACGACCTCGGTGGCGCTCTTCTGCCCTTGCACGTTGACGAGCTGGCCCGTGTTCGCCTCGACGGAGTCGGTCTCTCCGCCGACGGCTCGCACGATTCCATTGAGCCCGACGAGCGTCGTGTACCGGTCTCGGCCGGTCCAATCGTAGGAGCCCTGGACTTCCGTGCCCACCCAGCTGGAATGGCCCTTCCCCTCGAAAAGGCAGGGCCCCATCGTCGGCACGGCGCATACGGTCGACTGGGAGTTGTAGGTTTGTTGGTAGTAGTCGTAGGCGTCGGCGTAGCCGCGCACGGAAAGCGCGAATTTTTCACCGATACGCTTATTGTACTGCGCGTCCAGCGACAAGAACCGATCGCGCTCCCAGCTTCGGGACTCGTCGAAATCGGTCGCCTGCTGGTCGAAGCCCTGCACCGGCGTGGCGCGCTTGTACATCTCCCCACGGAACATGATCGAGAGATCGCCAATTTGAATGCGGCTGTGCAGCGTGGGGACGAACGTCCAATATTGGTTGTTGATGCGCCCACCCCAGACGCCCGGCGGCGTGCGCGGCCCAAAGTTGTAGGGAGTCCCGTCGGCGTTGGTGACGACTTGCGGCCCCCATTCGAACGACGGTCCGCTCTGCTGGTAGACCTCCGCCTGCGTCACGATCTGGGCTTGCTGGCCGAAGAGCGTTAGCTCGTGGCCGAGGCCGACGCCGAGACGGTACGTTCCCCCCAGGTCCGCCGGGGCGAAGCTGGTGAAGCTCCCGTTTCTGCCTTGCTGCGGAGAGAGCCCTGCCCCCGCCAGCAGGTGGAGCCCCTTGTACGACGAAGCGCGCTTCGTGACGACATTCACGACGCCAATCATCGCGTTTCCGCCGTAGAGGACCGAGCCCGGGCCGAGAATGAGCTCCACGTGGTCGATGAGCTCGATGGGTATCCCGGCGCCCTGCTCGAAATACGCCGTTCCACCCCAGGGCTCGTTGTAGACGTGCCCGTCGACGACGACGAGCACATGGTTGCCGAAGTCGGACGTGAGAAGGACTCCGCGTCCGCCCACTTCGATGGAGTGCAGCGGGTTGTGCGCAATTAGCCCCATGCCCAGAAAGTTAATCGCTTCGGCAATGGAACGAATGCCGTAGCGCCGCATATCCTCCGCGGTGATGACCGACGTCGTCGCCGGCGCGTCTTCCGCGAGCTCCTCGGTCTTCGACGCTCCGCTGACGACGTGTTCGTCGAGCAGAGCCGCCAGGTCTTCTTCATCGCCGGCGTACGCCCGGCGCGCCACCAGTTGTGCGCAGAGAAGACCGAAGACCACGACGAGCGTCGGCGGCCGGCGCCGGAACGTGACAGAGCCAACCATCGTTCGGAACATACGTCGTCAACGCGAACGCGAATAGTACGATATGCGCAAGTCAGAGCGAAAAAGCGAAATCAAGTTGGATCACCTGAAAGCCCATTGTGCTGAGAGGAGGGTCCAACGCGCGCGCGTAAATCAGGGCGGGCCTGAGCTCGGCGTTGTGCAGCTTCAATGTCGTCGAAACGGCGCCGGAAAGAAAATAATCTGCGCGAGAATTGGCATCCAAACGGACGAAGTCGGGCGCGTTCCACACGCGCGTTTCCGATAATCCCGTAGACAGGGAAAGGGCAGGAAGGACTGCGTACGATAAGCTCGCACTCGTCCCGGTTATAGTGGCTCCGGATCCTACCGGGTCGTTGTTCGCTCCTCGCACGCGGAGGAGCTCGTGAAGGACGCTCTCGACCGAGAGGGTGAACGGCGAAAGCTCGTATGCCATGCGCAACCCGTTGAAGACATCGACATGATTCATCGCGAACATGGTGTCCCAATCGATGCAGTTCACCCACGCCCGTACCTCCCCGGGCGAGGCCGCGTCTCCCCCGCCCGTGCCGAACGGAATCGTGGCACCCGATTGCCCGCCCAAGGTGAGGTGTTTCGTCACGTGGAGCTCCAAAGCCAACCCCGCTGCTCCGTTCGACAGCTCGGTTGCGTCGCGCAGACCGGGCGAGGAGTTCACGACCGAGCCGACACGCACGAACGTGCTGAAGGCGTCGGTCCACGCGAACGAGGCGGTGAAGATGGTCATCAGCGTCGTCTCGGGGCCACCTTCGTCGCGGAGCAGGAGCGCGTTCGAGAGCGTCCCCGAGAGCCCGCTACGCGCCTCCAGCGGCACCACCGACGATTCCTCGTCCTCGGACTGCGCGCTAGCGGACGCCGACCAGGCAGCCAGAAACGCAACGGGCAGCGCGGCGGCAACGCCTCGCCAGAAACCGTTCCGTCGCACGCGGATCATCCATGCGGTTCAACGGCCTATGGCGACGACGACTGAAGACGACGAGAACGAAAGGACCGCTCAGAGCGGCGTGGGGGCAGGTGCTGACGCCTCCGCCGCGTCGAGCGCACGCATGCACGTACCCACCAACCGTTCGTCGATCGACGGCCAGGCAAACTCGCCGCCCAGCGCGTCGGCGGTCACTCGCGATTCATAGCCGCCGCGGATCGAGGCTTCGAGCTCGTCCTGCGAAAAGCTCGCTAGATACTGACGAAAGGAGGCGCGCCCATCGGACGCGTTGCACTCGTTCAGCAACGCTCGCCACCGCACGAACGGAACGACGCGGAGCGGATATCCGAGCGCGACGATGGTCGCGACGAGGGCGCTCCACCGTGGTGGATGCGGGTGGACGATGTGATACGTGGCGGCTTCCTGCCTCGTTTGCGCCAGCTGGATGAGAGCGCGGCTCGCGCAATCTACCGGAGTGAAGTCCACGAGGACGTCGAGCGGGGGCGCCGCGCCGACCTGGTTGCACGCCTCGATCAGCCGCACGAGGAAGTCACTGGCGTTGAACGCACCAGTCGACGAGTGGCCCATCAGCCGCCCGGGGCGATGAATTGTCGCCGCGATGCCGCGCTCGCGGGCGCTCTCCACAAGCTTCTCCGCGACCCACTTGGTCTGCCCGTACCCGCTCTCGAGGAGCGCAGGAGACGCCGCCGCGCGCCGCTCGGCCAGAGCGCCCCGCGTGCGGGGGTCCGTGTCCGCAAGGACCTCTACAGTGGACACGTGGTGGACCGTCTTCGGCCTTCCGGTCGCCGCCAGGCGGAGCACGGACTCGACGGCCAGGACGTTGCTTGCTCGCAACGAATCGTATGGCAGGAGCATGTTCACGTGAGCGGCGACGTGAAACACCGCGTCGAGCGACTCGCTCATATTGCGGAAGGTCGCCGCGTCGAGACCGAGGTCCGGTCGCTCGACGTCACCGCATACTGCCGTGAGGCGCGATGCGAGGGTCATCGCGTCGATGGGGCACTTCCACCGCGCGAGGCTCGCGAGGATACGGCCAAGCGCCGTGTCCGGTGTTCGTGCCCGGACGAGACAGACCACGTGGGCCGGGGTTTGGCGGAGCAGGTCGGCGAGCAGGAAGGTCCCGTAATATCCCGTTGCGCCCGTGAGGAGAACGTTGGCGAAGGGTTGCGCTTGCCTTCCCGATGCAGGACGCGGCTCGATCCGCGGGTCGAGCCTCGTGTCGCGCTCCAGCGTCTCGAGCGCAGTGCGCGTCGTACCGAGGTCGTCGGTGCTCCGATCGAGATCCACGCACAATTCACGCAGCGTCTTCGAGGCGAGGAAGACTTGTCCCCCTACGCGCCGGCCAAGCTTCGCTTCGAGGACGGAGGCTGCCCGAACCGCGGCGAGCGAGTCTCCCCCTAGGGCAATGAAGCCGTCACCTACACCAACCTGCGGAATCCCGAGAACCTCGGCCGTCGTCGCCACAACCATCTTCTCGAGCGCCGACTCCGCCGCGACGAACGGGGTGCGCTCGACGGCTCGGGTCGGCGCGGCGAGCGCGCGACGATCGATTTTTCCGGCTGATGTCAAGGGAAAGCGGTCAGCGACGACGATCCGCGCCGGGACGGTGGGCAGGGGGAGCACCCGCCGGAGATGCGCCTGGAGCTCCTTGGACGTCACCTGCATGGAGGGCGACAGCACGTGGGCCTCGAGCTCCGTTTGCGAGGCTGCGTTCGTCCGCGCGAGCACGACCGCCTCGATAACCCCCGGAAACTCGCGGAGACGCGTCTCGATCTCGCCGAGCTCGATCCGAACGCCGTTGATCTTGAGCTGGTAGTCACTACGGCCGAGGAACTCAAGTTCGCCGCTGCTCCGCAGAACGCCGCGGTCACCGGTCCGGTACATGCGCCCGCCGACGAGGAACGGATCCGGCAAGAAGCGTGATTCGGTGAGTTTGTCGTCACCCAGATAGCCGCGCGCGACAGCAAGGCCGCCGATCCATATCTCACCCGCGACCCCGACCGGCACGAGCTCTCGAGCCTCGTCGAGCACGTACGCGGACACGTTGCGGAGCGGGCGGCCGATCGGCACGGCGCGCCAATCGCCACCGAGCTCGTCTCCCGCGTCCTCCCACACGGTGGCCACGATCGTGGTCTCGGTCAGCCCGTAGCTGTTCACCAATCGCACGCGGCCCGCCGTCGCTCGCTGCCATAGCGCGAGAACGTCCGGGCGCGCGACGTCGGCTCCGAGGATGACGAGCCGGAGAAGCGGCGGCAGTGTGGCCGACCCATCGGCGAGGCGCATCGTCAGCTCGTGCCATAGCGCGGAGGTGATGCTCAGCACGGTCAAGCGCTGCGCGATGCATTCGTCGAAGAACGACTGGACGGAGGCGATGGGCGCCGCGCTACGGATCACGAGCGTCGCGCCCGCGGTCAGCGTGATGACGAGCTCCTCGAGGCTCAAATCGAAGCCGATCGACGCCGCTTGCAGTACCCGGTCGTCGGCGCGCACTCCGTACGCATCGACCGCAGCGCGCGCGTAGTTCGCGAACGCCCTGTGATCCACGACGACGCCTTTCGGTTGCCCGGTCGATCCCGAGGTGAAGAAGGCGTAGGCGACGTCCTCAGGAAGCACGGACGCGCCGGACGTTGCGCCCTCGGCAATCGCGCCAGGAACGAGATCATCGACCAGGAGAACGCAGGGAGGCCCCGCGGAGCCTGGGCCTTCTTGGACCATCGAAGCGAGCGCTGTCCGCGTGACGATCGCTCGAGGCGCGGCGCACGAAAGGATCGCGGAGACACGACCCTGCGGGTAGCTGCTATCGACCGGCACGTACGTGCCCCGAGCCTTAAGAACCGCCAAAAACGCCACGACCGCGTCGGCGCCTCGCTCGAGGTACACCGCCACCCGAACCCCCGAGCCCACCCCGCGTGCGCGAAGATGCGCGCCGAGCACGTCGACCGCCTCGTTTAGCTCCCCGTAAGTGAGCCGCCGTGCACCATCGACGACCGCCACCGCCTCCGGGGTACTTCGCGCGCGCTCCTCGAAGAGCGCAACGACGCCCGGCAACTCTTCGTCGAGGCGCACGGCCGCGACGTTCGAGCGCCCCAGGATCCACGCGCGCTCCTCGGCAGCGACGACCGGAATGGCCGCGACGCGTCCCGAATCGCGCGCCATCCCTTCGAGTAGCAACCGCAGGTGCTCGCTCGTGCGCGCGATCGCGCCGTCCGCGAAGCGCTCCGTAAGCCAGTGAAGCTCGGCCTTCACGCCGCAAACCCGAATCGCCAGGTCCGCGGTCCCTGGGATGGCCGCGCCTTCGAGCACCAGCGTAACCTCTGCCTCTTCGCGGGCGCCGCCGAGCACGTGCCGTGGAGGAGCGCCTTCGAGCCGGGTGGTCGCCCCAATGGCCGCGGCGCTTCGGCGAATCAGCTCCCTGACGTCGGGGTCGTCCTCCAAGCCGACGTGCAGGAGCTCCGTCGCCGTCGCCGTCGCCACGGAGAGCGAGACACGCTCACGCCCGGCGTAGCGCGCCAAGAGCGCCGCGACGGCACCGATCATGACCGCTGCAGCGGGTGCCCCTTCTGCTGCGGCCTTCTGGTCGAGGCGTGCGACTTGGGGTGCAGGGAGCGCAACTGTGCTGCGCATCCGGCGCGGGCCCAGGGGCCCGTCGTAGGTCGCGCGCGTCATGACGCCGGCGAAGGGATCAGGGTGTCGCGGACGAAGTCTTTCCAGATCCGGGTGGCCGAGTCGGGCGAGTACGTCCGCACCATGGTCTTCGGGATTCCACAGAAAATCTCCTCGACGATGCCCCCCATGGACCTGGCGAGATCCGTCGCCCGAATCTCGTGCACACCGCTGCCGCCTAGGAGAACGACCTCGTCGTCGACATGGACGTCGTCACCCAGGTCGGTAACGTCGACCATCATCATTTCCATGCATATCGAGCCAACTACCGGAACGCGACGTTCTCGAATGAGCACTTCGGTGCGGCCGGAGAGCCTCCGCGGGTATCCTTGCGCATACCCGACGGGCAACGTCGCAATCTGCGAAGGACGCGCGGCCCTCCACGCTTCGCCGTAGGAAACCGCCTCGCCGGCCCGAATGGAGCGGAGCTGCGCGACGCGCGTCACGAGGCGCATGCTGGGGCGGAGCGTCGCACCGCTGGGCTCATCGCCGCCGAACAGCGCGATGCCCGCCCGGACGTGGCTGAAGTGCGATCGAGGCAGACGGAAGGTGGCTGCGGTGTTGGCCGCATGAACCATCGTCGGCCGGTGCCCCGCGGCCACGAAGAGATCCCGCGCTTGCTCGAACGCGTCGAGCTGACGATGCGAGGGAGCCGGTGAATCGCTGTCCGCTGAGGCGAGCTGCGTGCATAGCCCAGTGATCGTGATCTCCGGGCACGCCGCTAGCGTTGCCAAAAACCGTGCGATCTCGTCTTCGCGGATCCCGAGGCGAGACATTCCGGTGTCCACCTCGACGTGCGCCGCGATGCGTCGGCCGAGCAGGCGGGCGGCGAGCGCGAACGATTCCACGTCGGCGATTGAAGCGAGCACCGGCGTCAGCCCTGCCTCGATGACCGCACTGTGTCCGCGGCCGTATTGGCCGATGAGGGCGATGACTGGCAAATCGATGCCCTCTCGCCGCAGCGAAACGCCGCTCGCGAGCGAGGTGACTACGAAGCCGGCGACCACGCGATCGCGCTCGAGCGCTCGCGCGACTGGCACGAGACCATGGCCATACGCGTCGGCCTTCATCACCGCCAGCACGCCCGTCGAGGGTCCCACGAGCGCCTGCACGTCCCGTGCGTTGGAGACGATGGCGTTGAGGTCGACCTCCACGCGCATCGTCTCGACTGAATGACCCATCATTACATGCAACGGACCACTGCCGGGCGAAGTTGAGTGCATCAGCAGGCTGCCTTGGGAACCATCGAGGGTGCGAAGGAGCGCATGGGGGCGTCATTCATAGCCGGCGGGAATCGAAATGTCAGCGTCGTCCCGAACCCGAGGCGGCTTTCGATCGAGATGGTGCCGCCGCAGCTCCAGACCACCTCGCGGACGGCGCCCATGCCGAGGCCGCGGCCCGAGATCTCGGTGGCGGAGCTCCGGGTGGTGAGGTTGTCGGTGTACAGCGCTTCCTCGAGATCCTCTTGCGTGCGATGGGGTTTGCCGAGTTGCCGGGCTCGCTCTCGGACTTTTTCCCAATCGATGCCATGACCATCGTCGACCACACGCAGCTCGACGCCATAGCGCGAGCCCTTCAACGTGATCTCGACGCGGCCCTCGGGTGGCTTGTTGGCGGCCAGTCGCTCCTCCTCCGACTCGATTCCATGGTCGAACGCGTTGCGTAAGACATGGGAGAACACCGACCACACCGGTGCCCAAAGCGCGGCGGACAGACGGAGGCTGGATGGCGTGACCCGCGCGTCGATCGCGGTGCTGCCCTTTCCGAGGCGTCTGGCGAGCGCACGGCCTTGATCGGCGATGCGCTGCATGCTGCGCTCCGCGAGCTCGTTGCTCCAGCTCCGGACCGTTAGGGCCAGCACCTCCTTGGTGCTACCCGCCTGGATCTGGGCGAGGTGGCGCTCGTACTCGTCGGTGCGGATTTCGACGCGATCGAGCGCGGAAACGCTTTCGAGCTCGGAGGCCATCAATTGAACGCGGTTCCACGCGGTGCGCAGGGCAGCCGCCTCGTCGGCCGTCAGCGGCGCACCGCTCTCCTGCATACGCGATTCGATGGCATGGCAGATCGCGGCGATGCTCTCGATTCCGTAAACGGCAGTGTCGCCCTTTAGCGTGTGGATATCGTGCTCGACCGCTGACCCCATGCGGGGACCAACCAGGCTGTGCTCGATGGCGACGACTAGACGCGAGGCGTTTCGCAAGAATTCGTGAAAGCCGGCGGGGTCGATCAGGATCCGGCGGAACATGTGAAGCGCATCACGCTGCGACTGCTCGGCACGCTCACGCGCCACGGTCGCGGTCACATCGCGCACCACGACGAGGACTTGGTCGAGCACCTGGTCGTCTTCGGGCCCGGCCCAAATGGGCGAATAGTCGAGCTCGAACGTGCGGGCGCGTAGCTCGAAGCGGCCTCGAATCTGGTCGAGCACCACGGCCACAGGCATGATGTCGTCCTGGAGTGCGGTCCATCCGAGTCGAAGAAAGCCTGCCATGACGGGCGCGAAGCTCGCGAAGAAGTCAAAGATCTTTGCCGCCGGCGCAGGGGAGCCGAACCACTCGTCGATCGCTCGCGAGCGCTCGGCCGATATGCTTCCGTCTTTGCCGACCGTCATGAGCCCCTCGGCCACGTTGTCGAGGACGCGACGCATGTCTCGGTTGCGCTCGAAGACCTGCAATTCGCGGTGCGCGATCGCCTGCCCCATGCTGGCGAACGCACGGGAGAGCGCGCCGACTTCGTCGTTCGTGTCGAAGTCGACGTCGGCCACTTCGCCGTTTTCGAGCCGCTTTGCCGCTTTTGCCAGCTGAGCGAGTCGTCTCACCACCACCGTTCGGGTGAGGGCGAGGAGCACGATCGCGAGACCGAGCCCCGTTGCGAGCGACATGGCAAGCGTGCTCCGCTGCGCGGCCGCGATCGCGGCATTCTCCTGCAAAAGCGAGAACTCGACGAGCACCTCGCCGAGGACCTCGCCCGACGCGGAGACGACCGACTCTTGAACGCTGACCGAATCCGCGGTGCGGCGGACGAGGGCCTGCTCGGCGACCGCGGGAGTCGGTTGTGGAATGAACGCGCGCCGTGCGGTCTCCCCCAGCTGTTCGCCGCGCTTGCCGCCGTCAACGCGCCAAACCGCCGCATAGACGACACTGGCGTTTGCGGTCAGAAGCGCGATCTGCTCGCGTACTCCCTTGTCGTCTCCGAAGGAGAGCGTCGCGGTCACTCCTGCCGCGAAGAGCTCCGTAACCATGGCGGCCGATCGCTCCTTGGCCGAAAGGAGTTGCTCGCGCTCGTGACGGCTCACCTGGAAGTAAGCAACTACGGTCACCACGCAAAGCACGAGCAGCATCGCGCTCGTGAGTTTGGTTCCGACGGAAACGAAGTGCCTGCGCCTACCCACCTGAGCCTCTTTCTCAAAACTCGACGAGATCGCCTTCGGCGATGCGCTCGAGGGGGGGGGGCGATGCCGAGGCGTCTTTTACGACGGCCTCGAACCATACGAATACCTCGCAGCCTTCTCCAATGTAGACATGCGGCGCCACGGTGCGTTCGCGCACGGTGACGCGAAGAGGATAGCCGGAAACGGCGCGCGGCAACGATGGCTCGACGACGATACCGTACTTGCAGAGCTGGTTTTTGATCCGACCGAGGAGCTGATTGGTAAGCTCCATCGACACGTCGCGCACCCGGATCCAGTCCGCCGCAGACTGTACGCGCAGAGGGCTCTTCGTCTCCGACGAAAGCGACGCGGCGAAGAACTTGAACGCGCTGAGAAGCACGACCGAGCCGCTCAACGCTTCGCCGGAGAAGTCGATGATACCGGCAGCGAAGTCCTGCGGGCTGGCGATGAGCGGCGCCGTGTCGAACCGGGTGTGTTTCTTCGCGCGATGTCCGATGGACAGAAGGAGGTTCTCGCACGCGCTCGGCACGACGCCCTGGGCTGAGTGGAGGAGATTCATGCCGTCATTTCCCGGTGTGCACCGATAGCAACGGCACATCGGAGGAGAAGGTAAAGTAGGCCCGCGGCTTCGAGGCGGGCCCGCGCGTCGGAAGAGCCCAGCCGCCACGGCCCCGCCGAACCGCGCTCCGTCGGCGCGGAGCCTCGAGTCCGACGACGAAAGTCACACGGCGCGTCACGCGTCGGTGTCGGCGTTCAGCGTGCCTTCCGAACGATTACTTCCGGCGTAATCGGGCCGCGTCTCTCGGAGGCGGAACCGTAGGCCCGCGGCCGCGGCATTTTTTTGGATGCGGGAGCCGGGCGATCGCGCCTGGTGCTCGAGGCCGCTTCGTTCGCCGCCTTCTTCAGAGCCTTCGCCGCGCGCTGCATCGCCTCGAGTTCGGCCGCGACGCGTCGTCGTTCGTCGAGCCAGGCGCGGTTCTCGGCGATGGCGCTCCGAACGTCCGCGATGGCGTAAAGCGTTTCCCGAGAAGGCGAGCGACGCACGTAACGCGCGCCTCCCGCGGCTCGCTCCTGAAGGACGATCCGCAGCGCATTCATCGAGACGTCGAACATCCCGGCGAGCTCGGCGAGCGTCGCCATGGGTTCGCCGCTGGGCAGGAGGCCGTGCGGGTCGATCACGGGGGTCTTCGGGGCTTGCATTTGGCTCATTGGGGTCTCGAATTGCGCGCGCGCCCGCGCGAACGGGGCGAAGGGTTAGCGTAGCGCGTCACGATGTGAGGCAACCAGCCCGCCCCGTGGCCGAGGTGAGCGGGCCTGCCGAGCGCCTCGAGACGCTCGAGCGCTAAAAGCAGGAGGAGGAGATAAAACCCTGCAGAAACAAGGACGTGCCATACAGCGTGAAGCTGGGGGTTGAAGAGTCCCCGCGCCGGGAAGCTCGTCGAGAACACGGGGCAGAAGCGGACGTCGAGAAACCAGACGGTGACGGCCACCAGGTAACATGCCATCCCCGTGCCGAACAAGCGCGAAACTAAGGGATTTCTGCTGCGATGGCTCAACATCCACACTCGCGCCAGGCAAAAGACTTCGAGGCACCCAAAGCTGATCTGAAAACTCCAAAATTGCCTCGAACCTCGCGTGAGCGCAGCGACAGCGGTGCCGGCCAGGCCGTAGGCGGTGAGCGAGGCAGCCAGCCAACCGCCAGGCGCCCGCCGGGGGCGCATATCGAGCACGATGAACACGACGACAAGCGCCAGGTAGATCATCGGCAGCTCGTCCAGCATCTGGAGCTCGAACTTCAAGGTTGCATGGAAAGCGGCGCTGCCGATGCCCACGAGCGCCAGCGCTGCGAAGGCGATGAGGAATCGGCGCTCGAGGACACGCCAGTGCATCGCCAACCCGACAACGCCGGCCACGACGAGGGCGCCGCTCGAGAGCGTGTTAAAGAGCTCGCAGATGTAGCGCGAGTGCTCGTAGTTGGCCTCGCACCAGTCCACGGTCGACGTCCGAGCCCCCCAAAACGCAGCAGCCTCTCCTCCAGCCGGTTCAATCATCGCTTTCTTCGGGGAGTGGGGCGCGGCCGCTCCGCGCGCGCTTCCAGGACCTTAGCGGTTTCGAACGATTGTCTGGTCCCGCCAGCTTTGCATTGTGCCAGAACCGCAGGGCAATTCGCTGACTACGTGCACGCCGACGCCGCACAGAAGGCTACAGCGCTTGCTCGAGGGACGGCCGAAATCGTGATGTTCGCTGGCTCGCCGTCACGCTGGCGCGGCTCGTGCTTTGGCGCCGCCCACGGAAGCTTCGATGACGCCGGCAGCGCGCGCGATGCGCCGTCTTTGCAAACGGGCCACTGCAACCACCCACAGCACCTGCCGGGAGATCTGATTCCAGATGCGCACCATGAATTCGAGCGCGCGGTGTGTTTTCGTCGCGACCGCCCTCGCGGCGTTGCTTTCCGGAACATCGTCCCACGCCCAGACGGTCGTCACACCGGGCATCGCTCTTAACCGCTTCGAGCCCTCGGAGCGCGGGAGCGACTGGTTCGCTAGCGAGTCGCTCGATTTGCGAGGAACGGTTCGGCCGGCGCTCGGCGTCATCGGGGACTACGGCTACAAGGCGTACGTCCTGCGAAATCCGGATGGCTCGGAGAACACGAGCCTCCTTCTTCATCAGTTTTTTCTGCACGTCGGGGGCGCCCTCACGCTCTTCGACCGCCTGCGAATCGCGGCCAGCCTTCCCATTGCGTTGGTGCAGGAGGACAGCGACGACGACCCGAATGCGACCAACCGGTTCAATGTCGACGGAAACACCTACATTGCCCCGACGGGAGGCGGTATCGGCGATCTTCGGCTCGCGCTCGATCTGCGGCTTGCAGGGGAATACGGGGACCCGTTCACGATCGCAATCGGTGGTCGCGTCTGGCTGCCGACGGGCGACGAGACGCAGTACCTCGGCGACGGGAAGGTTCGCGTCGGTCCCCACATCTACGTCGCGGGCGACATCAGCGCTTTCGTGTACTCGGCCGGCGTCGGCGTCGTCTACCGCGCGAATGACCAGCCGTTCGCCGGCCATGCCACCGGAACGCAGCTCGATTTCAACGCGGCCGCCGGGTTGCGCGTCGCCGACCGGAGGCTGGTCATCGGACCGGAGGTCTTCGGCAGCACGGTGCTCACGCAGGGCAGCGCCGTCTTTGGCGACCACACGACGCCGCTCGCGCTCATCGTCGGCGCTCACTACGACGCGGGCGGGGTCAGGTTCGGACTCGGCGCGGGGCCGGGTCTCTCCAACGCCGCCGGAACGCCGCTCTTTCGCGCCCTCGCCTCCTTGGAGTGGATGCCGGACATCGCCGCGCAAGAGCAGCCCGCAAAGACGGATCGCGACGGCGACGGGATCCTGGACGGCGAGGACGCCTGTCCCGATGTGGCTGGCATCAGGACCGCCGACCCGAAGACCAACGGCTGCCCCGCCGACCGCGACGGTGACGGTGTTCCCGACACGGAAGACGCGTGCCCCGATGTCCCAGGCGTGAAGACCGCCGATCCCAAGACGAACGGCTGCCCCGCCGACCGCGACGGCGACGGTGTTCCCGACACGGAAGACGCGTGCCCCGATGTCCCAGGCGTGAAGACCGCCGACCCGAAGACCAACGGCTGCCCCGCCGACCGCGACGGCGACGGCGTTCCCGACGCGGAAGACGCGTGCCCCGACGTTGCAGGCGTCAAGACCGCCGATCGCAAGACGAACGGCTGCCCCGCCGACCGCGACGGCGACGGTGTTCCCGACACGGAAGACGCGTGCCCCGACGTTCCAGGGCCGCGCAACGCCGACCCGAAGAAGAACGGCTGCCCGCTCGTTCGCATCGAGGCTGGACAGGTGAAAATCCTCGAGCAGATCAAGTTCAAGTTCAACAGCGCGGACATCGTAGACAGCCAGCCGTTGATCGACGCCGTGGCCAGCACCCTAAAGGACCACCCCGAGATCAAGCACCTGCGGGTCGAAGGACACACCGACAACGTCGGATCGCCGGTCTACAACAAGGAGCTGAGCCGGCGGCGCGCGGCGTCCGTAGAGAAGGCGTTGGTCGCCGCAGGGGTCGCCAAACAGCGCCTCAGCAGCAACGGCTTCGGGCTGGAGAGACCGAGCAGCGACAACTCGACCGAAGAAGGACGGGCGGCGAATCGGCGCGTCGAGTTCCACATCGAGGACACGGCCACCGCCCCCGCGTCGCAGCGGAAATGAATCACGCGCTCCGCCGGAGCGCCGCCCCCCCCGAGAACGAGGAGACATACCCCCATGGCTCGCAGTCTTACGCCTCTCCAGCTCGCCGCGCGGTTCGCCGCAATCGCACCGGCCGCTGCCTTTCTCGCCGCGGCGTGTGGCGGGTTCGATACCCTTTCTGGCGGTGACGCATCCACTGGCGACGCTGGCGAGGGATCGGTCGTCGATGCCTCGTCCGTGGACGGGACCACCGGGAGCGACGGCCCGATCGACGCAGTGGTCGACACGTCCGTCGATCGGTTCGTCTCCGACGCGTCGGACGCGACCGCGGCAATGGATGCCCCCGACACGAGTGACGCCCGGTTTCCCATGGACGCCGCCGACGCCGCCGATGCGATG